>JACCWD010000119.1 GCA_013697825.1 Rubrobacter sp.
GGGACGCGGTGCCGGTGATCTGGCTGACCACATTGGGGGCGGGAGCCTACGGCCTGATCTGGGGCTACCTCGACCGCCGGTGGGGGCGCCACGCAAATGCCGGGCGGGCGGCGATGATCCTCGCTGCGGCGTGCGTCGTCACCCTCGGAGCCGCCGGCGTGTCCGCCTTCGCCGAAAGGGTCGGCAACCCCATACCCTGGGCGCAGGAAACCGCCCAAGCCTTCATACAAGACGACCGGACGGGCGGCGAGGAGAGCCGCTATCTGTCGGCGGGCGGCTCAGGGCGCTCCACGGTCTGGCAGGCCGCCTGGGACGGCTTCACCGAGAACCCGACGCTCGGGGTCGGCACCCACAACTACGAAGCGACGTACTACCAGACGCGCGAGCGCAACGTCGGGACGCTGCGCCAGCCGCACTCACTGCCGCTCGAGACTCTGGCGGAGCGCGGCATCGTCGGCGGCCTCCTTTTCTTCGGCTTCCTGGGCGTGCGCGTGGCGGCCGGGCTGCGCGAGAGGTTCCGCAGGCTCAACTCCGAGGGGAAGGCCCACGTCGGCGCGATGCTCGCAGCGATAACATATTGGTTCGTCCACTCGAGTGCGGAGTGGTTTTGGCAGATCCCCGCGGTCACGCTGCCCGCGATCCTTTACCTCGCGATGCTCGTCGCGCCGTGGAACAAACCCCGCGAAGAATCGAAGATCTTCGCCCCCTCCGACCGCCCCCTTCGCCTGGCCGGGGTCGGCCTCGCCGCTCTTGCGTTCGTGACCATCACGCCGCTGTATCTGGCCCACAACTTTCAGGAAAGCGCCCTCGCGGAGGAAAATCCGTGGGTGGCGCTGCGCAGGCTCGAATACGCCCAAGCCCTCAACCCGCTCGACCCCGCTCTGCCGCGCGAGGAAGCCGGGTTCGCGCTAAGCATAGGCGATGTCCCCAGAGCCACCCAGGCATACGCCCGAGCCATCGAACTCAACCCGGAACACTACGCACCGTACACGATACTCGGCAGACTTTATGAAGACATCGGAAGGCCACAGGAAGCCGAAGAACTTTACCAAAGAGCCTTTCAACTGAACCCCCTCGACGCGGAAGTCCAGGGAAATCTGAGACGCATAGAAAGCGAAACGTCCGACGAATAGCCAGGCTCCGCCTACAAATACGAGTTACGAATGAGACTGTCCTCGCAGGAGGCGGGCGGCCCCGGTTCGGTTTTTGACCTTCAGGGTTTTGAATGCCGCACTGAGATGCTGCTTTATCGTTGACTCCGAGAGGTAGAGTTTCTGCCCGATCTGGGCGTTCGTCATGCCCTCGACGACGTGGAAAAGTATCTCCTGCTGCCTCGGGGTCAGCCTGCTGAGATCCACCGGCGCCTCGTCCGCGACGAGGTCTTTCAATAAGTCCCTCGGTATGACGACTTCTCCCTGAGCCGCGACGGAGAGCGCCCGGACGACCTGCGACGACTCCATGCCCGCGTGGACGAAACCGCGCGCCCCCGCCCGCAATGCCGCCCGAACGAGCGGAAGGTCGCTCCCCAATCCGAAGACCACCACTGGCGAGTCAGGCGCCAGCGACCACGCCTCCCGAACCATCCGCTCGGTCTCGTCCTCGTTCTCGGAACATACTAAAACACAGGCCGGAATCCCCTCCTCCGGCGGCTTCTCGCTGTGATGGACATCGGCCTCCGCTGCGAAAGTCCCGACCAATCCCCGCGCGAGGACGGGATATGGACAATGTATCCACAACAAACCAAGCCGCTTGGCCTCGTCGTTGACTACACGTCGCACCATAAAATCTCCCCTCGAATCTCCAGTCAGCATACTCTGAACCCCGACTCAAAACATCGGATTCTTCGCTTCGTACTCCAACGTTAACATACCCTAGTACTTTAGTATAGCTTTCGGCTTAATACCGGAAGGCACTTTCGTTTGTTTTGCGTGTGTTTGTGCTGTTTCGACGGAACATAACGGGACAACCGTAAAGCGGTGTGGTTAGAATGGCATCAATGGAACATTAAAAGGAAGTGATAAAGATGAGCAAGGTTTTCGGGACTTCGGGTTACATGGTTCGCGGCAGACGTAAATACCCCCTCATGCTTGCGCTTGTGGCGTGCTTGATCTGGGTTTCCGCCGCGCAGGCCCAGGAAGCGCCGTTTAACTCGCAATACGATCCACCCCCCACAATCCCGCCCGGATGCGAAGGCGATGATGGCGGCGACGGCGATGGTGGCAGCGACCCCGGCGCCAGCGGAGGTTCCGAAGGCTCCGGCGAACAGGCTGGCGACCCGAACTGGGGATGCGACGACCCGCAGGTTCTCTCGGACACCGAAGGCCCGATAGACATACTCCCGACGACCGGCGGCCTCATCGCAGCCCCGATTCTCCTCGGGATGGCGATGATTGTCGCGGCGGGCATCTTCACAGTCCGCAGGAAGCGTTGACGAAAGGTTGGCGGCTTTCCTCATCATAGCTCAGTTTCTCCAACTTCCTTCGACCACCCGGCGCCGGCGCCAACGTCCTCCCCGCGCCGGGTCGGTTCCTTTTTTTAGCCGTTAGCTGTCAGCGATTAGCCGTCAGAAAGAACAATAAGCTGATGGCCGATGGCTTGCCGCAATTGCCGTGTCCGACGAGACGTGGCATCGCATCTCTACGATGAAGAATTGCACCGCCCGTGCCCGCCCGTAGGCCCGTAGGCGTCGTCGGCGAGCGAGGCGTCAGCGACTATTTCCTCGAACGGCTCGTTGTGTAGGGTCTCGTCCTCTGCGCACGCGGCATCTGTGACGGTTTTGAGGTCGCCCGGCTCGCGTCCTCCAGCCCGATATTCGAGAGCGCGACCGGAAGCCCGACCGCGAGGCAGAAATCCACGGCCTCCGCCAGTGTCCGCCGGACAGGCGAAAGCCCCGGAACGATGGTCCGGGGCTTTCGTGGGTTGCTGACTGTTTATGGGGTTTCTCCCGTTTGTTCTTTCCTAGATTTGGCCCGCCTTCATTTGCTCGGCGATGTAGTCGGCCTGGCGGATCGCGAGGCTCGTGATCGTGAGCGTCGGGTTGGCGGCGGCACCGGTGGTCATCTGGCTGCCGTCGGAGATGAAGAGGTTCGACACGTCGTGCGTCTGGCCCCACTTGTTCACGACGCCGTCCTCGGGCCTCGCGCTCATGCGGCACGTCCCGAGATTGTGCGTCGCGGGATACGGAGGCGTGTGGATCGTCTTCCTCGCGCCGAGCGAGTCGTATATCGCGGAGCCGTGTTCGTAGGCGTGGTTCCGCATCGCGACGTCGTTCGGGTGGTCGTCGAAGTGGACGTTCGGGATCGGCATGCCGTGCTGATCCTTCTCGGTTTCGTGGAGGGTGACGCCGTTCGATTCCTGCGGCATGTCCTCGCCCACGATCCACATCCCGGCCATGTTCTCATAGCCTTCCATGTCGTCGGCGAAACCGCGGCCCCACGCGCCGGGGTCGACGAACGCGCCCATGAAAGACGGCCCGAGATGGAGCGTCTGGAAATAATACCCTCCGAAGAACCCGCGGTCGGGGTCGTTTCTCGCCTCGTCGCTTACGCATCCGGCCATCGTGTTCCCCCGGTACATGTTCACCGGGTTGTCGAAGATGCCCCACACCGTTCCGGTCGTGTGCCTCATATAATTCTTGCCGACCTGCCCGGACGAGTTCGCAAGCCCGTCGGGATGCTGGCTCGACGCCGAGTTGAGGAGAAGCCTCGGACTCTCGATGGAGTTTCCGGCTATGGATACGCCGCGCGCTTTTTGCACGTGCTGGTTGCCGTCAGCGTCCGCATAAAGAACGCCCGTGATCTTCCCCGACCCATTATGCTGAACCTGAAGCACATGAGCCTCGGGACGAACTTCAAGGTGCCCCGTCGCCTCGCCCTTCGGGATCTCCGTGTTCAAAGTTGACCACCGCGCGTTCGAGGCGATCCCCTGAAAACAGAAACCGTCGTGCATAGTGCCGGGACGGCCATCCCTCGGGACCGGGTTTATAGCCATCGTCCCGGCCGTAACCTGCTCGTATCCTACGTTCTTTGCCCCGGCGGCCATGACCATTTGGTTGTTGTCGGGTTCGTTGTACGGGATGCCGTGCCTTCCGGTGACGCCGAGCTTGTCTTCGGCCTTGTCGTAGTACGGGAGGACGTCGTCGAGGGATATCGGCCAGTCGAGGAGGTTCGCCCCGTCGAGGCTGCCGTACTCGCTCGCCACGTTGAACTCGTAGTCCTTGAAGCGGATCGAGCATCCGGCCCAATGGACGGTCGTCCCGCCGACCACTTTGCACGTCCATGTCGGAAGCGTCGGGAAGTCGTTGGTTATGCCCCACGAACCCGAAGTGCTCCTCATGTCGAGCCACGAAAGCTGATTGAAGCTTTCCCACTCGACGTCTATGTGCTCTTCCTTCTCGTAGCGCGGGCCGGCTTCGAGGACGACTACGTCCACGCCTTTCTGCGCGAGCTCGTTAGCGAGGGTTCCGCCACCCGCACCGGAGCCGACGATGACGAAGACGCTGTCGTCGTTCAGGTCGTACCTTGCCGTCATTCTGTGTCCCTTTCTCTGGGGAACGTGGAGGCTACAGCCAGTCTATGTCGTTGAAGCCGCGATCCTTATACCCGCCCTTAGCAATAGACGGCCCCTCATACCCGAAGTATTCCCACACATCTGGGTTGCCGTATAGTCCGGTTACGACTTCATTCCGCACGGTCTGGAAGAACGGCGTGCTCTCGATCTCGACGAGCGCGTCGAGCCTCGCGTCCTCGTCCTTGTCGCTCCACCCGTCGCTCTGGAGGTCGCCCACGCCGTCCTCGAGGAGCTGCGCGAGGTCGGAGTCGTCGCCCGCCTGCGCGTCGAGTCCTTCGACAACCTTCGCATAGTATTCGTCGCCAAGCCCATCATGCGGGTACATCATCCGCGTGACGCCCACGAGCGTGCATCCCGTCTGGGCGCTCAATGTTCCGAGGGACTTCGCCCACTCGTCGTCGGGGCTTTGGTACATGCTCTGCGTCCGCTGAGCGGCCGCGTCCCTCACGGCGGCGTCGGTGGGGCTGTTCGTACCCCTCCTCATCCTCGACTCGCTTCCGGTCTCGGTCACTTCTCCTCCTTCTTCGCCGTCCCGCTAAAACGCGCGGGAGTTTGACACGAGCTTGTCGGCCGCGGTTTCCCGATGCGGCCACTCTCGGCAAAAATACTTCCTTCTTCACCGTCCTTTCCCCGAAGCAACGGACGAACCCCCGCCCGGGATCACAGTCCTTTCCGAAACCAATTATCAGGAAGCATCATCATTCTGTCAATCTAAAACGCCCGAAGAGTGCCATTGTTGGAATCGTTGGCGGCGCGTTTTCGCCCCTGTTAACATGATCCGACACTTCGGGAAAGGAGTATGAATGAAAGCAGCGAGGGTACACAAATACGACGAGTCGGTGCCAGCCGGAAGCGTCGTCGTCGAGGAAGTCGCCGAACCGAGGATCGAAGACCCGCTCGACGTGATCGTGAAGATCGGCGGCGCGGGCCTTTGCCGCACCGACATCCACATCGTCGAAGGCCAATGGCAGCCGATCCAAGACGCAGACAACACTTTGCTCCCATACATAATCGGCCACGAGAACTCCGGCTGGGTCGAGGAGGTCGGCTCCGCCGTCACGAACGTCGAGGTCGGCGACACGGTCATATGCCACCCCCTCATGACGTGCGGCCTCTGCCGCGCGTGCCGAGCCGGAAACGACATGCACTGCGAGAACGGAGCCTTCCCCGGCATAAGCCAAGACGGCGGCTTCGCCGATCTTCTCAAAACAAACGCCCGCGCCGTCGTGAAGCTCGACCCGATCCTCCAGCCGAAGGACATCGCCGCCCTCGCCGACGCGGGGCTCACCGCATACCACGCCGCGAGGAAGGCCGTCCCGCTCCTCTATCCGGGGACGAAGTGCGTCGTCATGGGGGCCGGTGGACTCGGACACATCGGTATCCAGTCACTCAAAGCACTCACGGCCGCGAAGATCATCGTCGTAGACCCCTCCGACAAAGCCCTCGCCCTCGCAAAAGACTGGGGCGCGGACGAACTCGTGAAGAACGACGGAAACCACGTAAATACCGTCCTCGAAATGACGAACGGCGCCGGAGCGGAGGTCGTAATGGACTTCGTCGGCGAAAAAGGCGCGCAAGACGACGTGTGGAACATGACGAAGCCCGACGGGAGCCACTACGTCATCGGCTACGGCGGAAAGACGAACGTCCCCACGATAGACATAATCTCCACCGAACGGAACATCATCGGCAACCTCGTCGGCACGTACAACGACCTCGCCGAACTCATGGTTCTCACGGCGGAAGGTAAAGTCACGCTCCACACCTCGACGTACCCCCTCGACGCGGCGGACGAAGCCATGCAGGATCTCAACAACGGCAAATTGCAAGGACGCGGCATCCTCATACCGGAAGGAGTCGCGGCTTAAGCTCGCTTCGCCCGCGCTTTTGGCTTTTAGCCGTCAGCAAAAACAGAAATAAAGGCGGCCCGGCTATATAAACCGGGCCGCCTTTATTTCGGCGCGAGGTCGGTGAAGAGGAAACCGTCGCGCTCGAGCGTCTCCCCGATATCGAACTCGACGCTTCGCTCGAAGATCGGGGCTTCGTGGACGAAGGTGTGGAATTCTCCGTTCTCGCCGCACGGGTCGCTGCCCGATGGAAGGTCTTCGAGGAATTCTTTGTCGAACGATCTCCCCGCGAAAGACTCGTCGAGCTTGCTCGGATCGAGGCACACGACAACCGCCCGGAAGCCGCGCTCGATGAATTCGTCGGCGAACTCGGAGGTGTCGTTTCCCCATACCGGGAAGATTCCGCACATATCGGCTTTCGCAAGTTGCGCCTCCCGATATTCCCGGATGTCTTCGAGGAAGAGATCGCCGAAGACGACCGCCTCGACGCCTCGGGCGCGGAATTCCGCGAGAGCCTCCCCCATCCGGGCCTCGTAAATTTCGTTCGACGCGCTCTTCGGGATGACGACCTCCCGAAGGGGAAGTCCCAAAGAAGCGGCTTGCCGTGCGAGAAGTTCCCGACGGACGCCGTGCATGCTCACCCGATCATAGCTTTCGGTGACGGTCGTGAGGAGAGCTTTGACGGAATACCTCTCGTCTTCGAGGATTTTGCGAAGGGCCATGCACCCGTCCTTGCCTCCGCTCCACGAGACGATGACGGGTTCACTCATGTTGCTTCGCCTTCGGCTCCGCTCCGGTTCTTGGCAAAACGGAGAACGAAGTCGAAGCACCCCCCACCGCGCACCATGCGCCATTGGCTTTTGCTGACGGCTGATTGCTGAATGCCGACAGCGCGGGATGCGAAAGCATCCCGCTCACCCGCCAAGCCCCGGTATCCCGCCGACGGACTTCGCGTTTTTCACGGCCCTCATCACCGCTTCGGAGACGGCTTTCGCGCCCCACGCGCCCACAATGTCCGGGGCGGTCTCGACCTCTCCGAGCGAGGCGGCGAAGGCGACATCCCCGTCCACCGTCGTATGCACGGGGTATATCGTCCGGGCGAGGCCGTCGTGGGCCATTTGCGCGACCTTCGTGATTTCGGTCTTCGAGAGGCGAGCGTTCGTCGCCACGATGCACAACGTCGTATTTTGTCCCCACCGAAGTCGAGACATCGCCCCCGGCAAAAGCTCCACCGTGTCGCCGAGCGAGCCGTCGCCCATGCGCGGCCCGGCGAGAATTTCTCCCGTCCGCACGTCCCTCACGTCGCCGAAGGCGTTCACGGCGGCGATGGCTCCGACGGCGAGGCCGCCTTCGAGGTGGAATGACGAGCTCCCGATGCCGCCCTTCATCGCCCGATCCAAACCGAGGATCTTCCCAACCGTCGCCCCCATCCCCGCCCCAAAGTTTCCTTGCCCGAAAGCCCCGCTCTCCGCATTCGAGGCGGCCTCGTATCCCATGTTCGCATCGGGGCGGACATCCGACCTCCCGTTCATGAGATCGAAGAGGACGGCGGCGGAGACGAGCGGGATCGTCACTTCTCCGATGTCGAGGCCGATGCCGTTTTCTTCGAGGTATTTCACGACCCCGTCGGCGGCGGCGAGGCCGAAGGCGCTTCCCCCGGTGAGGAGGATCGCGTCGGTGTGGCGGACGCTTGCGGTCGGGGCGAGGCGGGCGGTCTCGCGGGTTCCAGGCGACGAGCCACGCACGTCCACGCCGACGATGGCCGGGCGGTCGAAGAGGACGGCGGTGCATCCGGTGAGAGCCTCGGGGTCGTCGGCGTGGCCGACGAGGACGCCGGGGACATCGCATATATTGTCGAAGGGGTCGGCTACGAGTCGTCCTCGTCCGAAGGCTCCGGCTCGTCTTCGGGGTCGGCGGGGAGGATGTTTTCGTTCTCGCGGGCGAGGGTTATGAGCGGGACGAGTTCGGTGTCCGAGCGTTGCGGCCCGAACTTCACGAAGACGGAGTCCTTGACCATCGAGTAGTCAACGACCTTCCCCTCCCTCTCCCCGAGCTTCACGTCCGTGTTTTTGAACGGCGCGCGCTCCTTGAATTCCTTATAAGTGTCGTGTTCGTAGCGCATACAGCATTTCACCTCGCCGCAACAGCCCATGATCTTCTCATTCGGCGTTACGCCTTGCTGGCGGGCGAGCCGCACATTGACCGGACCCATGCTCCTCGCCCCGCTCCACGTCGCGCAGCAAAGCGGAAGCCCGCATGAATCACAACCCCCCACGTCCCCCGCACGCTCGATGAACGTGAATCGCGCCAATCTAACCCTCACATCATACTCGCGCTGGAGGCCGTGAATGACGGGAGAAAGGTTCACATCCTTCTCCGACTCATACTTCACCTCGACGTACGACCCGTCGAGCGACACGTCGCACCCGATGAACTGAACACCTTGAATGCGGTGGTCGCGGGCGAGTTTCTGGGCCTCGATGCGGACTTCGCGTGCGAACTCCCGCCGCTCATTCTCCTCGGCGACATCCCGCTCGGCGGCGACGCGGAGGATGTCATACGGTGTCGTGTACGCTTCCCGGCGGCGCGGTGTGAGCGCGACCCGCCCGATGAACTCCCCGACTTCGGTTTCGACGACGACCTTGTATCCGACACGGAGGTCGAGGTCGCGGGCGTAGCAAAGCCGGGGCGTGCTCCACCCCGGTATCCGTATGTCTACGAGCCTCGGGAGAACCCGAGAATCTGTCGCCGTGTCCGTGATAAAGCCACCTCCAAAGTCGCTTCCGAAGAGACATTATACGCAAGCCCCGTCCGCGCTTCCTCCAAAGCCGACGATGCCCCCGCCCAATCCGCATCGGGGTTACGTTCGACGGCGGCCTCGATCTCCTCGACCCGATCCACATTCGACACAAGCTCCGAAGCCCCGAACCGAATGACACCCGCATCTCGATAAAGCATCGCGAGAAGCTCCACCGCCTCCCGAATCGCGCCATCGCGAGCGGCTTTCCCGGCTCGCTTCGCCCAGTCCTTCAACCGACGATCCGGCTCTTCGAAAGAATCGAGAAGTTCTTTCTCCCGCGCATCCCCGACCGCCTCGGCGCGAGCGACTATTTCTTCGACGACCTTATGCCGCCCCTCGAAATCCTCATCGAACGAAAGCGCCGCCCGGAACACGATGTCGCGAAGATTTCGCAATTCTTCCTCCTCGGAATACCGAACCGAAAGCCCGACGCTCCCCCGCCCGAGCGCGGCATAAAGTTCCGGCTCATCCGCGCCGCGCCCCCGCAAAAACTCCGCGACCTCCGGGCGTGGGACGGGATCGAAGCGAATGGATTGCGCCCGCGAAGAAATAGTCGGCATCACGCCTTCTCGGGAGTTCGCGAAGAGTATGAAAACCGTCTCCCCCTCCGGCTCTTCGAGGGTTTTGAGAAGCGCATTTGCCGCCTCCACCCGGAAAGTATCCGCGTCGAGAAGAATAACGCGCCTCGCCCCCTCGAACGGACGACTCGACGCGACCTTCACGACCTCTCGAATTTGCGCGATGGTCGTGAAGGCTCCTTCGGGGCGAATCTCCGAGAGGTCGGGATGGAGACCGCGACGCGCCCGTTCTTCGGCGACGAGATCCCCGCCCGCTACGAGAGCGGCCCCGAAGCGCCGGGCGACCGTCCGCTTCCCGACCCCCGGCGGCCCGTGGAAAAGATATGCGTGGGACACACCCGAATCGAGAGCCTTCGACAAAGCGAGGATCGCCGCTTCGTTGCCGACGATGCCCTCGAAGGTGTCGGTCGCTGTCGTCATCCCCGCCCCCGGCTGTCGAATCCGGCTCCGATCGCCACGCCGAGGCCGAGGAAGATGGCGATACCGAGCATCACATTATTCATCGCGAGGCCGATCCCGGCCGCCGCCCCGATGGCGAGGCCCACTCCGAGATTCCCGCCGCTCCGACCACCTCCGCCAGAGTCCCGGCTATTTCGTCCATCCATGCCCGCTCCTTTATTTCTTATGAGACGCGACAATGCCTCCGGGATTATGCACCGGACAGCGGGCGTACGCACCCGCCCGTCATCGAAATCCTCCGATGGCGTGTCCCCCGAACGGAAGCCCTCATCGGCTTAGAGACGGCCCGCCGATCCGTCTCTAAGCTCGGGTTCGATGCCCGGCGAACGAAGGGGCGTTTCACGGTATACGAAGGTATGCGCCGAACACACGGTCTTCCGTCCGGGTCGCCGGCCGATTTTCAAAGCGCTCACTCGTCGCCCGAGTCGTCTCTGTTGCCGAGCGCGACACCGAAAGCCACTCCGAGTCCCGCGCCGATGGCTATTCCGATGCCAACTTCCGAACGCGAGATTGTCCGATGCGATCCCGAAGAGGAGGCCGATTACAACCCCGAACCCGGTTCCGAGCGAGATCCCGGCACCCATGCGATTCTTTCCGCCGCCGTTCACGATCCATCTCCTTCCACGCGCCTCCATCCGCTACGAAGTATAACGACGCACTCCGAGAAAACCGCCCACTCTCCGCGCAAGCTCCTCCGGCGGAAGAGAAGCGTCGAGGACTTCGATGCGTTCCGGCTCGCAAACCGAAAGCTCCTCGAAAGCCTTCTCGACTTTCTCCATGAACTCCTCGCCGACTCTTTCCAAACGGTCGAGGCTCCCCCGGTCGAGAGCGCGCCTCTCGCGCTCCTCGGGCGTGAGCCGCAAATAAAAAGTCCGATCCGGCATCGCGCCTTCGACGGCTTTCGCGTTCAAATTCCGAACCGCTTCGATCCCGAGTCCGCGCCCCTCTCCTTGATACGCGAGGCTCGAATCGAGGTACCTCTCGCACACGACGTTCTCGCCGCGTGCGAGCCGGGGAAGTATTTCCCTCCGCGTGTGATCGGCCCTCGCCGCCGCGTAAAGATACGCCTCCGTCAAATCCTCCATCTCGACCTCCGGGTCGAGGACGAGAGCACGTATACTCTCCGCCGCCGGGGTTCCGCCCGGCTCGCGGGTAAAGAAAGTCGGCGTCTCCGCGCCTTCGAGCATTCCCTTCAAAACGCCGACGAGCGTGGACTTCCCCGAGAAGTCGAGTCCTTCGATGGTCACGAAGACGCCGCGAGAACGCTCCACCCTATATCGAGTCCGCACTGTTCACGGGCGAAAGTATAACGACCGAGAGAGGCGGATTCTCCACGCGAGAGCCGGGATAAATACCGGAAGTCGGGAGTCGGAGATGTTCTCGACTCGCTCAACCGCGACGCTCTCGCCACGCTCGCCGAACTCGACGGCGACGATGTCGGCGCGGGCTTCGCCTCGACGCCTTCCCTGTCTCCCCACTCCCGAAGCGAGTGGCAGAGAGCGCCTCCCGACTCCCGGCGAGCGAAGTGAGCTAAGCCGCTTCCCGCCTCACCGCATGGTTCTCGGCGGCGGAGACGAGCGCGGCGAAAAGGTTCCGATGCTCCACGCCGACCCTCCGCATCGCCTCGGCGTGCCATTGGACGCCGAACACCCATTGCTCGGAGAAGTCCCTCGACTCGACGGCCTCGATGATGCCGTCGGAGGAAGTCCCCGAAACGACGAGGCTTTCCGCGAGATCCTTGACCGCCTGATGGTGGTACGAGTTCACTTTCACACCCGCCTCCCCCATCGCCTCGCCGACCCACGAACCTCCCCGCACCTCGACCTCGTGCGCAGGCTGCCACTTCAAAGCCGTCTGGCGATGCTGCGAGGCTTCCGCGCCAAGCTGCGCCGCAATATCCTGATAAAGCGTCCCGCCGAGCGCGACATTCAAAACTTGAAGCCCCCGGCATATCCCGAAGATCGGGATGCCCCGCCACAAAGCCGCACCCACGAGAGCCATCTCGAACTCGTCACGCTCGGGGATGGTCTCCCCCATCTCCGGCAGCCATGCCTCCCCGTAATATTTCGGGTCGAGGTCACTCCCGCCACTTAAAAGAAGCCCGTCCATCGCCCCGACGAGAGCCTCGGCGCTCCTCGCCCCGCCGACGGGGGGAAGCACGATCGGCACCCCTCCGGCCTCGTACACCCCCTCGACATAATCGAGGTCCGCCCGGACATACTCCCCGAGCGGGCGCGAAACCTCCCCCGGCGCGGGAGCCTCGCCGTCCTCTTTCAATGTCGCCGTAACGCCTATAACCGAACCCATGCTCATTCACCCTCTATAAAGTATCTCGTAACTTCCAAACCCACGTTAGCAACTCATCGGATCGAACGCATCACTCAAACTACGTATTCTCCGACGAACCTCGATCACAAAGGCGATGGTAACAAAGGAATGTGCGTTATGCACATAAAGCGAGCCGGGAGTCGTGAGAAACTTAACGACTTCCGACTCGCGTCGTGGTTTTTAGTTCTCGGTTCTCAGTTCTTCGTTTTTAGCCAAGAACCGAGAACGGTTGCGAAGCGACCCGCTAACTCGCGGACTTCTCGAGTTGCTCCTCAGAGGCCTCTTCTTCGGCGGCTTTCTTGGTTTTCTCTTCCTCGGCCGCCTTTGCCGCCTTCGCTTCCTCGGCGGCTTTTCTTTGCTCGATCTTCTTCGGGCAGTCCATGTCGAGGCATGTGATCCACGGTCGCCGCCCGCCGAGAACCTTTATCTCGGGGGTGCCGCATTCCTCGCACTTCGTCCCCGTGGGGAGGATGGTTCCTTTTTGCGGGAGCGGGTATGTCATCGTGCAATCCGGGTATCCTTCGCAGCCGACGAAGCGCTTCCGGCTCTTCCGGCTTCGGCGGACGATGAGGTTTTTTCCGCAGTTCGGGCATTCGCCGAGGGTTTCGTCGGCTTTTATGCCCTTCCACACGATGTCGGAGAACGCCTCCTCGGAGCTTTCGAGGTGCTTGTATACCTCGCGGAGAAGGTCGCGCGACTCATCCACGACGGAGGATTTGTCCGTCTTTCCCTCGGAGATGTCGTCCATGCTCTTCTCGAGCTTCGCCGTCATCTCGTGCGAGGCTATTTCGGAGGCGAAATCCTTGAGAGCCTGCGCGACTCCCATTCCCTTCTCGGTCGGGATGAGCGGGTCGTTGTGGACGTATCCGCGGTCGTAAAGGTTTTGGATGATGTTCGGGCGCGTCGCCTTCGTGCCGAGGCCGCGCTCCTCCATCACGTTGAGGAGCCGCCCCTGCCCGTAACGACCGGGAGGCTGCGTCTCCTTCCCCGTGACCTCGGACGAGACGACCTTCACTTCGTCGCCCTCGGAGAGGTTCGGTATCTCCTCGTCGGCGCGGCGGCTGTACGGATACACCCCGAGCCACCCCTCTTCGGTGATGACCGTCCCACCCGTCGTGAGCGGTTCGCCGCCCGAGTCGAAGTGGAGCGTCGTACGGAGGCTCTTCGACGGCGCCGAGAGAGTGGCGAGGAAACGCCGGACGACGAGTTGGTAAATCTTCCATTGATCGTCGCGGAGAGCGTTCTTCGACACATACCCCGTCGGATAAATCGGGGGGTGGTCCGTGGTTTGCTTCTTTCCCCGCGTCGGCTTGAGTTCATCCTTCTTGAGAAGCTCCCCGGCGGCTTGCCCCACACCCTCCACACCTTTGAGGAAAGTGAGGACTTCGCGCATGTCGAGCGAAGGCGGATACACCGTATTATCCGTCCTCGGATACGAGATGTACCCGTCGGTATACAAATCCTCGGCGAGGCGGGACGCCCTCGAAGGGGCAATTCCCATGCTCGCCGCCGCCGTGAGGAAGCTCGTCGTGTTGAACGGCGCGGGCGGGTTTCTCGTTGCCGATTTTTGTTCGACGCTCGTGACTTTCGCCGTCTCGGCGAGGTTCGCGTGGGCTTCCCTCGCCTTCGCCTCATCGAGGAAGCGGGTCGTTTTGTGATGCACGTCGAACGGGTCGCCGCCGTTTTTCAGCGTCGCGTCGAGTTCCCAGTACGGCTCCGGTATGAAGGCTCGGCGTTCGAGTTCGTTCTCGGCGATGAGGACGAGCGTCGGGCTTTGGACGCGCCCGACCGAGAGGAACGCGGGGCCGTACCGCTTCGTGGCCCGCGACACCCACCGGGTGAGCGTCGCTCCCCATATGAGGTCGATGTCCTGGCGGGCTTCCCCGGCGTCGGCGAGTTCGTTCGAGACCTCGACTAGCTCGTTGAAAGCCCTCGTCACTTCGCCCGAGGTGAGGGCGGAGAAGCGGGATCTCCTCACGTTGTCAATGAGTTTCGGGTTCGCTTCGAAGACGAGGGAGAGGGCTTCGACGCCGATGAGTTCCCCTTCGCGGTCGAAGTCGGTTGCGACGATGACGCTGTCGGCCTTTTTGGCGAGCGAGACTACGGCGTTCGCCACACCCTTCTCGGATACGGGCTTCAAAATCTCCGCGTCAATGAGGCTCGACGGTTCGATCTTCTGCCAGTTCTTGTACTCCTCCGGGTACTCGGGATTGAGGATGTGCCCTTTGAGGCCGATGGACATCGTCTCCTCGCCTTCCCACGTGAAAGTATGGTGAGGCACGCTCCGGTGCTTCCCCTCCTTCACCTTGCCTTCTGCGAGGAACTGGGCGATCTTCTTGGCTGTGTTTGCTTTCTCAGAAATTATTAGTCGCATATTGGACTCCGTTTATAGCATAAGGTTTCGAGGTCATAGAAGTGTTTCCCTCTAAAGAGTACCGCAGCCCGCCATAATAAAAACGGTTTTAGCGTTCCCGCTCGGTGGCTTCGACGGCGCTCACCGACCCCTCGCCGCCTATTATATACCGGACGATGACGAGGCCAAAGATCCCGACGAGAGCCGCGAACCATAGCGTCGCAAGCCGTATCACAAACGTCAATGCCACCGCGATCCCACCCGCGAGTCCCGCCACCGAGACGAACATCCCCGCAAGCCCCGCCTCCGCCACCCCGATCCCCCCCGGCGTGAAAAACATCGCCCCCGCCAATGAACTCACCGCGAATATAAAAACAACGACGAGAAACGGACTCTCCGCCCCCATCGCCACCGCGCAAAGATAAACCGCCACACACTCGATCCCCCACGAAAGAAAAGAAATGACCGTCCCGACGATGAGCGGACGAGTCGAAAGAAGCTCATTCGACGACTCATGGAAGGCGTGGAGATGCGGCGCAAAACGATGCACGACCGGAAGACCCGACAAAACCCGCTCGGCGAGGAGCGAGAGCCGCTTCGAGCGGAAAACGGCGATCGCGACGACCGTGGCGAGGAGGAAAAGCGCCAAAATCCCGAACCCGAAGCTGAAAGCGAGCGCCCCGATGATGCCCCACGCGACCATCCCGGTTCCGTCGGTGGCACGCTCAGCGACGACGGCGGGGGCGGTGCGGGCGATGGGAGCGCCGTTCACCTGCCGGACGAAGACGCTTTTGAGGACTTCGCCGAGCTTTCCCGGCGATATCGCCATCGAAAGCCCGGCGGCGAAGATGGCGGCGTTCGTCTTCACGGGGACGCGGACTTTGAGGATTCGCAAATAGTACATCCACCGGAAAAAGCGCCCGACGTATGAGAGGAGGACGAGGCCGAGGATGAGCGGGATGAAGGCGTACTCGAAGTTCGCGGCGGCGGTTCGGAGTTCGTCGAGGCCGACGATGACGCTCAGAATTACGTATACGGCGACCCCGAGGCCGAGGGCGAGGATCAGGTTTCTCCAAAGATTGCCCATGTTTTCAGGTGGCGTATATGACGGCCATCGCCACGATGAGCCAGAGAAGGAGCGTTATTTGCAACGGCCTGTCGCGGAGGAGGAGCGTGTCGGGGTTGTCGCCGCCGTCGCGGTGGACGAGGAGCATGTACCGGAGGACACCGTAAATGACGAACGGGATCGTCGCCATCATATAATCGTTCTCCGCGCCGAAGAACGTGTATATGGTGTACGCGATGATCGTCGCCGAGAGCATGATGTTCATCATCTCGTCGAGGAGCGGCACCGAATAATCGCTTAAATTCCGACGGTGGACAGCGGCCCCGTCGCCGAGGGAAGCGAGTTCGTGGCGACGCTTCGAGAAGCCGAGGAAGAGGGTGAGAAGTCCCGTGCATACGATGAGCCACGGGGAGATGGGGCTTGCAACGGCGGCGACCCCGGCCATCGCCCGGATCACGAACCCGGTCGAAATGCTCATCACGTCGAGTATCGCCATGTGCTTGAAAACGGTCGTATATATAGCTTGAAGCCCGAGATAGGCGAGGCCCGCGAGGCCGACCGGAACATTGATTGAGAAACACACAGCCAGTCCGATGGCGGCGAGGAGAGTGGCGAAGATCACAGCGGCCCGCGATGAGACCGCTCCGCTCGCCACCGGCCTTTCCCTCTTCCTCGGGTGCTTGCGATCCTCGTCAATATCGAGGACGTCGTTCGCCGCATACACGGAGCTTGAGAGGGCGCAAAAAGCGACGAACGCGAGGAACGCCGCCAGAATCGAGGATGCGACGAGCACCTCGCCCGCGAAAACCAGCCCGGCGAGCACGAACCCGTTTTTGGTCCATTGCTTCGGTCGGGAAAGTTGCAGGAAAGATCCGAAAGACAATCGAGTTCCGCCCGCTTCCATGAACGGGTTTTGTACCACAAAAGCAGCGAATCGGGAATAGCGAGTCGGGAGCCGAACCCGCTCTCGCCCCGACGAATTGAAAAACCCCGGCCCCGGCGGCAAAATTCCTCGAATCCCAAACGACGAAAGCGAGCATCCATTGAGCCAAGCGAGTTCGAGATCCGCGGCATCCGAGTGGTTTTGGCTGGCGCGCCCGTTTTCTTTGACGGCCGCCGCCGTTCCCGTGCTTTTCGGGACGGCCCTCGCGTTTCGGGACGGGGTGTTCTCGTGGGGGCCGTTCTTTGCGATGCTCCTCGCGAGCCTCCTTATTCAAGCGGCGACGAACATGTTCAATGAATTTTATGATAACGATCGTGGCCTCGACACCGCCGAGTCGGTGGGGATCTCCGGCTCGATAGTGAAGGGGAACCTCACGGCTCGGACGGTGCTTGTCGGCGCGCTCGTTTGCTATACGCTCGCGCTATTTCTCGGGCTTTATCTCGTTTATGCGGGCGGATTGTGGATCCTCGTCCTCGGGTGCCTCTGTGCGCTCGGGGGGTACGTTTATTCGGCGGGTCGGAGGCCCATCGCGTACACCGCGTTTAGCGAGGCGGCGGTCTTTCTTTTCATGGGCGTCCTCATCGTGGTCATCGCGTACGCCGTTCAGGCGGGCGGGTTCCCGCTTTACGTGCCGCTCGCCGCGCTCCCCATCGGCGGCCCCGTCGCGGCGATACTCCTCGCAAACAACATCCGCGACATGGAGTCCGACCGCCGCGGCGGAAGGAGAACCATCCCGATCGTCCTCGGTCGGAGCGGCGCGATCCTCATATATCGGCTCCTCCTCCTCGAAGCGTACGCCGCCGCCCTTCTCCTCATCCTTTTCGGCATCGTTCCGTGGACCGCGGCGATAGTGGTTTTGAGCCTCCCGATACTTTTCCAGCTATGGGGCGCCATCGCCTCGACGAGGATTCCGGCGGAGCTCGACCCGGTCGTGAAGCGCACGGCGGGACTCCATCTCGCGTTCGGGCTTCTTTATACGGTGGGGGTTTTGCTCGGATAGAGACCCGCGTCGGCGAGAGGCGAGGCAACCGATGAGCCATACGGATTCCAGTCAATGTCCGTTCCCGCCATCCGATGCGGGGAAATTCCGGTGGAATACAGAACCCGCCGACCGAGTTCTATCGTTGGCGGGTTCGTGAGATGCGACGCGATCAAGCGGACTTCGTATCACTTTGACGGAGCGCCTTCCTTCGCGAAAGACCGACCCCGGCGGGCCTTCTCTAAGAATTGTCTCGGATTGTACGGAACGGGTGACGAGATGCGACGCGTCGGCGGACGGCGAACTGACTTTCGCTGATTGACAACGGCGTGTTTTTAGACGCGATCGCGGTCTTCGTCGTCGGCGTATTCGTCATCGTCGTCATATTTGTCGTCGTCTTCTAGGGTGGCGGGGTCGGTGATGCTCGAAGCCGGGTTCACTCTTCCGGCTATGAAAATGCTCACTTCGTAGAGGAGGATGAGGGGGAGGGCGAGGGCGATCATGCTCGTCGGCTCGGCGGGTGTGATCATGGCCGCGACCACGGCGTTGACCATGATGGCGTGCCGCCGGTACTTCCTCATGAACGCCGCGTCCACAAGCCCGAGCTTCGCCCCGACGAACGTCGCCGCCGGAACCTCGAACGCCACCCCGAACGCGAGGAGGAAGCGGGTGATGAAAGAAAGATAAGCGTCGGCGGTGATGATTTGCTCGTACCTACCGCCGCCCCACCCGAGAAGGAACTCGAGCGTGATGTTCAAAACCCCGAAATAAGCGAACGCAACCCCGCCGATGAAGAGCGAGGAGGCAAGCCCGATGAGCGTATACGTGAACACGCGCCCCATCTCGCCGACCGCCGGGGCGACGAAAGCCCACGCCTGATAAAAGACGAACGGGAGGCACACCATAAGCCCGGTGTACAAAGCGAGCTTCAAGTCGGTGATGATGGGCGAGGTTACGCTTGTGAACTGAAGCTGGTAGTCGAGCACGTCCTCCGCCGGGGCGAGGAGGAAGAAGAAAACCTGCGCCCTGAAAAACCACGCGACGATGGATGCCACCACGAACAAGATCCCGACCTTGAAGATCCTCGTCCGAAGCTCGTCGAGGTGCTCGAGGAGGGGCATGCTCGCGTCGTCGCGGGCGCGAAGCGGTATACGGAGGCGGCTCGCCATCTAAATTAGTCGGCTATTCTGGAGGCGGCGATTTTAGCTGCGCTGCTCTTGCCGGGCCTCGGTGGAGCTTTTCTCGCCGTCGGAGGAATCGCTCTCGGAGCGGGCCTCGGACTTCCTCCGCTCATCGTCGTCGAGCTTGGCCTTCGCGGAGTCGAAGTCCTCGTCCTTCTCGTCGGTCTTCTTCTCGTCCTTGTTTTCCTTGTCGCTCTCGACCTCGTCGTACTTGCCGCTTGAGCTGCTCTTGAACTCGCGCATTCCGGTGCCGAGTCCCTTCGCAAGCTCCGGAATCCTCTTCGCCCCGAAAAGCAAAAGCACGATCACCAGCAAAATTATTAGTTCCGGCCCCCCGATGTTCGGGATCATCTTTTCTCCTCCTTGCGGATTTGTTTGCGTTCCACATTATACGACCCGAAGCCCGTCATCGGATCAATTCGAGCCACCTTCCGGCTGTTCTTCGCCGCCTTGCCCATTCCCGGCGCCTTCTTCCTCGCCGCCGCCTTCGAGCAAAGCGTCTATCCTCTCCCTCACGGCGTCGGACTGCTCGCCATCCAGCTCGAGGTCGAGATACCCGTTCCAATACTGGATCGCCCGCCCCGTATCCCCGGCCTCGTCATACGACTGTCCGGCCAGGAGGAAAGCGTCGGAGTTTTCCGGGTCGATCTCCGTCGCCGCGACGTACTCCTCGCCGGCTTGCCGATGGAGTTCCTCCCCGCCATCCTCGCCCGAGGCGAGTGCCCGCTGCGAATAAACCTGCCCGAGGAGTATCGGCATGTCCTCATCCTCCGGCGCGACCTCGCGACCCTCGGAAAGAACCTCTTCGGCGTTCTCGAGTTGCCCGTTTTGCAGGTAAAGCCCGCCGAGCGTCTTTACAGCGTCAGGGTCTTCGGGGTTCTCTTCGCGTTCGGCCTCGGCGGCTTGAATCTGCTCTTCGGGGCCGCCGCCTTGTTGCTGAGCTTGCTGATCCTCGCCCCCGAGCATGTCGAAGACGTTGTACGTGACGTTCGAGCCGATCCCCATGAACACAAAGGAAGCTATGAACACCACGGCCAATCCAATGGCGATGAACCTCGCCCAGAAACCAAGTTTGTCACGGTTCATCATCATGATGCTTCAAATTCTATCAGGAACGAAGCGGAGCCTCGCCGCCGAACACGATTTTCCGCTCATCCCCCGACCCGCTCGTGGATGACCCTCCCCCCCACGACCGTGGCGGCCGCCCCGTTCTCCGCGGCGGCTTCGAGGACTTCGCGCTCCGCGTCCAAGCCGGACGGCGAAACCTCGACCACCGCGAAATCCGCCCATTTCCCCGCCTCGATGCTCCCCGTCTCGCCCTCGATGCCGATAGCCCGCGCCCCTTCGAGCGTGGCGAGCCGAAGCCCCGTCTCACCATCGAATCCGTGGAGATTCACGGCGACGAGGGTTTCTTCGAACAAATTCAAACTCTGGCTCGACCACAGTCCGTCCGTCCCCATCCCGACCCGGACTCCGGCCCGCATCATCGCCGGTACGGGCGACACGTCGCACCCGAGGTTCTCGTTCGAGCGCGGGCAATGAGCCGCCGCGACCCCGCTCCGGCGAAGAATCTCGACCTCCTTATCCCCCACTCCCGTCGCAAGGTGAGCCGCGATCGTCTGCGGAGCGAGAAGCTCGATCTCCTCCCCATACTTGACGGGTGTCTTCCCCGTCCCGCCCCACGGATTGCTCGAAAAAATATCCGCGAGGCCGCCCGTCCCCTTCATGATGAACTCATACTCCTCCGGGCTTTCCGAAAGATGGATGGCGAGGCGTTCCCCCGCCTCGCGCGTCCTCCGCGCCGCGAGACGCGCCGATTCGGGATCCACGGTGTACGGCGAATGCACACTCACCCGCGCATCCACCCGAGGCGGAAGCCCCTCATTCAATTCTCGCACCCGGCCCATGATGAACTCGACCGCGCCCTCCGGCGTCCCATCGCCCGACTCGTGCGGAAAAAACTCCGCGAAGCACGTCCCGGCCATCCCGCTCTCCGCGAGGTACGGGAGGCACCCGCCATACGGCGAGGACTCCGCCATGAACGTCGTCCCCGCCTCGACGGCCTCGCGAGCGCCATCGCGGGCATTTTCCGCCAAACGTTTCTCGTTCTCTTCGAGGCGTTCGATGAGATTTCCGAGCCACTCCGAGAACGGGGCGTATCCTGGCCCATCCTCGCGCCGGAAACTGAGATGCGCGTGAGTATTCACCGCGCCGGGGAGGATCACACACCCCGAATACTCCCGAACCTCCGCGTCCGGCTCCGCCCCCCGAACCTCCGAAAACTCCCCGACCGAAACAATACGCCCATCCTCGACGAGAACCGCCCCGCCGCGCACCGCCCCCGACGACACCGGAAACACCGCGTCTGCCGCGAAAATAGTCTTCTTCCCCGCCGAAGCATCCAAAATGATCCTCTCTTCGATCGCCAAAGAGGAAATCTTAACGGAATTCTTCAGCTCGTCAGCGAATCAGCTTTTCAGCCAGTCAGCTTTTCAGCCAGTCAGCTTTTCGTGGACGAACTTTCCCGCCGAAGACCGACGCATACACCGAACGAAAGACCGGGGGAAACCTGCGCATCCGCCGAAGGCAAGCCGCTCAAACCTCGCGCCCGACGACCTCCGAGGCGACCATTTCGAGGAATTCGCGCTCCGGGCAGTCCGGGAGGAGGTCGAGATCGGCGATGGCGCCGTCTATCTCGCCTTGCGCCCACGCCTCGGTCTTCGCTATCGCGTCGGTGGCGAGGACGGCTTCGATCCCCGCTTCGAGATCCTCCGGCGACGGCTCCGGGTCTTCGAGAACGCGCCGAATGGCCGCCTCGTCGCCCTCTCGCAATGCGAAGATTACGGGGAGCGTCACGGTTCCCTCGATGAGATCCGTGCCGATTCCCTTGCCCATGAGGCCGGGCTTCCCGACGAGATCCATGATGTCGTCGGACATTTGAAACGCGATCCCGAGCGCCTGCCCATACGTCGCCAAAGCGTCCACCTGCCGGATCGTAAGCCGACCGAGCGTCCCCCCCGCGACGCACGCGACCTTGAAAAGCCCCGCCGTTTTCAGCTTTATATGTTCGAGATACGCTTCCACGTCCACGACCACGCCGTTCGAGCGATATTGCTCGAGTTCGCCCGAGGCGAGTCCCTCCGAAGCCTCGGCGAACGAGCGGATGATCCTCGGGTCGCCGATCTCCGCCAACTCCGAGAACGTCTCCGCGAAGAGATAATCACCCGTCGCGACGGCGATCTCACGTCCGTATTTCGCCACCGCCGTCGGAACCCCGCGGCGGCTCTCCGCGCCGTCCACGATGTCGTCGTGGATGAGCGTCGCCGTATGGAGAACCTCGATGGCCGTCGCCGCTTTGAGAAGGTCTTCCCGATCCGGAACCCCCATCTCGGCGCAAAGCACGAGAAGAAGCGGGCGGAGCCGCTTCCCGCCCGAAGTGAGCGCTTCGAGCGCGGGCGCGACGAGCGGCGCGGGCGCACGCTTTCCGACCGCTTCCAAACGCTCCTCGACCTCTTCGATCGCCTCGAAGGCGCTCTCCGGCAAAGCCGCGAGAAGTCCTTCGGCGCTCTCAGAAGCGTCGGACGCCGCGGTGGAGTGTGATGATGCCGCCTGCGATGCTCCAGTATGTAACATCTTGTAATCCATTGCGCTCCATTATGCCAGCTAAATCCTCCGCCGCCACGAACTCTTTCACGCTTTCGGGGAGATACGAGTACGCTTTCACATCACCGGAGATTTTTCCCCCGATCTTTGGCACGATCCTGTCAAACCAAAGCCCGTAAAACGCCGAGAAGACCGGATTCTTCGGGCGGGAGATTTCGAGGCACACGACCGCTCCGCCCGGCCTCACCGCCCGCGACATCTCCGAAAATAGCGAGTCGAGATTCGGGATGTTCCTCGCCCCGTACGCGATGGTCGCCGCGTCGAAGCCGCCGGATGGAACACCTTCGAGCCTCGTCGCGTCCCCGAACCGATACTCGATGTTCGCCCTCGGACGAGCCTCGGCGGCCCGGAGCATCTCCTTCGAGAAGTCGATCCCGAGCACGCGCCCTTTCGGCCCGACTTTCTTTCCGAGATCCCTCGAAAGGCTCCCCGTTCCGCACGCGAGGTCGAGGACGTGGTCGCCGGGGAGGAGGTTCGCCGCGCCGATGACCTTTCGGTTCCACACCCGGTGGAGTCCGGCGGTCATCACCGTGTTCAAAAGCTCGTATCTTCCGGCGATCCGGTCGAACATATCTTGAACGAGAAGGGCGCGATCCTCGCTCCTCGGCGGCTTCCCTTTCGTCGCGCTCACGAGAAAACCTCCATCGCCGCTCGCTTTATGCGCTCCTCGGAGCGTTCCTCGCCTTCGCCGGAGACGATGTCGAGGAGCTTCGCGAGGTGCGGAGTCCACGATTCGACGGAGACGGAGTTTCCGGCGGCGATGCGGCCGGAGCCGTCCCGGATCATACGTCCCGCGACCGCCACGAAACGCGGCTCGTCGAGGCGGGCAACAGTCTCCACGGCCCACGCATAGTCGTTGTCGCCGACGAGGATGTCGTCGTTTCCGGCCCCCGACCCGTCGTTGCCATAGTGCGCGTCGAAGCCTCTTTGGAGGAAAAACAAAGCCTCTCCCACAACCTCCGCCCGCTCCTTTTCATTCGGGAACGCCGAGGAAGCCCGAAGAAAAACCTCCTTCAAAGACGCTTCCGGCGTCCGACGATCCCCGCCTTCCACCTATTCGCGACCCTTCTTCTCGAACCACTCGCGAGCCGCCTCGAAAGTCCGCTCGAAATCCTCGTCAGTGTGGACGACCGAGAGGAATCCGGCTTCGTACTGGCTCGGAGCGAGGTAAACGCCGCGAGAAGTCATGTGCCAGAAAAAGTCTTTGAAAGCGTCGAGGTCGGATCGGGCGGCGGAGGCGAAATCCACGACCGGAGCCTCGGCGAAGAAGATGCTCACCATCGAACCGACTTGGTTTATCGTGAACGGAACATTCCCCGGCGAGGCGGCTTCCGTCATGCCTTCGCGCCACTTCGCGCCCGCTTCTTCGAGCTTCTCATAGAAACCCGGCTCCTTCGTCTTTCGCAAAGTCGCGAGCCCGGCGGCCATTGCGAGTGGGTTCCCCGAAAGCGTTCCAGCCTGATAAATCGGCCCCGATGGCGCGATCTCATCCATAACTTCCTTCTTGCCGCCGTATGCCCCGACCGGGAGTCCGCCGCCGATGATCTTCCCGAGGCACGTGATGTCCGGCACAACGCCGAACCTTTCTTGCGCCCCACCAAACGCTAGCCGGAACCCCGTCATAACCTCGTCGAAGATGAGAAGCGTTCCATGCTCGGCGGTGATCCCCCGGAGTCCTTCGAGGTATCCATCCGAAGGGGGAACGCACCCCATATTCCCTCCGACGGGTTCGATGATGACGGCGGCGAAACCTTCGCCCTCGTTCTCGAAAAGCTCCCGCACCGCTTCAAGGTCATTGTACGGGAGAACGGCGGTGTCCTTCGCCGCTCCCTTCGTGACGCCGGGGCTGTCGGGAAGGCCGAGGGTGGCGACACCGGAACCCGCCGACACGAGAAGCGCGTCGCCGTGGCCGTGGTAATTTCCCTCGAATTTGAGGATTTTGTCGCGGCCTGTGAAGCCTCGGGCGAGACGGATCGCGCTCATCGTCGCCTCGGTGCCGGAGTTGACCATCCGAACCGACTCGATGGACGGGACGGCTTCACTCACAAGCTCCGCCATCTCGACCTCCATCTCCGTCGGAGCGCCGAAGGTCGTGCCTTTTCGGGCGGCGTTTTCGATGGCCTCGACGGCGTCCGCGTCGGCGTGCCCGAGGACGAGGGGGCCATAGCTCATCACATAGTCAACGTACGGATTCCCATCCACGTCAATGATTTTCGAGCCTTCGCCGCGCTCCATAAACAATGGGTCTCCACCGACGGAGCGGAACGCCCGCACGGGGCTGTTCACGCCGCCGGGGATGCGTTTTGTGGCCCGCTCCATGAGGCGGGCGGAGCGATCCATTGCGATTGCGGTACGTGCGTCGCTGCGTTGCAAAAGACTCCCTTCGGAATTTGCCCGATGAGTTTACTTCAATGATCGTCCGATGCTCGTGTCCACTCGCACTCGCTGCGATTCTTCGCCGGACTGGCTGACAAGCTCGGCAAGGATTTCGACTATTTGATGATGGTTTTGGATCGTCGTTTCGGGGCTTAGGTGATAGCCATTGAGCCACTTGGGTTTGGCATCCTCGACGCCACGCAAGCTGGATACGCGGCTAACGTAATCCTCTACCACTTGGGGGAGATTTTCTTGATCATCGGTGTGTCCGAGGGTGAGGTCGGTCAAGCCCATCCAGCCGGAGACACCGGGAGGAAAGAGCCACGCTATGGATAACGGCTTCGGGCGGTCCGGAGAAGTCATCCGGATCGAGGTTCCGGCCGGCCCCCACGAGAATTGCAAGCCAAGCCCGTGGCACACGTCCAAAAGATCCCGGAGTGTTTCACGGTATGCGTCGTCTTCGATCCTCTCCAAAAATTGAACTTCGTTCGTGCGCGTCCGTGAAGTCTCACTCGTGCGCGTCCGCTGAGTCGAGCCGGAATCACGACTTTCGGGTTTCAATACCGTCCGGGACTCGAATGCGGAGAGATTCCCTGCGGAGAATCTCACCAATTCGACGGCATAGAATCTGGCGCCTCGCATTGTGGCGTTCAAGTATTCGACCGTCCGCTCCATCGTGTCCCTGAATCTCTGAGCGACGACGATGTAGTGGAACTCACCGCTGTCGAGTTGCTGTGAAAGCCGCTCACGAAGCAATGCAATTTCCTCTTCCGACAAATCGGGCCATATTTCGAGGGCTGCGTCCATGATCGAAGCCTTTCCTCGAAGGCGCTCATCGCGGCAATGGTCGCCGGAAAAGAAGCGTTTGACTACCGTACTCTCGAACTCCTCGTACGACATCCGCCAGAGATCGGAGCCGTAGTCCAAAAGTTGCGCCAGCACGTGGCGGAAGTCGGAATTTTGAGGCCCGGTCTTGAACTCGATGAGGAGAAGCTCTCCATCACGAGAAATCCCGATGAGATCAACCGCTCCTGACGGGAGCGAGGTTTCGCGCCCGACGACCATCAGCGGCCCGGTCATTCCAAACTCGTCCACAGGCAGGAGATCCGGCGTGTCTTTCACAATTTCCTGAAGCTGGAATTCATCGTCGGCAAGCACCTCCGTCAAAACGGGACGAGACCCATCCTCTCGCCAGACCATCACCTTACGAGCCACAAAGTTCTCCCCACCGACTATTCACCCAACCACCCCGCCACGTCCGGCGCATGGTACGAAATGATGATGTCCGCTCCAGCCCGCTTTATCCCGGTGAGGGCTTCGAGAACCGCCGTCCTCTCGTCGAGCCAGCCGTTTTGAGAGGCGGCTTTTATCATGGAGTATTCGCCGCTCACGTTGTATGCGGCGATGGGGAGATCCACGGTTTCCCTCGTGCGCCTCACGATGTCGAGGTACGGGAGGGCGGGCTTCGCGATGATGAAGTCCGCGCCTTCCTCGACGTCGAGCTTCACCTCGCGGATGGCTTCGCGAGCGTTTGCGGGATCCATTTGATAGCTTCTCCGATCCCCGAACTGAGGCGCGCTCTCGGCGGCGTCGCGGAACGGACCATAAAACGCCGAGGCGTACTTCGCGGCGTACGACATGATCGGGGTATTCTCGAACCCCTCGCGGTCGAGGTCGGCCCGAATCGCGGCGACCCGCCCGTCCATCATGTCCGACGGAGCGACGATGTCCGCCCCCGCCTCGGCCTGCGAAGTCGCGGTGCGAGCGATGAGTTCGAGGCTCACGTCGTTGAGAATTTCGCCGGAGTTCCCGTCCACGATGCCGCAATGGCCGTTCGCGGTGTACTCGCACAGGCACACGTCGCCGACGATTATGAGTTCCGGCACGGCGTCCTTTATCGCCCGGATGGCGAGTTGAACGATTCCCTCCGGGTCGTACGCCCCCGTCGCCGCCTCATCCTTCTCCGAAGGGATGCCAAAAAGAAGGATCCCGGGTATGCCGAGTTCGTGGACGCGCTTCGCCTCGGCGACGGCGTGGTTTATGGAAAGCTGGAAGATGCCCGGCATGCTCTTTATCGGGTTCCGGACGTCCTCGCCCGCCGCGACGAACATCGGATATATAAAGTCCTCCGGCGAAAGCCGCGTCTCGCGCACGAGATCGCGGAGACGGCTCGTTCGCCGGGTTCTTCGGAGTCTTTGCGTCGGGAATGCCATGAGAGTCTCCTCGAAAATAGACTTTGAGTCCCCGCCATTTTAACCCCGGCGGCGGAAATCTCAGGCGAACGGATTCATGATTTCGAGCCCGTCCACGACCTCCCCGTCGTTGAAATCCTCGGTGAGGAGTTTTTTCGCTCCGCCTTTTATCGCGGCCTCGACGATGAGGGCGTCCCAGAAAGAGATGCTCATATTTCTCGTGCGGGAGATGGCAGCGAGGATTACGGCGACGTCGACTTGAATGACGGTCGAGATGTCAATGAACCGCCTCACGCTCCGTTCGGCTTCCTCGACGCGCAAAGGCTCCCTCCACTTCCGAGTCGCAGCCGAATAAAATTCCTGAAGAACCTGCGTGCTTAAGATCATCGTCCCTGCCCGCGACTCGCGCTCGATGACTTCCTCGGCGCGGGCCTGCTTCTCCGGCTCCTCATCGTCATGGAAGTATATGAGAACGTTCGCGTCTACGAACGAGGCCATCTCGTCCGCTCTTCATAAACTTCCTCGCGGTTCCATTTCCATCCGCCGCTGCTCGCCTTCGCCTCACGGACGATCCGCTTCAAATCCTGAAACGCGGCCTCCCGCTTCTGACGACCCGCCCGCTCATCCTCCCGAGCCGCCCGTTCCTCCGCGTACGACTCCAAAAACTCCCGCACCACCGCATCCACCGACGTGTCCTCCTCCAAAGCCCGAACGCGCGCCCGCTCGAGGACTCTTTCGTCTATCGTCAACGTGAGGTTCGTCATGCTTTCCTCCTTCGCTCACACGAGATGATTATAGCCCGGATGGATTTTCAGCTTCCGGACTCGAAAAGCCTTTCCACGGCTTCGACGAGGCCGGGGATCGTATACTCGGATGCTTCGATGTCCACGCGGATACCGTGGGAGCGGGCCGTGTCGGCGGTGATCGGCCCGATGCACGCGACTTTCGTGCTTTCGAGAAGTTTTGCGGAACCATCCCCGAACGTCCCGACGAAATTCTCGACCGTCGAACTCGCGGTGAACGTGACGCAGTCTATTTCCCCGGCCCGGAGGCGTTTCGCGAGGGAGTCGCGTCCTTCGGAGGATGGCGCGGATTCATACGCGGGCGGAACGACGACCTCCGCCCCGGCTTCGCGGAGTTTCTCCGGGAGTATTTCACGTGCGACCTTCGCGCGTGGTATGAGAATCCTTTTCCCGTCGAGGGATTCACCGGAGATTTCTTCGAGGAGGCTCTCCGCCCGGTACTCCTTCGGGACGATGTCCACGCGAAGTCCGAAGCCTTCGATCCGTTCTTTCGTCGCCGGGCCGATGGCGGCGACGCGAGCCTCCCGAGGGATGGCGCGGAGGTCGAGGCCGTGATGGTCGAGGCGGTCGAGGAAAGCGTCCACGCCGTTCACGCTCGTAAACACGAGCAAGTCGAACGAGTCGAGGGAGCGTATCGCACCGTCGAGCGGGGTGAAGTCGTCCGGCGGCGTTATCTCGATGGTCGGAAACTCGACCGCCTCCGCGCCGAGGTCTTCGAGCTTCTTCGAGAGTTCCCCGGCTTGCGTGCGCGAGCGCGTAACGACGACGCGCTTCCCGAAGAGCGGTTTCCTCTCGTACCAATCGAGGCCGGAGTCGCGAAGGGCGGCGACCTCCCCCACGACCGTGATCGCGGGCGGTTTCAAACCCGCCTCCGCGACGACCTCGGCGATGTCGCCGAGGGTTCCGGTCACGGTTCTTTGCTCGGGGATCGTACCCCACCGGATCACGGCCACGGGGGTCTCGGGACTCTTCCCGGCGGCGATGAGCGAATCCGAGATTTCTTTCAGTCTCCCAACGCCCATATATAGAACGAGCGTGTCCGCGCCGTTTGCGATGCGGTTCCAATCCACATCCGCGCGCCCCTTCGTCGGATCTTCATGCCCCGTGATGAACGCGACGCTCGTGGAGACGTTCCGGTGCGTGACGGGAATCCCGGCATATGCCGGAGCCGCGACGCCGCTCGTCACGCCGGGAACGGCCTCGAAAGGAATCCCTGCCTCGATGAGCGCAAGGGCTTCCTCACCGCCGCGCCCGAAGATATACGGGTCGCCGCCTTTCAGGCGGACGACGTTCTTCCCGGCGAGGCCGAGTTCGACGAGCTTCGCGTTTATCTCGTCTTGTTTCATCGCCTGATCGTCGCCGGGCTTCTTCCCGACGTACACGAGTTCGGCATCGTCCCTCGCGTATTCGAGAAGAGCCTCCGGGGCGAGGCGGTCGTACACGATGGCGTCGGCCTCCTCGATGCGGCGGAGTCCCTTCACGGTGATGAGGCCGGGGTCTCCGGGGCCGCTTCCGACGAGTGAGATCATGGTCGCTTCGCTCCGGTTTTTGGTTTTTGCCAAGAACCGCAAGCGCCAGCGAGCATCACGTCCGGGCCTCCTGTATTTCGTCGAGCACGATGGACGCTCCTTGTCCGATGAGATCCCTCGCCACCCGCCTCCCGACTTCCTCGGGGTCGCTTCCCTCCCCTTCGGCCCGGTATACGAGCGCGCCGTCCTCCGAGGCGACGAGTCCCTTCAGTTTAATCTCGCCGTCCTCCGCCGCCGACCACGCGCCGACGGGGACGCGGCATCCGCCTTCGAGTTCGCGCATCATGGCCCGCTCGGCGAGGACGGAGTTCTCCGTGTTCCGGTCGTTGAGAAGGCTCCGGACTTCCTCATAGCGTGGATGATCTTCCATCATCGTGATTCCAAGCGCGCCTTGTCCGACCGCCGGGAGAAGAACCGCGTGCGGGATGACGGTGCGAGACATGTCGAGTTCGAGGCGGTCGAGTCCGGCTTTGGCGAGGACGAGGGCGTCGGCTTCGCCTTCGCGGACTTTTCGGATGCGGGTTCCGACGTTTCCCCGGATATCCACTATTCGGAGATCCGGCCTGTGATGGAGTAATTGCGCCCGCCGCCGGAGGCTCGACGTGGCGACCATCGCCCCGTCCGGCAAATCGTCCACCTCATACCCCTCGTCGGAGACGAGCGCGTCGGAGGGGTCGTGGCGAGACGGGACGGCGGCGATACGCATGCCCTTTGGCACCTCGGTCGGGATGTCTTTGAGCGAGTGGACGGCGAAGTCTATCCCGCCGGAGATGAGCGCCTCGTCGAGTTGGCGGGTGAACACGTCGCGCTCGTCGATGACGGAGAGCGGTTCGTCGGGGCGGTGGTCGCTCGTCGTTTTTATGACTCGCACTTCGACGGGGATTCCGGCTGCGCGGAGTGTCTCGGCGCACGTTTCGGACTGGGCGAGGGCGAGCTTCGAGCCTCGCGTCCCGAGGATGAGGTGGGTCATGCCGAGTCCGGGCGGATGTTTCGAGCTTTTTTGTTCATGAGGCGCTTCGCTTCGTGAGACCGCGAGACCGCTTCGCTCCGTGGGGCCGGGAAAAGCGCGCGCGACCTCACGACGCGAGCGCGCGTCTCACGAAGCGGCGCGGCGCGGAGTGTTTCCCGACTCCCGAAAGTCGAGGCGAACGGAACGACGCCCCCCGAGTCCCGGTGTTCTCCGATTCGGTTCCGCTTCATCGGCTTTCGGCGTCGGAGCGGGCGAGTTCGACCCCGATTCCGTCGAGGGCGAGGAGTTTGCGCCGGATTTCGATGGTGTCGAGGGGTTCTCCAGCTTCGGCCCGGGATTTTATTTCGGAGATTGGGCCGTGGAGGAGTTTGTTCACTAGGGCTTGGCTCATCTTCTCGATGGCGAGTTCCTCCTCGGGCGAGAGATCGAGCTTGCCGACGGTTCGGGATAGTTCGTGGGTGCGGATTTTCTCGGCCTCGTCGCGGAGTTCGCGGATGAGCGGGACGACGTGGAGGGTGGAGATCCAACCCATGAAGCCCTCGACCGCCGGACGGATCATGGCCTCCGCCGCCTCCGCCGCTTCTTCCCGATCCCCCGCGTTCCGCTCGACGACGGCCTGCAAATCGTCGATGTCGTAAAGATACGCCTTGTCGAGAGTTTGCACGACCGGATCAATGTCCCTCGGAACGGCGATGTCTATGAGAAAGAGCGGCTCGTCCCTCCGCTCCATCGCCCCGGACACATCCTCGTTCCTTATTACCCAATCACCCGAACCCGTCGAGCTTACGACGACATCCACCCCATGAAGCTCCTCCCCGATGGAGTGAAAGCCGACGACCTCTCCGCCGACCCTCTCCGCGAGGCTTTCGGCACGTTCGCGGGTGCGGTTCGCTATCTTGACCTCGGAGACTCCGCGTTCTTTGAGGCTCTCGATGACGAGCTCGCTCATCTCGCCCGCCCCGACGACGAGCGCGCGCCGCCCGGTCAAATCCCCGAACACGTCCTCCGCGAGCTTCGCCGCCACCCGAGGCACCGAGAGGGAGGAGTCGCCGATCCCCGTCTCCGACCGTATTTGTTTCCCGACGCGGAGCGAGGTGTGGAAGAGACGGTTCAAAACGGGGCCGGTGCATTGCTCCTCGGTGGCGGCCCGGTACGCTTCGCGAACCTGCCCGAGAACCTGCGCCTCCCCCACGACCATCGAGTCGAGGGAAGAAGCCACCCGGTATAAATGGGCGACGGCTTCGGAGTCGGTGAGCCAGTACATGTCGGCCTCGATCTCCGCCCGCTCCACCCCCCGATCCTCGGCGAGGAGGTCGAGCATGGCGCCTTTCGCCCGCTCGTCCTCGACGACGGCGTATATCTCGGTGCGGTTGCACGTCGAAAGAAGAACCGCCTCGGAGACGTTCTCCTCCTCCGAAAGGTGGCGGATGAAGATCCGTCCCTGGCACGGCGGGAACGCGACCTTCTCGCGTGCCTCGACGGGCGCCGAACGATGACTCATCCCGAGAGCCGCGATAAACATCTTCCCACCTCCTCTTCGAGTTCGTGGTTCGTTTGTCCGGCGGATCGAGCCTTCCCGACCTCCTCGACGAGCCCCGCCCACTCCGGCCCGAAACGTCCTTCGAGCCTCTTCCGAACGTCACGGGCGAGGGTCGGTGAAGCACCCCCGGTCGAGACGGCGACTTGAAGCCTCCCGCGCCGAAGCGTCGAGGGGAGGGCGAAATTCCCCTCCGAAGGCGCGTCCGCCACGTTCACCGGAACGCCGAGTTCTTCGGCTTCCCGAGCGACGGCGGCGTTCACCTCACGCGAGTCCGTCGCCGCGAAAGCGAGGAACGCCCCTTCGAGGTCACCCGGCTCATAAGGCCGACGGTGTATCTCGGATGCGACGCCCTCGATTTGCGGCTCCACTTCGGGCGCGATTACGATGACGTCGGCTCTCGCTTGAAGGAGTTTGCGTGCTTTCCGGTCGGCGACCTTTCCGGCTCCGACGACGACACAGCGGCGGCCTTCGAGGCTCAGGAATATCGGGTAAAGAACGGTGTTTTCGCCCTCGATCTTCGTCTCCCACTGTTAGCGCATCGGTTCTCGGAAAGCGGCTTGGCGGAAAAGTCTAGCATAGCCGAAAGCCGCTTTTCTTCTACCCGCAAAGTGTCTCAGCAAGACGGCGAACGTGCCGTATAAGCCTTCACGAACGGTACTCGTTCTTGATCGAAATCCGTCAACCCATACCCTCTTTCGTCTTCTCGATGAGTCGCACGCCCCCGATCTCCATCCCCTTGTCCACCGCTTTGCACATGTCGTAAATGGTGAGCGCGGCGACGCTCACCGCCGTCAAAGCCTCCATCTCCACCCCCGTTCGATCACTCGCACGAGCGACGGCGACGATGGATATACCGTCCTCCTCGACCTCGAAGTCCACGTCCACGGAGGTCATGTTTATGCCGTGGCAAAGAGGTATGAGTTCGGGGGTCTTCTTCGCGGCCATCACACCCGCGATGCGGGCGGTGTTCAGAGCGTCGCCCTTTGGGAGGGCTTTGCCTTTCAAAAGCTCCACCGTCTCTCCGTTCATCGAAATGCGCCCGCCCGCCTTCGCGGTTCGCCGGATGATGTCCTTCTCGCCCACGTCCACCATGCGGGCGGAGCCTTCTTTGTCCATGTGAGAAAAGTTCATGGTCGCTCCCTTCGGTCGCTCCGGTTTCAGGCTTCAGGCATCAGGTTTCAGGTCTGGCGACGGCCCACCGACGCCCATACGCGCCGCGACCTCCACCACGCAACTCCGTACACCACGCCCCGCAATCTCCTTCACGTGCGCCAACCACCGCTTTTACCTGATGCCTGATGCCTCCAAAAGCGGAATGCGGGGGAATCGAACCGCCACGGACGCGACCGCGCCCGCAAACCGGTTTTGAAGACCGGCCGGGCCACCAGGCCCACGCATTCCATGCTGGACGGGGATTGTAATATAAGGAATGGGGAGGCCGCTCGAAATACTGGGAGTCGGGAGGCCGCATCGCTCCGCTCGCTTCGCCCGGATACCTCCGCATCCCCGCCCGACGGACTCTCACCGCACTCGAATGGAGGTTTTGGAGGCTCGGGTTCCGACTTCGAGTATTTCCCGACTCCCGAAGGATCGTGGAGCCGAATGCGAAGCGGCCTCACCGATGCCGTCGGGTGAGTACCCGTATGTCTCCGGTTCGGACGGTCACGCCCTCTTTGTCGGCGTACTCGAGCCACGCTTGCGCGAACTTGCGGCTTGTTTTCAGGCGATCGCGGAGTCCGCCGAGGGAGATCTCCCCCTCCTTACGGCATATGGTTTTTATTTCTTCGAGGACTTCGTCGGCGGCGTCCTTCGCGGCAAAGAGCTTGTCTCCGATGGCGGCGGCCTCGCCGTTCTTGAGGAGGAGCCGGACGGCGGGCGACGACTCCATCGCGGGTGGCTCGTGGCCCGCTTCGCGGAGTTTTTGGAGGACGGCCTCCGCTTCGGCGACGAGTTCCGGGGGGGCTTCGCCCGCGCCCGCGAGGACGATGCCCGAGTCGGTGAGCGATGCTTTCTCTTCGGGCATTTCGTTCATGAGCGCGTCGGCGAGGCGCAGCGAAAGGCCGGTGGCGACACGCGCCTCGGCGATGGTGAGGCCAGGATTTTCGGGGCGGGCTTTCGCCCGTTTTTCGAGGGCGGAGAGGAGACGTTGCTCGGCGGCCTTCGTTTCCTTCGCCAGCGCGTGGAAACCTCCGACCTTCGTGATTTCCGGCATGCCGATAGTCGCGGACTCCACATCCTCCGGTCGGACGGAGAGGAGGAGAGAGAGTTCTTCGGTGGTCATGCCGTCTTCGGGGGAGCGCGACAATGCCATCGGGGCGATCTTCGCCACGTCACCCGATTCGAGGGCTTCGAGCCACATCGGGTCGGGGCGGCGTTCGGACGGGATAGGGTCGAGGACGGTTCCTCCGCCAACGGTTATTTGCGGCGCGAGGGAGCGGACGACGAACCGATCCCCCGCCACGATGACGAGCGGCTCGTCGAGCCGGAGCCGCGTGAGGGCGTTTCCTCCGGGAGGCAATTCGTCGAGGTCGCGGAGGCGCACTCGGGCGTTCACGTCGCGGGTTCCGTGGTGGAGCCGGACGAGGACGCCGTGGCGGAGTGGCTTCGCCGTTTCGAGGAGGCGGAGCCGCGCGTCGAGCATCCGGGTCTCTGGAACCGGGCGAGAAAGAAGAACGTCTCCGGCGGAGATTTCATCGGCTTCGATCCCCGCGAGATCGAACGCCGTCCTCGCCCCGGCATGCGCGACCTCCGCCGGATGGCCGTGGTTTTGTATCCCCCGAACACGAGGCCGACGACCGGAAGTCGTGTAGAGGAAGTCCCCGACGCGGATCTCCCCGCTCCACAAAGTACCCGTCACGACGACCCCGATGCCCTTCAAAACGAACGCCCGATCCACCGGAAGCCTCGCCAGCCGACCATCCCCCGCGCCACCGTCATGGACGTTCCCTCCGGCAAGCCCGTCGAGGGCGGCGAGAAGGTGGTCCACGCCTTCGCCCGTGACGCCGCTCACGGGGAATACCTCGGCCTTCGTCCCGGTCGCTTCGAGGAGTTCCTCGATGTCGAGGGCGGCGAGTTCGATCATTTCCTCGTCCACCATGTCCGTCTTCGTGAGGGCGACGACGCCGCGTTCGATGCCGAGGACGCGAAGCACGTCGAGGTGTTCGCGGGTTTGTGGCATCACCCCGTCGTCGGCGGCCACGACGAGCATGAACGCATCCACCCCCGTCGCCCCCGCGACCATGTTCTTCACGAAGCGCTCGTGGCCGGGAACGTCCACGAGGCTCGCCCGCCTCCCGCCCGGAAGCGTGAGCTCCGCGTACCCCGCCACGATGGAGATGCCCCGGCGATGCTCCTCTTCGAGGCGGTCGGTGTCGGTTCCCGTCATGTACCGGACGAGCGTCGTCTTCCCGTGATCCACATGCCCCGCCGTCCCGATGGTGAGGGAGATGGGACGTTCGTCACCCACGAACATTCCTCACGGCCTCGATGATCCTCTTTTCATCCCCGTCGAGAAGCGTCCTCGCGTCGAGGAGGAGGCTTTCCCCGTAAACTCGCCCGACGACCGGAACTTCGGCCTCGCGGAGCCTCGCAGCGAGGCCGTCGGCGTCGGTACCCCGGATGCGTACGGCGAACGACGGAATTTCGTACACCGGGAGCGTACCGCCCCCGCTCCTCGCCACCGACGGGACCGCGTCCACCGAAAGCTCGGGGGATACCGCCTCGATCTTCCGGGCGAGGTTCCATGCCCGCGCCTCGACTTCTTCCGCCGGAGCGTGGAGCATCCGAAGCGTCGGAAGTTCGTCGGTCGCCGTCCCGTTCACGTACGAGTCGAGGGTGGCTTCGAGGGCGGCGAGGCAAAGTTTGTCGGCGCGGAGGGCGCGGGTGAGGGGGAGTTTCCGCATCGCGGATATGAGGCGCGAGGAGCCGACGGCGATCCCGGCCTGCGGCCCGCCGAGGAGCTTGTCGCCGGAAAAGACGACGAGTTCCGCCCCGCTCCGAAGCACGTCGCGCACCTTCGGCTCGTCGCTTATGGGGAGGAAAGCCCCGCTCCCGACGTCCGCGATGACGGGGACGGAGAGCGATGACAATTCGTCCACCCCGGCGGACTCGGTGAATCCTTGAATCTCGAAGTTCGATGGGTGAACCCACAAAATAGCGCGGGTGTTCTCGTTTATGGCTCGTTCGTAGTCCGAGAGGCGCGTCCGGTTCGTGGTTCCGACTTCGCGGAGTTTCGCGCCGGAGACTTCGAGGACTTCGGGGATCCGGAATCCGCCCCCGATCTCGATGAGCTGCCCCCGCGAAACGATGACCTCGGGAGGAGCTTCCGAGATATCCGCCCCATCCATGACGGCGGCGAGGGCGAGGAGGGTCGCCCCGGCGCAATTATTGACGACGAGCGCGTCCTCGGAGCCGGTGAGTTCCTTGAGGAGCGGCACGGAGTGGTCGTAACGCGAGCCACGCTTTCCGGCGGCGAGGTCGTATTCGAGGTTCGAGTATCCGCTCGCGGCCTCGACAACGGCCTCGATGGCTTTCTCCGAAAGAACCGAACGCCCGAGGTTCGTGTGGAGCGCGACGCCCGTGGCGTTCGCGACCCGACGAAGGCCGCGTTCGGAGAGGAGCTTCGAGGCGGCGAACACGACCGCCTCCTCCGAGATGTCCGGGTCGCCGCCGGAGAGGATTTCGCGCCTCATGTTTTCGAGGGCGGTTCGGACGGCGGCGGTGGCGGCTCCGGCTCCGTGGCGTTCGGCGAGGGGCGCGGCGGCTTCGTGGCGCATCGCCGCGTCCACGGCGGGGAGGCTTCTCGGAGAGGGGTTCATGGGTACCGGGCCGCCGTTTCGATACGGGTGCGTCGGCCCGCGAAAGCCTCCGGACGAAACACCGACCGACGGGATGGCTTTCGCGCATCCCGCGAGCATGCCGTTGTGCGAAGGTCGGTATCTTCCGCGTCGAGCATATCCCGGCAAGTATACATTTCCGGGGGCTTTGCCGAAGGCGCCTCCGGGGCCGCATCCGGGCTATGCTAAACTGGAATTCGGTATGATTTCCACGGATGTTCGAGGCGAGGGCGGGAGGCATTTCGTTGGGTGAGGGGTCTGCGAAGTTCTTGATCGGGGCGGCGGTCGGCGCGGTCGGCGGCTTCGCCCTCGGCTCCGTGGCGGCGACCCCGACGGCCCGCTCCGCCGGAAGCGCCGTCGTCATGGCACTCGGTAACTCCGCCCGGTTCATTGCGAAAACCACGGTTCGCGCCGCCGACGAACTCGGCTCCGTCGTCGAATCCGGCTATACGAAGGTGCGCGGTCGGGAGGCGTACCTCGAACACGAAATAAGCCAGCTTCGAGACAAAATCTCCGACCTCGAAAAGCGGATGGACTGAGCGGATTGCGGAGCAATCCGCAGCTTTTAGCCGTTAGCTTTTAGCCGTCAGCCAAAAGCATGATGTCGGCGTTCCCCTTTGCGAAAGGAACCTTCCATCCACATCCTCCTCGAAACCGAACGGCTCGTTCTTCGCCGCTTTACCGAAGACGACGCGGATAATATCTTCGACCTCGACTCCGATCCGGAGGTCATGCGGTTTCTCACGGGGGGCGAGGCGACTCCCCGGAGTGTGATCGAGGCCGATATCGTGCCGGACTTCCTCCGGTGGCACGAGCGTTACGAGGGTTTCGGATATTTCGCCGCCATCGAAAAGGCATCCGGGGGTTTCCTCGGATGGCTCCTTTTTCGTCCGTGCAAATGCGGCTCTCCTGACAACATCGAACTCGGATACCGGCTTCGGAAATCGGCGTGGGGAAAAGGATACGCGACCGAAGGCTCACGCGCCCTCATACACAAAGGCTTCACCGAACTCGGAGTGCGGAGGATATTCGCCGAGACGATGGAGGTGAACCTCGCCTCGCGGCGGGTGATGGAAAAAGCGGGTCTTTCATACGTTCGGACGTTTCACCCAAAATGGGAGCATCCCATCGAGGGCGCGGAGCACGGGGAAGTCGAATACGCGCTTCACAAAGAAGAATGGGAAAAGCTGAAAGCCAACGGCTAAAAGCTAAAAGCCGCGGTTCGCTCCGAGATCCGCCCTCAGCCGAGGATTTCCTCGACCTTCACGGAGAGGTTCGGCAAAGTTCGGCATGCGAGTTCATCGCCGCTTTTGACTCGTTCGGTGATGCGGTATTTTCCGTCTTCGGGTCGGGAGTATGCGAGGACTTCGCGGTTCGAGAGATCGACAATCCAATACTCCGGGATACCGTACCGCGCATATAAAGGAACCTTCACATCGCGGTCGTGGGCGAGGGAAGTGTCCGCGACTTCGACGAGGAGGTATACGTCCTCTGGTTTCGGATGGTGTTCGGAATAAAAGTCCTCGCGGGGTTTGAGGAGTGCGATGTCGGGTTGCGGCTCGGAATGTCCGGCGAGGTGGACGGGGTTTTGCACGGCTACGATGGCGACATCCCTCACCTTCCCGGCGAATAAATTTAGCAAACGCGATACGTTTCCGGCGTGGTGCGTTCCGATCGGGTTCATTTCGACGATTTCCCCCTCGATGAGTTCGACGCGGCTCGTTTCGTCGAAGATGCCGGCCTCGCCCATTTTCAAGAACTCGTCCGCGCTGAAACGGTACCTCACCTCGCGGAGATCGAGGTCGAGTTCCCGATTTTCCCTCCCGCGTGTTTTCGTCTCGGACATGGAGTGAATTTTACCTTTCCTCGCCAAAGAAGCGGCGCATCCATCCGGGAAGCCCCGAGCCGGATTCCGTCGCCTTCCGGTAATCCGAGAGGTCGTCGGGATGCACCGGAGACCCGGCCTCCCCGAGCAAAGCGCGGGCGTCGGAGATGCGCGATTCGGGAGTGTTTCCGGAGAATGTCGCTTCGACGAGGAAGTTTCCGTTCCAGACTATGCGGTATACGCGAAGCCCGAGGAGTTCGAGGTTCGTGAAGCGGCGGTCGAGTTCGGCGGCGGAGTGGCGGGCGGCGCGCTCGTCAGTGAACTCGTATCCGATGGGATGGCTCGCCCGCTCCATCTCACGCCGTCTCCAGCCGCATCATCCACAGTCCGGGGTCTCGCACCTCTTCGAGGCTCGGGAGATTTTCCGGCCTCTCCCACACGCGATTCAAACCGTCCATGCCTTGCCGCTTGACGACGGCGTCGGCGAAGCGTTCCCCGAGCCGATACTGTTCGAGCTTCATGTCCATGCCCGTTATGCGAAAGACGGCGGTTTCGAACGGCGGGCGGTGCGCCCGGCTGCGGGCCATCTTCGCGCTGAGATGCTCGTATCCGGGGACTATCTCACGCCCGACGTGGTGCATGACGAAGTCCGAATAGCCCTCGATCACGCTCATCGCGGCTTGCATGCGGTCGAAGGACTCGCGTTGATCCTTCGTCATCATGAGTTCGAGGGAGCGTCCGCCCGTCTTCATGTTCTCCGAGAGACGGCTGATAGTCTCGCGGACTCCGAGCTTCTCGGCGAGGGGGGCGATGAGGCTTTCAAGGAGGCTTCCGAGGTGGTCGCGAAGCCACGGGAAGCCCTCGAACTGGAGGGCGTGGGTCATTTCGTGAAGGACGATCCACAACCGAAGCCCGTCCACCGGCACCCCGATCCTCGCCGCCGCCGACACGATATTCCCGTCGAGGAAGAAGACTTTCCCCGGCTCGCCCGCCTTTTCCTTCGAGATGAGCGTCCCGGTGTCGTATTGCCCGAGAACCCGCGACGAGAGGAAGCCGAGGAGGAACCCGACTTGCGCCGTCAAGGTCGCGCCTCCGACGGCGTATGTGAAGTCTCCGGCTCCCTCGGAGGCTCTTTTGAGGACGGGTTCCATGAGGTGTCCGAAGCCCTCGATGTTGAAATCTATCCACTCCGAGCGGTCGGCGACTTTTAGCTGGCGCCCGGCGGGCGGGCCTTTCGGGAGTTCGATCCCAGTGAATCGGGAAAGGGGGTCGAAGGTTTTTTGGACGGCTCCAGCGTAGTCGAAGTCTTGCGAGGGGGTTCTTTCGGAGCGGGCGGCGAAAGTTTTAGCGATGGTTCGTACGGCTCCCCATGAGATCACGGCCCGGCTCCATTCATTGTGTCAAAGTGTTCCATATACGGTGAGTATATACGCGCCCGACGTTGTGAGGTCGAACCTCGCGGAGTATATTAAGCGCATGCTTGGAGTCGGCGGAACCGAAATAGTTCTCATAGGATTGCTCTTCCTCCTTATTTTCGGGCCGAGCAAACTACCCCAAATGGCCCGCGACATAGGGAAGTTCGTCGGCGAAGCCCGACGCTCGATCGACGAGTTCAAACAAGAATTGACCGTCGAACCCGACCCGGACGAGAAACCCGCAAGAAGGCGTGAAAGCCGAAACGGCTCCAAATCCAAATCTAGCCTCAAAAACAAGAAGACCGACGCCGAAGAAGAACCCGAAGGCGAGTCCGGCGGAGAAGCCGCCTCGTCGAGCGAGGAAGAAGAGGAAGCTCCTCGAACCGCCTCGCGAACCGCTTCGACGCAAACGGGTGACTCCGGGGAGAAGACAGAGAAGCCCGAATTACGGGATCTTTAGTCGCTCCCTTCGGTCGCTCCGGTTTTTGGTTCTTGGTTTTTGGTTCTTGGCTAAAAACTAAGAACTGACAGCGAGTTTCGTGAGGGATGACCCTTCGGGGATCCGGGTTTCAGGCTTCAGGTTTCGGGCTTCAGGAAATACTTCCCGGACTGGTCGTGTCCGTCGAATGGAACCTCGCCAAAGCGGGGATCAACCTTCATGAACCCCGCTGTGAGAACGACGAGCGAAGCGAGCTACTCACTATCCTCTTCACTTTTCGGAACGTACAACGCCCGCCTTAATGGGTTCTCGTGGTGGCTCCATCCGCCCTCGCTCACATTCTTCGTGCTTTCCATAAACATCATGGCTCGGGCGTCCATGTTGTCTATGAAGTGAATGAGAATGGCTTCGATGGTCTTCGGCTCTTCGGGCGAACCGTATTGCAATTCCCCCTGATGGGAGAGGATTATGTGCGAGATTTGAAGCGCGAGTTCTTCGGGGAAGTCCGGGAGTTGCGAGATGTACGCGGCGATGATCGCCTCCCCCATCACCACATGGCCTTTCAGTCTTCCCTCCGTCGTGTACGCGAAGCCGCCCGAACCCCACGAAAGCTCCCGAACCTTTCCGACGTCGTGGAAGATCGCGCCGAAGGCGAAGAGGTCTTCGTCCACCGGATAGTGGTTCGCGAGGGATCTCGCCACGCGGAGACATTGCACGGAGTGTTCGAGGAGGCCGCCTATTCGAGCGTGGTGCATGGTCTTCGCGGCGGGGGCTTCGCAGAATGCGTTCCAGAATTCGCCGTCGGAGGCGATGAGGCCGAAGAGGTCGCGGAGGTGGTCGTTCTCGAAGGACCATCCGGCTTCGAGGAGTTCGGCGGCGAGTTCGCGGCGGTCGCGCTCGGTGGCGGGGAGATAGTCCTCCTCGACGATCTCCTCGGAGCTTATGATGCGGAGGCGTTCGAGCTTTAATTGAAGGGTTCCCCGGTACTCGTGGGTTTGCCCTTCGACGTGGACGTATTCCGGTTCGGGGATTCCGTTCATGAGTTCTTCGGGGAGTCCCCACATGCGGGCGTCCACGGTTCCGGTTTTGTCGATGAGTTTGACGGCAAGGTATGGGACGCCGCGGCTGTCGTTTCGGACGGCGGCGTCTTTGGCGAGGAACGTGGAGCGCAGGTTTTCGCCCGGCTCCAGTTCCTTCGCCCAAAAGCGTTCCTTTTCTTTTTTGGTCGTCGTGAGAGGTCTCTTTCTAGCCTTTCACCGCCCCGGCTGTCAGGCCGGAGACGATGCGGCGCTGGAAGATCAAAACCAATATTACCAGCGGCACCGTCACAACGACAGCCGCCGCCGCCTGCGCCCCATAGTCGGTGGTGTACGTCGTCGCGAAGTTCGGGATCACGACCGTCACCGGCTGCGTCGCCGGGGTGAATAGGAACGTGTTCGCAAAGAGAAACTCGTTCCACGCATGTATGAAGGTCAAAATCGCGCATGTGAACACGCCCGGCGCGGCGAGTGGCACGATCACTTTCTGGAACGCCTGAATCGTCGTCGCCCCGTCTATCTTCGCCGCCTCTTCGAGATCCTTCGGAAGCTCTTTGAAGAACGCCACGAGGAGCCACACCGTCAATGGCAAAGCAAAGACGGTGTTTGCGATGATGACGGACAAATACGTGTCAATGATGCCAAAGGCGGAGAATTGAAGGAAGAGCGGGGCGATGATCGCCACGCCGGGGAAGAAGCTGATCGCGAGTATGAGCGTCATCACGGTGCTTTTGAAGCTGAAGCGCAGCCGGGCTATGGAGTACGCCGCGAGCGAGCCGAAAAAGAGGCATATCACCGTCGTGATGCCCGCGATGATCGTGCTGTTCAAAAGCGCGCGCCGGAAGGCCGGGTCGCCGAATATCGTCTCGTAGTTTCCGGCTATCGGGGCCGCCGCGAGCGTCGCGGCCGGGGACGCGAAGAGGTCGGCCCTCGTCACGATGCTCATTTTGAAGATCCACAAAAGCGGGGCGATGGAGACAAGGACGAAGCCTATGAGGAAGACGTAGAAAAGGATCGCGTTGAAGGATTTGTTTCCTTCGCCTCCTCGTGCGGTCGCGCCAGCCATTATCCATCCTCCGTCGAAGTCTGCATTCCAAAGCCTTTTATGAACACGAGAGCGAGGAGGAACGCCGAGACGAATATGAACACCGACGCCGCGTTCCCCTGCGCGAATTGCAACTGGCTAATTCTCACCCCCGTATACACGAACGTGGACAAGGACTCGAGCTCGCGGTTGCTCATCGCCCAGAAAAGGTCGAAGACCCGATACGACTCCAAAGTTCGGAAAAGGAGCGCGACGAGGAGCGCGGGTTTGAGGAGCGGCATCGTGATTGAGAAGAAACGCTGAACGACGCTCGCCCCGTCCACCTTCGCCGCCTCATACACCTCGCCCGGTATGGTTTGAAGCCCCGCGAGGAGGAGAAGAGCCATGAACGGCGTCGTCTTCCACACGTCCACCCCGATCGCCGAGATGAGGAGGAGCGTACGGTCCGAGAGGATCGGCTGGCTTATGACGCCGAGGGCGTTGGCGACGTAGTTTATGACTCCGACTTGATCCTGAAACATGAGCCGCCACATAACCGCCGAAATCACCGTCGGAAACGCCCACGGAACGAGAACCGCCGCCCGGACGAGTCCGCGGCCGCGGAAGGCGCGGTTTATGGCGAGGGCGATGGCGAGTCCGATGACGAACTCGAAGAACACGCTTATGACGGTGAAGATGACGGTGTTGTAAAGACCTTCGAGGAACGCGGGATTCTGGAACATCGCCACGTAATTGTCCACCCCGGTGAACGAGCCTACGCCCGTCACGGTCGAGGAAGTCAAACTCAGCACGACGGCGTAGAGGATCGGGAAGAACGCTATCGTGAGGATGATGAGCAGCGTCGGGAGCACCATGAGGTACGCGGTGCGCCGCTCGGGGTTTTTGAATTCCCGGACGATTCCGCCGCGTTTCTTTTTCTGCGGCTGCCCGCCGGTGGGCGCGTCCCTTTGTGGCGGAGTCGCGGTTGCCACGTTTTCCCTCCTTTACTCGGGAGCCTGGTCGGCGATGCCCTGCAAATTCTCCTGAAGCGTCGTTATCGCCTCCTCGGGCGTAGCGTTGCCGTTGACGACCGCGTTGAACTGCTCGGCCATTTGAAGCGACATGTCCGAATAGACCGGGGATACCGGACGCGGGACCGTCCTTTGGAGAGCCTCGCCGCCGAGGGCGATCACCGGCACTTCGTCAAGGATTTCCTGATCCTCGTAAAGATCGGTGAGCGTGGGCAAAAAGCCGCCTTCGAGGGCGCGGAACTTTTGCTGCTCGGGATCGGTCATGAACTGCACGAACTCCCAAGCCGCATCCTGTGTTTCCTGCGGCACGGCGGCGTTTATATAGAAGTTCCACCCGCCGAGGCCGCTCACGCTCTCGCCGCCCTCCGCCGCCGGAAGAGCCGAAACCCCGACTTGCTCGGTTTCGATCTGCGACGCTTCCGGGTCGCCGACGAGTCCGTACATGTACGGCCAGTTCCGGCAAAACACCGCGTTCCCGTTGAGGAACGTCGGCTCGGACTCCTCCTCCGTATACGTCGAGACGGCTTGCTGGGAAACCTCGTCCTCGACCATGCTCCGCTCCATCTCGAGCCCGGCCACCGATTCGGGGCTGTCTATCGTGACCTGCGAGGCATCGTCCTCCGCGAGGACTTCGCCCCCGAAGCTGTTTATGAACTCGAGGCCGTTCACCGTCCCGCCCTCGTAGTTTCCGCCCTGGAAGACGAAGCCCCATTCCGTTCCGGCCTCTTCCTGGATTTGCGACGCCATCTCTTTGAGTTCCTCCCACGTCGTCGGCGCCTCGCTGATTCCGGCGTCGTCGAGGAGATCCTGGCGGTAATAAAGCATCCCCGCGTCCGTGAACCACGGAACCCCGAAGACGCTCCCGTCGTACGTGTTCGACTCGACCGGCCCCTCGATGAAGTCCGCCCTCATCTCCTCGGTGAAGCGGTCGGAGAGGTCGGCGATCCAGCCATTCGCCGCGAACTGCGCGGGCCATATCACGTCCCCGCCGATGAGCGCGATGTCGCCGCCCCCCGCCTGGAACTGCGTCCTTAGCTGGTCGAAGTACGCACCCGTGTCCGTCGGCTGCTGGCGGTAATCTACCTGGATCTCACCCGCCCGATCCTCGTTGAACCGCTCTATGAGGCTCGTCAAACTCCCCGAGTCATCCGGCGCCATCGAAAACACCACAACGATGCTCCCGTCATCGGCGGTCTGCGGCCCGCCCCCGCCCCCGCCGCAAGCAGCCGTCCCGAGCAAAGCCGCCCCCGCCAGCGAAACACCCCCGACCTTCAAAAAATCCCTCCGGCTGACCCCGCGCCGACCGACGCCCCTCCGACCAACGGGCCGCCCCATCCCCATACGCGCTCGCCTCATGGCAAGCCTCCTTTCCCTGTCTTTCCCGTTTCCTCAACTTGCAGTTTACTTGCAATGATCGGCCCACACTAGCATACTAAAAGCCTTTAGTAAACTATTTGTGAACTCGGGGCGAGGAGTGGCGGATGCCGAGGGTGACGATCGCGGAAGTGGCTCGGATGGCCGGAGTATCCCCCACCGCCGTGTCCTTTACATTCAACCGCCCTTCGGAATTAAGCTCCGACACCGTCCGAAAGGTACTCGCGGTCGCCGAGGAACTCGGGTACGCTCCGAACCCCCACGCGAAGGCGCTCCATTCCAGCCGGGCCGGGGTTCTCGGGATACTCGCCCCCGAGGCCATCTCCGACGCCTTCGCGAACCCGTTTTACGCTCCGTTCGTGCGGGGCGTGGGTTCCGTGTGCGACGAGATGAACCTCTCGCTCATGGTCGTCTCGCCTCATGAGGGATCTTTGGAGAAAGGCATCACGAAGGCCCCGGTGGATGGTTTCATCGTACTCGGAGCCAGCGAGAATCACCCTGACGTCTCCCCGCTCTACCGGCGGCGAGTCCCATTCGTCATAGTGGACGGCGAGGCGAACAACGCACCCTCGGTGAACATCGAGGACGAGGGAGGCGCGTACGACGCGGCGGCCCGGCTCCTCGCCCGCGGCCACACGGACGTGCTCGTGGTCTCCTTCCTCAACCCGAGGAGCCACCTCGAAGACCCGTACCACGACATCGCATCGCGGCGACAAAAAGGATACATGAGAGCCTTCGCCGAGCACGGCGTCGAATGGGGCGAAAACCCGTCAGAGGCCGGGCAATGCTCCATCGAGGGCGGCGAGAGGGCATTCGAGGAGGCATGGAGCGTCGGACGAAGGCCCACCGCCATACTGTGCGCCGCCGACGCGCTCGCCTTCGGAGTCCTCCTCGCAGCCGAGAAGCGGGGGATCCACATCCCAGAAGACCTCGAAGTCGTCGGCTTCGACGACGTGCCGGAGGCCCGCCTCTCTCGCCCCGCCCTCTCCACCGTGAGACAGCCGATACGAGAAAAAGGCCGTCTCGCCGCCGAACTCCTCACCGCCGCCCTCGACGGCGGCGAACACCCACGACAAAACATAACGCTCCCGACAGAGTGGGTTCCCCGTACTACGACACGGTGAGCGATTCGCTTTGCGAATCACTCATTTCAGCCAGTCAGCAAAAACCGTCGGTATCCCGGTGGATCATACGAAACGCCGCCCGAATCCCATCTCCGCCGGGGATGCGTGGGACAAAAAGAGAGCCGCCAGCAAAAAGCTGACGGCTGACAAGCTGAAATGCTGACGGGCGCGTTCCGCGAAGCGGGACGCTCACAAAATAGACTCCTCGGTCTCCGGGTCGAAGAGGCGGACTTTCGTCGAGTCTATGGCGAGGCGAAGGCCGGTGCCGCGCTTCGCCCGGCTCTCGGCGGCGACCCTCGCCACCATGAGGTCGCCGAAGTCCGGCTCGTCGTCGCCTTCTGCGGCATCGTCGACGACCTCCGTCGAGCGGGGGTGTGCGGCTTGCTCCTCGGGAACCTCGAAGTACACGTACTTCTCCGATCCCATGCTCTCGATGACTTGCGGCTCGGCCTCCATCACGCCCCCGGCGGCCCCGTCCTCCGCGAACTCCACGTCCTCGATGTGCTCCGGCCTTATGCCGAGGATGACCTCCCCGCCCGCGAAGCTCTCCGGCTCCTTACCCCACTCCTTCGCCTCGCCAACCGCGTCGCGCCCGATCGGAACCCTCGAACCCCCGAACGTCGCCACGAGGCCGCCGTTGTCCCTTTCGAGGCGCGCCTTTATGAAGTTCATCGCCGGAGAACCGATGAAGCCCGCCACGAAGATATTGTTCGGGTTCTCGTACATCACTTGCGGCGAGGCGATTTGCTGGACAAGGCCGTCTTTGAGAACCACGATCCGGTCGGCCATCGTCATCGCTTCCGTCTGATCGTGGGTGACGTATATGGAGGTCGTCCCGATCCGGTTGTGGAGCTTGGCGATCTCCGTCCGCATTTGCACACGCAGTTTCGCGTCGAGGTTCGAGAGCGGCTCGTCCATGAGGAACGCCTTCGGCTCCCGAACGATCGCCCGACCGAGCGCGACCCTTTGCCTTTGCCCGCCGGAGAGTGCTTTCGGTTTGCGATCCAAAAACTTCTCGATGGAGAGGATGCGGGCTGCGTCCTCGACGCGGCGGTTTATCTCGTTCTTGTCCATCTTCCGGAGTTTCAGCGCGAAGCCCATATTCTCGCGGACGTTCATGTGCGGATAAAGCGCGTAATTCTGGAAGACCATCGCAATGTCCCGATCCCTCGGCGGAAGGTCGTTCACCACCTCGTCGCCGATGAATACTTTGCCGCCGGAGATGTCTTCGAGGCCGGCGATCATGCGAAGGGCGGTGGACTTCCCGCACCCCGACGGGCCGACGAAGACGACGAACTCGCCGTCGGGGATGTCGAGGTTCATCTTGTCGACGGCGAGCACGTCCTCGCCGTACACCTTCGTCACGTCTTCGAGCGTTACTTCGGCCATGATCTCCTCCTTGTCGGCTATCCCTAAAAATATGCCGCGCCACCCCCGGCGCGCCTTTTTCACATTCTATCTAACCTTCGGGCGTTTCGTACATTCCGTAGCTTTCCTTCACCGCGAGTATCCTCTCCACCGACTCGCGTATCCGCTCCTCGGGTATCTCCCCGCTCTCGACCGCCTCCACGACCGCGTCGTATGCGTCGGCTTGTTCTTGCGGCGGACTCGAAAGAATGAGGAGATCCGCGCCCGCCTCGACCGCCCGGACGACCGCCTCCGCCGAAGGCCCGCCCCCCGTCGCACCCTCCATCACGAGGTCGTCGGTGACGGCGATCCCCTCGAAACCGAGATCCTCACGGAGCATCTCATACGCCGCCGGGGACAAACTCGCCGGGTTCTCGGAGTCCATCGCCGGATACACGAGATGCCCCATCATCACCATCGGAACCCCGGCCTCGATGGCCGCCGCGAACGGCGGAAGGTCATACGACATCATCGTCGCCATGTCGTGCTCGATGGTCGGGAGGCTCACGTGAGAGTCGCTCGTAGCCGGGCCGTGGTTCGGGAAGTGTTTCGCCGAGGTGATGATCCCGGCGGACTCGAACCCCGCGACCGAGGCCGCGCCCATTTGCGACACGAGGTTCGGCTCTTCGCCGTACGAGCGCGAGCCGATGGCACCGCCGAAGCCCGTGTCCACAACGGGCGCGAAGTCCGTATTCACTCCCGCTCGAAGAAGCTCCGTCCCGATCTGCTCGGAGATCACACGCGCCTCCTCGGGGTTTCCTCTCGCTCCGACCTCGGCGGCGGCGGGCTGCGGGGCGACCCACGGCGCGCTCCCAACCTCGCCGCCTTCCTGATCGACGGCGACGAACATCGGGATCGAAGGCTCCGTCTCCATAGAGAGGCTTTGCATGGACTCGGCGAAAGAACGGACTTGCTCCTCGCTCTCCATGTTGTATCCGAAGAGAAGCACCCCCCCGATGTTCCGATCCTCGATCATCTTGTCGATATAATATTCCCGCTCCGTCCCCTGCGCGGAAACCACGAACATTTGCCCCACCATCTCACGCAGACCCATCCCCTCCACACCCCCCGAAGAATCCACCGCGCCTCCCGTCCCCTCCGAAGTGTTCTCGGGGGGCGCTTCTTCTCCGCCATCGTTTCCGCCTTCACCGCCGCCTCCGCCACTTTCACCGGAAGCGCCGCCGCACGCCACGAGCGAGACAACGAAAACCGAAACAACGACGAGCCGAAAAAAGCCTCCGAGTCCATCCATCATGCGACCGAGATGCAAAATTCCCTCCAAAACAGCCAACCTCGCCAGTCTATCGCCCATCGCCCCCGAAGTCCCGGATGACCCGCGATCAAAGTCCGCCCCGAAATCCATAATCCCGGATCCCCTCCGCCCTCCGACCGCGCACGGAACCCATATCCCGCAGCAAAGTCCATGAAGGCCGATGCCCCGTTGGCAAGGTTCCGTTCGTCGAGTACGGTCTATATTTCCCGATGCCCGGCCCCCGAAAAGGCCATCCCTCACGCAATCCGCTGTGAGAACACCCGAAGTCTCGGGTATCCTTCGAGAGTATGGTCGAACTTTCCTACGAATCCGGCACGCTCCTCGCCTCCGGCGCCGAAGCCGGACACCTCCCCGCCCCGTTCGTCTTCGATGCGAGAACCCGCCAATGGCGCGCCCCCGCCAACGCATACCGCCAAACCATGCTCCGCCTCCGCAAAATGGATGTCCCACACAAAGACCACGCCTCCGCCTTCGAGAACCTTTCCATCGAATCGAAGCTCGCGATGGAGCCGAGGCCGTACCAAACCGAAGCCCTCGCCGCGTGGCGAAAAGCGAACCTCCGGGGCGTCATCGTCCTTCCGACGGGGGCCGGGAAGACGGCGGTGGCGGTCGCCGCGCTCGAAAAGATCGGGCGAAGCGCGCTCATAGTCGTCCCGACCCTCGCGCTTTTGAAGCAATGGTATGGCGTGCTTTCCGACGCTTTCGGCGGAACCATCGGCCTCCTCGGCGGCGGATACCATGAGATATGCCCGATCACCGTGACGACATACGACTCGGCATACATCCACGCCGAGAGATACGGTGACCGCTTCGCCCTCGTGATCTACGACGAAGTCCATCATCTCCCCGCCCAAAAAAACGCCATCATCCCGAAGATGCTCCTCGCCCCGTATTCATTGGGTTTGACGGCGACGCCGGAGAGACCCGACGGAGGCCACGAACTTCTCCCCGAACTCGTCGGCTCCATCGTGTACCGGAAATCCCCCGAAGACCTCGCCGGAAGATATCTCGCGCCGTTCGAGGTCGTGCGCCTCCCCATAAAACTCACCGCCCACGAGCGCTTCGAGTACGCGCAAGCCGACGCCGTGTACCGCGATTTCCTCGCCAAGCACCGCCTCCCCATGCGCTCCCCCGAAGACTGGCAACGCTTCATCATGGTCGCCTCCACGAGCCACTCCGGCGGACGGGAGGCTCTTCTCGCTGCGAGGCAGCGACGGGAAATACAAGCCGGGGCGATGCGGAAAGTCGCGACCCTCGAACGGCTTCTCAAACAACATTGGGACGATCGGTGCATCGTGTTCACGAAGAGCGTCGAAGAGGTGTATTCGCTCTCGAAGCGGTTCCTCATCCCCGGCATCACATTCGAGACCCCCGCGAAGGAGCGGAAGGAGATCCTCGACCGATTCCGGGAGGGACGGTACCGGGCGATCATCGCCTCCGACGTCCTCAACGAGGGCGTGGACGTGCCTGACGCGGGGGTCGCCATCATCCTCGCCGGGAGCGCGTCGAGGCGCGAGTACGTACAACGCCTCGGCCGCGTCCTCCGCCCGAAAGTGGATAAACGCGCCATCCTTTACGAGCTCGTCACTTCGGACACCGGCGAGGAGCACACCTCGCGCCGCCGCCGGGAAGCCTTCGCCTAAAAATGCTCCGCTCCGAACACGTCATGGCGAGGCTTTCCCGAGGCCGCCTCGTCCCGCACCGACTTTCGGAACGAGACGCGAACGTCATCGAGGCCGCCTCCGAACTGCGCGAGCTTTACGCGAAGCACGTCGGGGAGCCTCGCGCCGCCCTCGAAGCGGAACTCTCCGCGAAGGAAGAGGAACTCGGGCCGCGCCTCGACTCGCGGCGGGGGTTCCGGATCGTCCGCGCCTTCGGGAAGCTCCTCGAAGAGAGGTGCGAATGGGCCGCCCCGACCGGAACCGACCCGTACACGCTTCGGACGCGAATCTTCGAGCTCGCCTCCGAGCTTCCGACGCTCCCGATCTCCGAGCCCGACCTCCTCGAAGAACCGACCCGCGACGACATCCTCGAACGAGTCGCCGCCGAGACCGGCCTCGAAAGCCCGGCGATGCACATGTACGCCGACCGCCAATCCGCGCAAATTCTCTCGGAGTTCCATGTGCCATCGCCGGAGGAACTCGTCGGACGATACAACGTGGCGCAAATTCAAGGCGTACTTTACGCGGCGAAGGACCTCACCGTCGACATCGGAGAAAAAGCCAACGCAAGGCTCGTCTTCCATTACGTGAAGAAGATGGGCCTTATCCACCGCATCGAGCCTGTGAGGGGTGGATACCGCCTCCGCCTCGACGGGCCGCTCTCGATCTTCGGCTCGACGCGGAAGTACGGCCTCGCCCTCGCCAAATTCCTCCCCGGACTCCTCCTCACCGAGCCGTGGAAACTCTCCGCCACCGTCGAATGGAAAGGCCGCGACGCGGTTCTCGACCTCGACTCGGAGAAGGGCGGGCTCTCGAGCCACCTCCTCGGCCCGAAGCAAAGCGAAGAGCACGACGAAGTGCGCGAAGCCTTCATGAAAGCGTGGGGGCGAGCGAAGGACACGGGCGGATGGAGCCTCGAAGAGTCCTCCGAGATCCTCCCGTTCCCCGAAAGGCAATCCGTCCTCGTCCCGGACTTCACGCTCAAAAACGAGGACGGGGGGGTCGCACACCTCGAAATACTCGGTTTTTGGACGAAGAGGAGCATCGTGGATCGAGCCTCGCTCCTCGGCGCGGCGAACGAGCGGGGCCACCGCGTCCTCGTCGCGGCCTCCGGGAACCTCGGAGCATCGGAGGAGGCGCTTTCCGAGGCGGTGAATCGCGGCGTCATCCCATTCAAGGGGAGGCT
>JACCWD010000123.1 GCA_013697825.1 Rubrobacter sp.
GGGGAGGCGCTACTTGGACATGGAACACTCGGAGAGCAGTAGCTCGGAGGAGCGGGAGGAGGTTATGGCGTGAGATGACGGCAAGGCTCTTCTTGGAGAGATTTACAGAAAATTCGGGACTTGACCCTTCAAGCTGGGAGGATATTCGCTTTTTGGTATAGGGGGCAACTTGGGTTATATATAATAAAGTATTTCGGGTTTGAGATTTCTGGTTTGATTTGGAGAGGCAGTTTTTGGATCGCAGTTTGACACGCAGGGAATTTTTGAAGGTCGCCGGGGCCGGGGTTGGCGGGGCTGCTTTGCTCGGGGCGACCTCGGCTTGCGGTGGGATGAGTTATCTTCCGAGCGGGGGTTCGAGGATGAATGTCGTTGTGGTGAATCTGGACAGTTTGAGGCGCGACCATGTGGGGGTGTACGGGAATGAGTGGATAAACACCCCGAGCCTCGACGCTCTCGCGGGGGAGACGATGCGCTTCACCCGGCCGTATCCCGAATCCATCCCGACCATAAACGCCCGCCGCTCGATCTTCACGGGCATAAGGACGTGGCCGTTTCGGGACTGGGTGCCGCAGAGAGGCGAGACGTTCTTCCCGGCGGGGTGGCAAAGGATGCCCGAGGATCAAACGAGTTTCGCCGAGACGCTCGTCGAGAACGAATTCGACACCGCCCTCATCACCGACACGTACCATATTTTCAAACCCTCCATGAACTTCCAGCGCGGCTTCAACGTCTTCGACTACATAAGGGGGCAGGAGCGCGACCGGTACAAATCCATGATGCTCGCCTCCGATGAGGAGGTGGACCGGTACACCGTCTCCGGAAACAATCAAAGCATGCGCGACAAGGTCCGCCAGTATCGCGCCAACGTCTCCTCCCGCGAGGGCGAGGCGGACTGGTTCGCCCCGCAAGTTTTCACGAGGGCGATGGACTATCTCGAACTCGCCAAAGACACGACCGAGCCGTTCTTCCTCTTCGTGGACTCCTTCGACCCGCACGAACCGTGGGATCCCCCCGAGGAGTACGCGAACATGTACGGTGAGCCGACGGGAACCGGAGAACCCATCGCCCCGAACTACGGCCCGAGCGACTATCTCGAAGAAGCGGAAGTGAAGCGTATGCGCGAGCTTTACGCCGGGAGCGTCACGCTCACCGACAAATGGTTCGGGAACTTCATGAACAAAATGGACGACCTCGGGTACATGGAGAACACGCTTCTCTTCGTCTTCTCCGACCACGGCGTCTCCCTCGCCGAGCACGGGTACACCGGAAAAGTCGCCGAGGCCATATGGCCCGAACTCAAAGACATCGTTTTCTACGTGAGGCATCCCGAGGGCGACGGAGTGGGGGAGACGAGCGATTTCCGAGCCTCCTTCCACGACATCCCCGCCACCGTTCTCGCGACGATGGGCATAGACCACGGCCCGATGGACGGCCAGGATCTCAGCCCCGTCCTCGAAGGCGGAGAACCCGAGGAAGACCGCCCGTACATAACCCTCGGATACGACAATTATTCGTGGGCCGAAGACGACGACTTCGCCCTCTCCATCCGAAACGACGGCGAAGACGCCCGCCTCTACGACGTCCAAAACGACCCGAACATGGACGACGACATCTCCTCGGAAAACGAGGACGTAGTTCGTCGCATGCTCGACGAATACATCCGCGCCGACGCGGGCGAAGAACCACTCCCGATGTACTGAGATGAGGGTTCTTCGCTTCCTTCTCCGGTGGAGCTTCCTCCTCCTCGTCCCGGCGGGCGCCGCGTGGGCGCTCTCGCCGCTCGGGGTGTACCTCTCGGAGTACGCCTTCCGAACCCCGAACGTCTTTTGGCGGCTCTTCCCCTCCGCGCCGATCCTCATGCTCCTCGGCCTCGCCGGGGTGTTCTTCTTCGTCATGCGGGAGAAGGGGATTTTTGCGAAGGTCGGTTTTTGGACGGTCGTTCTCGGAGGTTTCCTCACCGTCGTCGGAACCTTCGGGAAATATTATCTCGGCCTCGACGACGTATACATCATGACGGCCCCCGCGTACGCGGTGATGCGGGCCGGGTTCGTCGTCCTCGCCGCCGGGGCCGTCGTATTCGGAGCGGGGGCGGCGAGGGAGAGGAGTTTGCCTTTTTGGGGCGCGTTGCCTTTCGCCATCGCCGCCGTCGCCGGGCTCGTCTCGGTCGCACGGGATTTCGGGGAGGTCGGGGCGGCCATGTGGATCTCATTCGGCGTCGGATGGTCGTGGCTCGGACTCGCTCTCCTCATCGAGAGGGTCGCCGGATGTTTGAAGAAACGCCGCGCCGACGAGGCGGAGCATTCCGCATCCTCGAAAACACCCGCCACATCTATATAATCTCTCGCCGTGAACCCCGAGCATACTTCCGGGTCTGAAAAAAGGCCGAACCCCGACGATGAGCATGCTTCCGGCGAAGCCTCCGGCGACGCTCCCGGAAAGCTCCCCGTCGGAGACGACTCGAACGTCGCCCGCGTCGCCCGCGGCGCCGGGATAAGCACCGTCGGACAGGGAACGGGCCGCGTCCTCGGATACATCACGCAATCCCTCCTCGCCCGCGGCCTCGGAGCGTCGTCGTTCGGTTTGTATACCCTCGGCGTCGGGGTCGTGACGGCGGCTCAAATTATTTCCCAGTTTGGCCTCGACAACGGCGTGGTTCGCTACGTGGCGCATTACCGGGGACAGGATGACACGGCCCGCGTCCGGGGGACGATCCTTCAATCCGTCGGCATCACGTTCGCCATAAGCCTCGTCGTCGCGGCGGCGATGTTCTTCGGGGCGGGAACCCTCGCTTCTTTCTTCGAGGCGGGCCTCGAACCCGTCATAAAGGCGTTCGCGTTCGCGCTCCCGTTCTTCGCCACGATGAGCATCCTTTTGTGGACGACGCAAGGTTTCCAGACGGTGACGTACGCGACGTACACGCAGCAAATCCTCCGCCCGCTCATATACTTCCTCCTCGTCGTCACGGTGTATTTCGTCGGCGCGAGCCTCACGGGCGTCGTCGCGGCGTACGCCATTTCGATGGCGTGCGGCGTCCTCATCGGACTGTATTTCCTCCGCCGCCTCTTCCCGCCGCTCCTCGACGCGAAAACCCGCCCGAAGTTCGAGACGAAGGCGCTCTTCGGGGTCTCGATACCGATGAGCGTGTCGCGGGCGACGCAATACGCGAATAATTGGACGGCGGTTCTCGTACTCGGGCTTTTCTATCCCGCCGGACTCGTCGGAATATTTCAGGCCGCCTTCCGGACCGCGACGCTCGCGACGCTCGTGAGGTTCGCTTTCAACGGTATATTCTCCCCGATTATTTCGAGCCTCCACTCGCAGGAAATGACGGAGGAACTCGGGCGACTTTACAAGGACGTCACGCGGTGGACGTTCACGGGGGCTTTCGCGCTCTTTCTCGTCATCGTGCTTCTCGCTGGAGAGATACTCACCGTCTTTGGCGGCCCAGAATTCCGGGAGGGACTCACGGCGCTCGTGATCGTGGCGGGGGCGCAGCTTTACAGCGCGTCGGTCGGCCCGGCGAACCGGATGCTCGCGATGACCGGAAACCATAATATTTTGATGTTCGCCTCGGTCACCGGCGCTTTGACGGGCGTGGCCGTGTGCTTCGCGCTCATACCTTCCTTCGGCCTCGTCGGGGCGGGGTTCGGGGCGGCGGCGGCCATCCTCACCGAGAACACGCTCACGCTCATCTTCGTGAAAAGGCGCGTCGGTTTCTGGCCGTACAGTTTCTCGTTTTGGAAGCCCCTCGCCGCCGGGGTTGTCGGAGCCGGACTCGCGTACGGGGCGAAGCTCGCGCTCCCATCGCTCGGCCTCGTGCTCACGGTCGGTATGATCGGGGCGGTCTTCGGCGTCGCGTTCCTCGCCCTCCTTCTCCTCTTCGGCCTCACCGCGACGGACCGGGAGTTCATCGGAGCGTTTTGGAACGTGGCGAAGAAGTATCTTCCGGCGAGGTTCCGCGATGGATAGAGTGAAAGTCCTTTATATCGCCGGGTTCGGGAGGAGCGGGAGTACCATTCTCGCGAACTCGCTCGGGCAAATCGACGGCTTCTTCTCCGGCGGTGAGATGAACTTCATATGGAAGCACGCCCTCATCGAAGACCGCCTTTGCGGCTGCGGAAGGCGTTCGAGCGAATGCCCGGTGTGGAACGCCGTCTTCGACGAAGCCTTCGGTGGGATGGAGAACGTGGACGCGAAGGAGATCATGCGCCTCCAAAATTCCGGCGCCCGAACCCGGCATATCCCGCAAATGCACACGCAGAAAGGAAGAGCGACGCTCGAAGGGCGAATGGGGAAGTTCCTCTCGTCCTCGGCGCGTCTTTACGAGGCGGTGAAGGCCACGACCGGGAGCCGCGTCATCGTGGACTCGTCGAAAGAACCCGCGTATGGGCGAGCCATCGCCATGATCCCCGAGGTGGATCTCCGCGTCCTCCATCTCGTGCGCGACCCGCGGGCCGCCGCGTACTCGTGGCTGAAAAAGAAAGAACAGCCCGACAGCGAAGACCGCGAGTTCATGCACCAGAAAAGCGCCCTCGACAGCGCGGTTCTCTGGGACGCATGGAACGTCTCCACGGAGACTTTGTGGAGGCGCGAAAAATACATGCGCCTCCGCTGCGAGGACTTCATCGCCGAGCCGAAGCAAAGTTTCCGAAGCATCCTCGACTTCATCGGGGAGCCGGACTCCGAACTCCCCCTCGCCGGAGAGCGTGAAGTGAAGCTCGGCGTGAGCCACACCGTGTCGGGGAACCCGAACCGCTTCGACACGGGTTCGGTCGAGCTTCGTCCCGACGAGAGGTGGAAAAAGGAGATGCGCTCGAAGGATCGGAGCCTCGTCACCGCGCTCACGCTTCCGCTTTTGGCGCGGTATGGGTACTCTTTGAAGGCTTCAGGCTTCGGGCATCAGGTTTCAGGTTAAAAACACCGCACCGCCATCCGCTCCCTTTTCGGAGAACACGAACCAAAGAGAAACGGCAAAGGTTCCACGTCGGAAGGAGTCCCGCTTTGCCTTTCCCGAAACCTGAAACCTCAAAAACTGAAACTATACCTTTGCTCTTTCCACGGGTCGCCGTAGCTATGATACCCGTTCTCCTCCCAGAAACCGGGGCGATCCTCGGCGAGGAACTCGATGCCTCGAAGCCACTTCGCGCTCTTCCACGCATAAAGGCGAGGTATCACCAATCGCATCGGATACCCGTGCGAGACTTCGAGCGGCTCGCCGTTGTGGTGCGTCGCGAAGACGACATCCTTCTCGTAAAGCTCCTCGACGGGGAGGTTCGTCGTGTATCCGCCGTCGCAGAACGCGGAGAAGAACTTCGCCTCGGGCTTCGGCTTCGTGATGCCGAGGAGAGCCTTCGCCGGAACGCCCGTCCACACGTTCTCGAGTTTGCTCCATGAGGTCACGCAATGCATGTCCGCGAGAACCTCGATCTTTGGAAGCTCGTTCCATTCGTCCCACGAGATGCGGAAGGGTTCTTCGACGAGGCCGTCCATCGAGAAACTCCAGTTTTCGAGATCCGGCTCCGGGGTGGGGCCGTACGTCAAAACGGGCCACCGATCGCCCACCAAATATTGCCCGGGCGGGACTTTCTCTTTGCCTCTCGCGGTGTCTATCTCGATGCGTTCCATAGAAAAGCCTCCCGTGGGAAATTCCGTCTCACGGGGGGCGAGTCTATCATGGGGCGGCGTCGGACAAGCTCGTCATGCTTCATAAACGGCCACGGGGGTGACTACGACAACCGGGCCGGAAACTTTAAGGCTTTCTTTAGAGATTGGGCCGCCGAATTCAAGCGGCCAAGATTCGAACATGTCGAGAAGCTCTTTCTTGAAGCTCTTCTCCCTTGCGAAAGCTCGGGGCAGTTTTATGAAATCGAACAAGTCTATTGACTGGCTTTCGGGAACTATTTTGCTGACCTTGCCGAAGACCGTCATTTCACCTTCGAAATCGCCGCTGTCAGCCAGCATAAATCTTGATTTGGCAAGGAACACGACCGAAGCCTCCGTATTCGACGGCATGCGCTCCGCTCTCGCCACCATCGGAATCTCTTCGTTTCCCTCTTCCCCACGGAAGATCATGGCGAGGGCTTGTATCGCCTGCCGCGATTCAGGGTCGCTGACTTCCTCCACAAAACCCATGCCCCTCATCGTGTTCATGAGGCTGAGAAGGTTCTCCACGAGGTCGCTCATGGGAGAAGGTTTGAAGTCGCGTGTGATCTCCACGACTTCCCGACGTTTCACATTATCCTGATGCAGCGAGCTATCTTCGTCGAAGACCTTCAGGCTGTCCGCGTCTCTCAATGCATCGTAAACGCGGCTGAACATGTGCTGGGAGGTCACCCTCATGCTGCGCTGCAGTATACTCTCACTCTCATGCGCTCCCCCGCCGCCGGCCTCAAGGACGGCGGGAACTTTGACTCCGGCTTTCGCTTGGCCCGAAGATTGCGAACGCTGGGTGTCGACCAGATCCTCGATGATACCGGGGTCGAGGCCGGACATATAATCCTGGAGCCTGTCAGTGTCCAGATATAGATAGTCCCTGAGAATCATCTTATATCGTCTCCCGCATTATGCTCAAGCGAGAAGCTCCTCGCCCACGTCTTCTACTTTACTCCGCGTTCGCTTCGACTTTCTCTTTCGACTTATTTTTCGGCTTTTTGCCGATGGAGACCATCTCGGGGGAGACTCCTTCTTCGGGGCCGTCGCCGAGTTCGGCGTCCTTGTATTTGTATACGCCCCGGCACGTGTGGCCGCCGGTGGTTCGCTTCTCGGTGTACGAGAGGCTCACGTTCGGGTTTATGGCGTTGACCATCGCCTTTTCGTACGTGGAGAAGGCGGCGCACGGCTTCACGTCCCATCCGGGGACGCCGTCGTGGCCCATGCCGCCGAACCACGGGCATCGGTCGGCGTTTATGACGTACTCACCGTCTTTGGTTTCCGTGAGGGTTATTTCGATGTCGAAGAAGCGGTTCGCGAGCATGACGACGTCCACGGTGTCCTTCATGGTCTTCACGCCGAGTTGTTCGCGGAGGCCGGAGCCTTGTTTTTCTCCGATGCGGCTCATGGCGAGTTGTCCAACTTTTTGGCCGTCGTAGCCGAGGTCGTCGGCGGCCCGGATCATCTCATCGAGGATGACTCCGGTTCCCGCGCTCGCGGCTTTCCACTTGTACCATGTCGGGCCGGGAAGCCCGAGCTTCATCGCCCACTTCGCGAGGAAGAGCGGGAGTTTCGGAAGACCGTAGACTTTGAGCCACTTCATGGATGAACCTTTCGTTGCGGTCGTCGGTCGAGGGTTCATTATAACCTCCCTCGTGGATCCACTATGAACCTCGCGCCCGGCGGCAGGGTAAACTCCCCCACGATGAATACGAAGCCCGCCTCGAACGAGCCTCCGCGACGGAAGATCCGGGCGACGCATTCGCCCACCGCCCGCGACATCTTCGACGCGGGCCTCGGACACGCGGACGCGCTCTTACAGCGCACGTTCGTGAACCCGAAAAACTACGACTCGGTGCCGTGGAGGCGAGCCGTCCGTGACATTGAAGCCGCCCTCGGCGGACGGGCGACGGAAATTTTGAACGAATCCGCCCTCGAAAAAGTCGAGGACGACGTGCGGAGCCTCCTCGCGGACATTCCCCCGAACGAAGGCTTCCACAAAAAGTGGGCCGCCGATTCGCTCCTCGCCCACTTTTCGTATCTCGCGTGCCGCCTCATGAAGCCGAATGTCGCCGTCGAGACGGGGGTGGCGTATGGTGTCTCCTCGGCCTTCATCCTCGCGGCGATGGAGGAGAACGGCTTCGGCGAGCTTCACAGCGTCGATCTCCGCCCCCTCCGCCGAAACCCTCGACGTTTCCACGGCATCGCCGTCCCCGAAGAATCGAAGAAAAAATGGACCCTCCACCACGGTTCGAGCCGGAGGGTTCTCCCGAAACTCACGGACGAACTCGAAACCGTGGACTTCTTCCTCCACGACAGCCTCCACACACAGCGGAACATGCGCTTCGAGTTCGAAGAGGTGTGGCCCCATCTCCGCCCCGGCGGCGTCATCCTCGCCGACGACGTGGAGCGAAACGGCGCGTTTGGCGAACTCGAAAAGAAGGAGCCTTCACTGTGGCGAGTCGTCAAAGACCGGGAGACGAAGCCGCTCCACGGGAACAAAGCCCCCGTGACGTTCGGTGTCATGGTGAAGTAGCTTTTAGCTCTCAGCCATAAGCCGTCGGCTTCTTGCCGAGCGGGGCATCCGCATTTCGCTCTCGCTTCTTTTCGCGCCGAGCGAGTCCGGCGACGCTCGCTCCGCCTCATCGTCCGGGCGCCTCCTCCGCCGTATTTGCCGACGGCTAAAAGCTAAAGGCTAAAAGCGCGAGCGAAGCGAGCTTATCGCCCCATCCTTTTGTAAGTGATCTCCTTCCCCGCCTCCACCCCCGGCTGATCGAAGGCGTCCACGCCGTACAAAGAACCGGAGATCGCCGTCTGTATTTCGAGCGCCTGAAATACGTATCCGAGGTTTTCCTCGTTTATCTCCCCGAGCTTTATGGTCGAGTTCGGACGACCGGCCTCGGTGAGAGCCTCTCTCGTCGCGTCGCACTCGACGTTGAGAAGCTCGGCTATGGAGTGGCCCCCGAGGTATCCGACGCCTTCGAGATCGGAGTATGCTTTCGGGATTTCGAGGTCGCGTCCGTGGTTTTCGACTTCGATTATTTCCACAACTTTGTCGTGCGGGCCTTCCATGTAAAGCTGGACTTGCGAATGTTGGTCGGTGGTTCCGACCGCGCCGTGCGGGGTGGAGCCTTTTCCGTCCTTCCCCAACGACTCGGCCCATAATTGAACGAACCACGCCGCGAGGCGCTCGAGCGCGTCGGAGTACGCCATCATGACCCGCACGTTCCTTCCGCGCGCCGTGTCCATGAGATAGTGCATCGCCGCCCCGACGATGGCGGGATGCTCCGCGCCGCGTTCCTCGACCTCCTCGACGCATTGGCGCGCCCCGGCGAGCATGGCGTCCACGTCGAGGCCGGAGACGGCGGCGGGGAGGAGGCCGACGGGGGTGAGGACGGAGAAGCGGCCCCCGACATCCTTCGGGACGGGGAGGACTTTGAGATCTTCGCGGTCGGCGATTTGCTTGAGGAAGCCTTCCTCCGGGTCGGTGGTGGCGATGGTTCTTTCCTGATAGCCGAAGTCCCCGAGGGCTTCCGCGAGACGCCCCCGCACGACGAGGAAGTTCGCCATCGTCTCGGCCGTCGAGCCGCTTTTGGTGACGACGTTCACCCACGTGCCGCCCGGCTCCGAAACGTCGAGGATGGCGGAGAGCGTCGTCGGGTCGACGTTCTCGGCGAAGTGCATCCTCGGGCCGGGACGCTCGCTTATGAGGTTGTAATACGGGTGTCGGAGTGCTTTGTGGACGGCCATCGGGCCGAGCGCGGAGCCGCCGATGCCGATGTGGATGAAGTCCGTCGCGCCGGAGGCGCGTATCTCTTCGGCGAGGGCCGCGCTCGCCTCGGCGTACTCGCTCGTCTTCGGGAGCCTCATGAAGCCGGGCGAGTCTCCGAGGAGCCGTTTCGCCGCTTCTTCGAGGCGCGGTCTCGTTTCGGAGATGTCCCTTTGTTCGAGTCCGCCCTCCACCTCGATGAGGTTCGTGAAGTCGAAAGTTACGTCGGCCATGAAAAGCTCCTCCCGTGGTTTCTTCGCACGTTTCCTTTCCGACGACAGTTTAGCCGTTCCGCACTCGCTATAATCCGAAGCCATGAAAGCAGCCCCGATGGACGAGGTCATTGACCGCCTCAAAGACGAGTATCCCGACGCCGACACCGAACTCGAATGGTCGAACCCGCTCGAGCTTCTCGTGGCGGTGATCCTCTCCGCCCAATGCACGGACGTGAGGGTGAATCAAGTAACGGAGAGCCTCTTCGAGAAATACCGTTCCCCCGAGGATTACGCCGCCGCCCCCCGCGAGGAACTCGAAGAGGACGTCCGCCCGACGGGCTTCTTCCGAAACAAGGCGAAGTCCATTCAGGGAATGGCGAGCGCGGTCATCGAGAAGCATGGGGGGGAGGTTCCGCGCACCATGCCCGAACTCGTCGCGCTTCCGGGCGTGGGGCGGAAGACGGCGAATGTGATCCTCGGCAACGTCTTCGGTGTGAACGAGGGGGTCGTCGTGGATACGCACGTGAAACGGCTCTCGATGCGCCTCGGCTTCACCGAAAACAAAGACCCCGAGAAAGTCGAGCGAGAACTCATTCCGCTCGTCCCGGAGAACGACCGGATCCTCTTCGCGCACCTCCTCATCTTCCACGGACGCAAAATTTGCAAAGCCCGGAAGCCGCTTTGCCCGGAGTGCCTCCTCAACGACGTTTGCCCGTCCGCCGAACTTTAGGCGGAAAGACGGGAGTGGGGAAAAGCGCGGGGCGAAACCCATCCCCGCCGCCGCATCGTTCCGATTTCGGCGCGGGCCTCTCGGACGGGAAGGCGGAAGTGGCCGGGAGGGGAGAGTCGGGAACCATCCGACTCCCCGCCCCCGAAGCGAAGCGACGAAGGAGCGGCGTCGGAACTCGCGCTCGCGAACGCCCCGGTTCGGTGAGGGTCGGTCGTGGGGAAGGGCGAGTGTATCGAGGAAGAGGGGCCAGAGGATCCCCGCTTCTCGGCGGGGTGGCGCGGGGTTCGGGCATATAAGAACATAAGGTCGTCGGAAGGCGATTCGAGGAGGAGAGATGCCCACCGAACACATCATCGAGATAGATCCGGCGAAGCCGCTCGCCGAGGAGCCGGACACGGGGCACAACCGTTGGCACGAGTCGGTGGAGCCGGTGGCGGAGGTCGAGCCGGGCGACATCGTAGTTTACGAGACCCGCGATGCTTTCGACGGGCAGTTCGGCCCCGGCGCGACCGACTCGGATATCGGGAACCTCGACCTCGGGCCGGTTCATCCGCTCACGGGGCCGGTGTTCGTGAAGGGGGCGGAGGCGGGCGATCTCCTCGAAGTGGAGCTTGTGGATATCGAGGCCGACCCGTGGGGTCAATGGGGATACACCGTCGAGGTTCCGGGCTTTGGCTTCCTCCGCGACGAGTTCCCCGACCCGTATGTCGTCCACTGGCGGCTCCACGGAGGCGAGTACGCGGAGTCGGATCAAATCCCCGGAGTGCGCGTCCGGTGCAATCCACACCCCGGAACCTTCGGCGTCGCCCCGAGCAAAGAGCTTCGCGAGCGGGCGACTCGGCGTGAAGCCGAACTCGCCGAACGCGGCGGCGTCGCCCTCCCGCCCGACGCGAATGGCGCGATCCCAGCGGAAGAGTCCATCGCCTCCGATGCCCTCCGAACCGTTCCGCCTCGGGAGAACGCGGGGAACATAGACATAAAGCAATTCTCGCCCGGCGCGACGATGCTCATCCCCGTCCACGTTCCGGGCGCGCTCCCCTCCACCGGGGACGTCCATTACGCGCAGGGTGATTGCGAGGCGTGCGGGACGGCCATCGAGATGCGCTCTCGCGTCGTCGTGCGCTTCCGCCTTCGGAAGGGCGAGGCGGAGCGTCGCGGCATACGCGATCTCCAGTTTTACCGCGACGACTATTTCACGTACCCGGAGATGGCCGTGCCGAGGCGTTTCCATGCGACGACGGGTATAAGCGTCCGAAAGGACGGGGTGAATGAGAGCGAGGACATAAGCGTCGCGGCGAGGAACGCGCTTCTCAACATGATCGAGCATTTAGGGACGCGGGGTTTCTCGCGCCAGCAAGCGTACGCGATCTGCTCGGTGGCGGTGGATCTCCGCATAAGCCAGGTCGTTGACGTCCCGAACCTCCTCGTCAGTGCGCTCCTCCCCCTCGACATCTTCATGTAGATTCATATAATCCACCCGAACCATGCGCGAAGCGTGCGCGGGGGTGTGGCAGAGCGGACGAATGCGCTGGTCTTGAAAACCAGAGGCCGTAAAACGCCCATAGGTTCGAATCCTATCGCCCCCGCAATATGTGGTGGTACGCAGCGGACACCTCAACCTCGATACTCGATCCATATTAATTTTTTTAAAAGATATTAAGATAATAGAGACTTCTACGTTTGGAGTCTGTAAACTATGGGCAATTCTCGATGGAGAAGAATGCAGGCCGCTTGGAAGTGGAGTAAACAGAAGGAGGAACCGAATGAAGAAAGCCATACTACTTGCTGCGACAGCGATGTTTGCGGTTCTCATGATGGCGCCTGCCGCGTTCGCGCAGGACGACACCACGATGATGAACGATGACACCATGATGATGGAAGACACCAGCATGGATATGGAAGACGACACCATGATGATGGAAGAGACGACCATGATGATGGAAGAGACGACCATGGGCATGGAGGGAACCACCTCCGGCATGGGCACCAGCGAGGGCGATCTGCCTGACAGCGGCGGCCCGGCTATTCTCCTGCCTGCGGCGGCTCTGCTCCTCGGGTCTGGTATCTTGACCTTCGCCGTTCTTCGGCGCAAGTAGCACACAAAGAAATTTTCGAGGCTCGCCTCCGCGGGGGCTTCGCTGAGACGGGGGAGAGCCTGCACTCCCTCGTCTTTTTTTATGCCTCGGGGTTTTCGGCCTCGCTTCGCGCTTTCGCGGCGTACATCGCCCGGTCGGCGGCTTTTATTAGCTCCTTCGGGTTTTCGCCGTCCTTTGGGGAGAGGGCCGTTCCGATGCTCGGGGCGATGACCGTCGTGGACCTCCCGGACAAAGGCTTTCGGAAGGCGGCTGAGATCCTCCGCGACACCTCCGCCGCTTTTTCGGCTCCGGCCTCCTCTATGAGGACGGCGAACTCGCCGCCGCCGAGCCTCGCGCACGAGTCCCCTCGCCGGAGGCACTCCTTCAGACGCTCGGCCACCGATACGAGAAGATCGTCGCCCGCCTCGTGTCCCATGGAGTCGTTAACCGCTTTGAGATTGCCGAGATCCATATAAATCACGGCCACGCTCTCACCGCGCCTTTCGGCCTTCACGAGGGCGTGTTCGAGGCGATCCATGAAGAGATCCCGGTTCGGGAGGCCCGTCAAAGGGTCGTGGAAAGCCCGGTATTCGAACTCCTTTTGGAGCTTATGGCGCTCGCTCACATCGGTGGCGACCCCGATCATGCCTTCGACATCCCCGCTTTCGGAGCGCATCGGCGAGTATCTAAGTATTTCAAAGATATAATTGGGCGATGCCACCATCACGATGCATCAAATTGAGCGAGCAAGAAGACAGGCAACTGCGGGAGATCGAGCAGGACCCCTATCTCAAGCGCAAAGTGCGCCTCCGCGCCCAGGTTTTGCGTCTCTCCAACCGGGGATCGAACATGGCGGCCATCGCCTCCCACACAGGGCGTTCCACGGCGAGCATAGCCCGCGACCTCGACCGTTGGAGCGAACGGGGGATCGAGGGGCTCGCCGACGGCGCGGCCCCCGGCAACCCTCCGCGCATCACCGAGGAGGCGAGAAGCTA
>JACCWD010000150.1 GCA_013697825.1 Rubrobacter sp.
TCAGCCAGATCACTGCCCTGTTTCCGAGGAAGATCCACGCGGTGAGGGCGGAAGGCTTCGAGTTGAAGATCGTCTGTTTCATCCTGGCGTTCGCTATTCAGTTCTTATAGGGGGCAACTCGGGTTAAACTTTATCGTCTCACGGTCGGCGAGGACGTCGAGGCGCGTGAGATCCGGGAGATAAAAATCTCGGGCGGCTCCGTCGGCGACGTTGACGGGCTCGAGTTCGTGGGGCGCACGCTCTATGCGGTGGACAACGGCGGGGAGAGGGTTTTGAAGATACGGCTCTCGCCGGATTACCTCGAAGGGAGGATCGAGAGCGCGACGACGAGCGAGAGGTTCCATACGCCGACCACGCTGTCGAAGGCTCCCGGAAACCGCCTCCTCGTCTCGAACGCCGAGTTCTTCGACGCCTCGGAGGCGGGGCCGCCATACTTCGTCACGAGCATCCCGAGGCCGTAAGCCGGGACGACGCTCGGGCGGCGGGAAGTACGCCGCTCCCCGCCGCCCGAGCCATTGCGAAAAACGAACGGTGATCGGTTATGATGCGCGATGGCGAGGGGGCCGGAAGAGGGGAAGCGGAGAAGACGGCAAGGGGGAGACGCTATGCGCGACCGACCGACGAACAATCGCCCGACGAAAGAGCCGATACGAAAACCGTGGATATGGGTCGTCATGGCTTTCATCATGCTCGCGGCGATACCGTGGTATTTGCCGGGCGGAACCGTTTAGCCGATCATACTCGGGCTTCCTTACTGGGCCTTCATCTCCGTCGTGTTCTCGCTCGCTTTGTGCGGCTTCCTTAGCTGGCTTTGCCTCCATGAGTGGGACGTCGTCGAGGAGGAAGAGGAGCGGGAGAAGCACGAGGGAAGGGGGGAGTGAGCCGTGGATGATTTGACATTCGGGGAGTTTAGCGGGATCGCCGTCCTCGTCGGGTACGCGGCCGTGATGCTCCTCATCGGGTATGTGGCGGGGCGCGGGCAGCCGAACATCCGCGAGAGCGTGAAAGGTTATTATCTCGCCGGGGGCGGCCTCGGGTTTGTGGCGCTTTTCTTCACGCTGTATGCGACCCAGTATTCGGGGAACACGGTTATCGGGTATGCGCCGACGGCTTATCGGCAGGGTTTCCCGTGGCTCCAGTCCATCATGTTCATGACGTTCATCATCGGGGCGTATCTCGTTTTCGCGCCTCGGCTGTATGCGATCGCGAAGAGGGAGTCGTTCGTCACTCCGGCGGATTGGATCCGGCACCGCTTCCAGTCCACCGCCGTGACCCTCCTCGCCGTCCTCCTCATGCTGTGGGGGCTTGGGAACTATCTCCTCGAACAACTCGTCGCTATCGGACAGGGAATCTCCGGCCTGACGGGCGACACGGTTCCGTACCAGATCGGCGTCGTCATGTTCGTGGCGGTGATGCTCGCGTATGCGTGGATGGGCGGGATGAAGGCCGTCGCGTTCACGGATGTCATGCAGGGCATCGCGCTCCTTGTCGGGGTCGCGGTTCTCCTCGGGGGATCGTTTTACCTCATCGGGGGGAGCATCGGCGAGGCGACGCAATACCTCATACAAAACGAGCCGGAGAAGGCGTCCGTCCCGCCTCTGGAAGTGTCGGCGAACTGGCTGAGCCTCGTCCTCATGGTCGGGTTCGGGGCGGCGGTGTACCCGCACGCCATACAAAGGATATACGCCGCCGAGAGCGAGAGGACGCTAAAGAGGTCTTTGGCCGGGATGGCGTGGATGCCGCCCATAACAACCGGGCTCGTGTTCGTCGTCGGGATCATCGGCATAAGCCTGTTTCCGAATTTGAGCGAAGGCGACTCCGAGCAGCTCGTCGGGATGATCGCCAACGAGGTCGCCGCGATAAACATATTCTTTTACGTGATGATGATCCTCCTCTTCGGCGGCATCGTCGCGGCCATCGTCTCGACCGCCGACTCCGCGCTCCTCAGCTTTTCGTCCATGATCTCGAAGGATCTTTACGCTCGCCACATAAACCCGGAGGCGAGCGAGGGCCGCCAGGTTCTCGTCGGGAAACTATGGGGAATACTCGCGGTGGCGGTTCTTCTCGTGATCGCGTGGAACCCGCCGACGACGCTCTATAACATCTTCGTACTCAAGTTCGAGCTTATCGTTCAAATCGCCCCGGCGTTCATCATCGGTTTGTATTGGAAGCGCCTCTCGTCGTGGCCCGTGTTCTTCGGGATGCTCGCCGGAGCCATGCTCGCCGGGGGCATGACCCTCTTCGGTGTCGGGACGGTGTACGGTGTTCACGGCGGCATCATCGGCCTCGCTCTCAACATATCCATATGCGTCGTCGGATCGCTCCTCGTCCCCGCCTCGAAGGAGGAGGCCGCACGCGCCGAACGCTCCGCGGAGCTTTCTGTCCGATGACGACGGACGGAGCGAGGGAGTTCGTTCTTCGCGAACGTCCCCTCGAAGGACTCCGCGTCCTCGAGTTCGGCGCGCTCATCGCCGGGCCTTTCGCAACCCGAATGATGGCCGAGTTCGGAGCCGAGGTCATAAAGGTCGAGAGGCCCGGCTCCGGCGACCCGCTCCGGAACTGGCGGTACGTGGACGAGCGGACGGGCGACTCTTTGTGGTGGTCGCTCCAGTCGCGAAACAAAAAGCTCATCACCCTCGACCTCGGAAGCCCCGAGGGCATCGAACTCGCGAAGAAGCTCGCCGCGTCCTCGGACATCATCGTCGAGAATTTCAAGCCCGGCACGATGGAGAAATTGGGGCTTTCGTGGGACGTCCTCCACGAAATAAACCCCCGGCTCATCCTCGTTCGCGTGTCGGGGTATGGGCAAAGCGGGCCGTATAAAGACAAGCCCGGCTTCGCGAACATCGGGGAGGCGATGGGAGGGATACGGTACATCACCGGAGAACCCGACCGTCCTCCGGTTCGGAGCGGCATAAGCCTCGCCCGAATAATCCACGAAGACAGTTGAAGAGAGGGGGCCTTCTCCTGTATACGGTCTAGTTGTTCAACGACTGGCCAAAGGAGGAAAGCTCCCATGAGCGATTGTGCCACACAACCGACGCGTTTCG
>JACCWD010000165.1 GCA_013697825.1 Rubrobacter sp.
CGGAAATGACTCCGCGCCCGCTTCTTGAACCCCGAATGTTCGGGGCTTTATGCCCGCTCCGCTTTTTAGAGGCCGGAGGACGGGAGATAGTACAGCCCGGTGAACGGGTCGTACGCTTCCCCGTTGACGTCGTAGGCGACCGGGGCGTTCGGATCGACGGCGACCGGGGCGGCGGTGTCCGTGGCGACCGCGTCCGTGGCGCCCGTGTCCGTCGTACCCGTCGAGCCGCCGCTTCCGACGACGTTGAATTCGACGGTGTCGACGCCCGTGAGGCCGATGGCCGAAGCCGCGCCCGCCGAGAGGTCGAGGCCGCGTCCGGCGACGAACGGCCCGCGGTCGTTGATCGTGACCGTCACGCAACCCTGATAGCAAACCTCGGCCTGCGTACCGAACGGCAACGAAGGATGCGCCGCCGTCAAACCACTCGGATCGAACGGCTCGCCGCTCGCCGTCGGATTGCCCGCAAGCTCGTCCCCGTAGAAACTCGCCACCACAGACTCGGCCTGCGCCGGGCCTCCAGAAAAGACAAGCGCCGCCATCGTCACGCCGCCAGCCAAAAATACCTTGAGAAAAGACTTCAAAAGTCCCCCTCCAACATTGCTTCCATTACAAGCCGGGTATCCTAACTACACATTTCGATGTGTCAAGCGGTTCCAAAGACGTGCCAAGTTGTTTCAAACCCCAATATACGGCGTGCCTGTGAGGTTGTTCACTCATTTTCTAAACGTTTCCGTAACATCCTCGCAATATCGAAAGCCTTTACCGGGCTGTGTTTTAATCGGGTTTTGCTGGAAAAAGAGACGATGGAGGGGCTTCATGGACTTTGATTTCGGACGATACCTGAAAATTCGCGGCGCGTACGGCGCGAGTTTTTCGTCGGATGGTCGAAGGGTGTCTTTTTTGACGAGCATAACGGGCGTTCCGCAAGCGTGGGAAGTCCCGCTCGGTGGCGGATGGCCCGAGCAATTGACTTTTCACGAAGAGCGCGTCTCGGGGGCGAAGTATTCGCCGTCGGAGGAGAAGATCGCGTTCTCGATGGATGTCGGCGGGAACGAGAGGATGCAAATTTTGCTTCTCGACCGGAAAACCGGGGAGGAGCGGAACCTCACCGACGACCTCGAAGCCATCCACTATTTCGGCGGCTTCTCCCCGGACGGAGAGCGCATCGCATACACGGCGACGAGGCGGAACGGCACGGACTTCGACGTTTACACGCAAAACCTCGACGGTGAGCCGGAGATGGTGTGGGAGGCGTCCGGGTACCATTCAGTGGCGGACTGGGGACATGACGGCTCGTACCTCATCGTCTCGCGGCACCACTCGAACGTGAACAACGACCTTTATCTCCTCGACCTTTCGAGTGGCGAGGCGAGGCTCCTTACGCCGCACGAGGGCGACGCGGAGTTTTCGGGCGTGAACGTGGCGGCGGACGGGAAGAGCGTATTCCTCGCCACGGACCGTGACGGGGAGTTCCTCCGGCTCGCGAGGCTCGATCTCGACTCGCTCGAACTCGAATACCTCACCTCCGGCGAGTGGGATGTGGAGAGCGTGAAGCTTTCCAAAGACGGACGATACCTCGCGGCGAGCCGGAACGTGGACGGGTACTCGGAGCTCATGCTCTTCAACGCCCGCGGAAAGCGCATGCCCGACCCGGAGGTTCCCGAAGGAGTCTTCGGGGAGTTCGCCTTCTCGCCGGACTCGAACCGGCTCGCCTTCACACACATCGGAGCCGACCGGAACCCCGACGTGTGGACGATGGAACTCCCGGACGGGGAGCCGAAACGCCTCACGCATTCCACGACGGCGGGCATCCCGAGAAGCACCTTCAAAAAGCCACGCCTCGTTCGGTACCCGAGCTTCGACGGAAGAGAGATACCCGCCTTCTTTTACGAGCCGGAAATGGAGAATGCGCCCGTCATCGTGGACGTGCATGGTGGGCCGGAGGCCCAAGAAAGGCCGGATTTCAACCCGATCACACAGTATTTATTGAACCGGGGGTACGCTGTCCTCGCGCCGAACGTGCGTGGCTCGACCGGCTATGGAAAAGAATACACCCACCTCGACGACGTGGAGAAGAGGATGGACTCCGTCGCCGATCTCGCCCACGCCGCTCATTGGCTGCGAGACAACGGCCACGAGAAGGTCGCGGTGATGGGCGGGTCGTACGGCGGGTTCATGGTTCTCGCGGCGATCACCGAGTACCCCGAGTTGTGGAGCGCGGCGGTGGACATCGTCGGCATCGCGAACATGGTCACTTTTTTGGAGAACACCGGAAGTTATCGTCGCGCCCTCCGAGAGTCCGAGTACGGCTCGCTCGAAAACGACCGCGACTTCCTCGAATCCATAAGCCCGATCCACAAAGCGGAAAATATAGTCGCCCCTCTCATGGTCATCCACGGCAAAAACGACCCTCGCGTCCCCGTCGGGGAGGCCGAGCAAATCGTCGAACGGGTGAAAAAGAACGGCGGAACCGTCGAGTATCTCGTTTATGAGGACGAGGGGCATGGACTCGCGAAACTGAAAAATCGACTCGACGCGTATCCGAAGGTCGCGGCTTTCCTCGACGAGCATCTCGGGACGAAAGAATGAAGAGGCGTCGCTCCGGCGACGGGTATTTCACGGCGGCGTAACAAAAAGTCTTCCGTTTACTGGTATATCTTGTCGCCGTACAGGCTATGGAGGGAGGAAGCATGGAATTCGGTGGCGACTCGTCCGGTGGTTTTCGGACGGCTTTGCTCGCGCTTTCGGCGGGCGTGGTTCTCGCGGCGGCGCTCGTCTTCGCGGCTTCTCCGGCGAGCGAGGCGAAGCCGGGCGATCCGAAGGGACTCCGCGTCGCGGCGTACAACGTCGAGGACGTGAGGACGGAGGACGTGAAGCGAAACGACAACCCGCGCCTCAAGGAAATTGCGGCGACCATACAGAAAATAGAGCCGGACATAGTTTTGCTGAACGAACTCGCCTACGATGAGCCGGGCGCCCCGGACGTCGAGCCGGGCGACGGAGAGGGCGAGAACGCCCGGCGTTTCGTCGAGAATTATTTGTCGAAGACGCTAGGAACGCGGACTCAAACCCCTTCGCTACGACACGTTCATGGCCCCGTCGAACACCGGGATTTCGAGCGGCTATGATCTCAACAACGACGGACGAACCGTAACGGAGTATCCTCCCCCGCCGCCGACGCGACCCGACGGCTCCCCCGGCGAGCAAACCGCCGAGGGGCGGGCTTACGGCGACGACTCCTTCGGCTTCGGAACCTTTCCCGGACAGTGCGCGATGGGGCTTCTCGTACGTCCGGGGATAAAGATCGAGCGCGGAGAAATCCGGACTTTCCAGGAGTTTCTGTGGAAGGACATGCCGGGCGCGGCGTTGCCGGAGAACCCCGAGACCGGAGAGGGATGGTACACGGAGGAGGAACTCGAAGTCTTCCGCCTCTCGTCGAAGAGCCACTGGGACGTGCCGGTTCGCGTGCCGGGGAGGGGAACCGTCCACCTCCTCGCCAGCCACCCGACGCCCCCGACCTTCGACGGCGAAGAAGACCGGAATGGACGCCGAAACCATGATGAGATCCGTTTCTGGGGCGACTATATAAACGGCGAGCCGTACATATACGACGACGGAGGCGGGCGCGGCGGCCTCGAAGATGGCGAGAGCTTCGTCATCCTCGGCGACCTCAACGCCGACCCCGACGAAGGGGACTCCTTCGGGAACCCAATCGAAATCTTCCTCTTCGCAAACGAACGCGTAAACGGCGACTTCGTCCCGACCGCGCGAAAACCCGACCCGAACCTCGACCCCGACGACACCGCGACCTTCGAACTCCGCGTGGACTACGTCCTCCCCTCCACCGACCTCGCGCTGAACGGCGGCGAAGTCTTCGGACACACCGCTTTGTTCGGCGGCGAATCCCCCGGCGACCACTTCCCCGTATACACCGACCTCGAAGTCCCGAAAGAAAACCCCGGCAAAGGCCCGCACGAACCCCGAAGCCGTCCATAACGCCCCGGACCCCGAAGCCGCCCGCACACCCCGGCAGGCGGCTTCGTTACGATTTGACTACGAACACCCATCTTGCTAAATTTATTTCGTTTCGTGAAGGCTTTTCGACGTGGACGGATACGACGGGGGTGGATTTTGACGGTCTCGCAGACTGTGGGAATGAAGGTGTCCGTGCTCATCTCGCTATTCGTCCTCCTCGCGGGGGCGACGGCCGCGACGGCGCAAAACGACACCGACGCATTCGGCGCGCCGACGCTTTCGACCGAGGATCGTTTGGAAGACCGGAGGTATGTGGCAGTCGGGGACCGGGCTTATATCGCGGGGATGCAAAACGGGTCTTTTCCGGCGATGGGGTTCCATACCCGAGGTGAAATGGGCGGCATATGGACGCCCCCGATCAAAGTCCTCGACGGCATATGGTTCGGCGTGAACGGCGCATGGCTCGAAGCCGAGCGCTTCACGAGCGGATACGGGTACACGCAAATGGAGATGCCCGAAAACGACGGCCTCGAAATAACCCGAACCGACTTCGCCCCCGACGGAAGCCACGCCGTCCTCGTCGGAATGTCGTTCTCGTCCGACGAGGAACGCTCCTTCACGCTCGGCGTGGACGTCCGCTCGGAACTCATGTCCTCGTACCCGTGGGGCAAGACGACCCCCTCGCAAACCGATTTCAACCTCGAAGACGAAGCCTCCTTCGCGGAAGGCCGCCTCGTCTTCCGCGAAAGAGGAACGCCGGACGTCGAGAACGCCTCCGAACACGACTGGGCCGCCATCGTGGGATCGAGCATCGAGCCATCCGCCGGAGAGGCCGGAGACGAGGGCTTCCGAGGCCCGGTCGAGGAACCCGAGATATGCCCCCCATCCCCCGACGAAGCCCCCGAAAGGTGCGACGACACGGAATACGGCAAAGGTGCGGGTGGACAACTCGAATACGAAGTGTCGGTTCCCGCCGGAGAAGCCCGAACGGTGTGGTTCGCCGTCGCGGGTTCGGACGCCGGACTCGAAGAGGCGAACGCCGAGTTCGAGGCGGCCATCGCCGACCCGGAGGGCGCGCTCGCGGAGAAGGTGTCGAGCCGACTCGCGCTCGAAGGCCGGACTGAACTCGACATCCCCGGCGACGCGCAACTCGAAGAGAGCATCGACTGGAGCAAACAAAACCTCGCCGACGCCGTTCAAACCGTGGACGACCTCGCCATCCGCGAGACGAACGCGGGGGAAAACTATCCCGCGCCCGAAGGGAACCTCAAACGGGCGCGGTTCCTCGCGGCGGGCTTCCCGGACTATCAGTGGCTCTTCGGAACCGACGGCGAGTACACCGTCTTCGCGAGCGTCGCCGCCGGGCAGTTCGAGCCGATAAAAGACCACCTCCGCGCACTCCGCGACATAAGCCTCATAGACAACGGCGACTCCGGTAAAGTCGTCCACGAAGTCGTTTATGACGGCTCGGTGTACTTCGGCTCGAACGCCGACGACGGGAACACCGACGAGACCGTGAAGTTCCCGAGCGCGGTCGCCGTCGTGTGGCGGTGGACGGGGGACGCGGCGTGGCTCGAGGAAAACTACGAGTTCTCGAAGTCGAACATGGAATACATCTTCCGCGAACTCGACGAGGACGGAGATTTGTGGCCGGAAGGTCTCGGAAACGTCGAGCGCGAGGGGATGGGCGAGGAGAAGCTCGACAACGCCGTGTACACCATTCGCGGCCTTTACGACCTCGCCGACATGGCCGAAGCAATGGGCGACACCGAGACCGTCGAATGGGCGACGGAGCGGGCCGACGAGATGCTCGAACGCTTCGATGAGGAGTGGTGGATGGAGGAGGTTTCGCAGCACGCCGACTCGCTCGAAGATGACGAGCCGATCCAGCAAAGGCACTGGATCGGGGCCACCCCGATGGAAGTCGAGTTCGAGCGAAACGGGGAACTCGTCCTCGGCCTCACGACGGAAGAAAGGGCGAACGCCGCCCTCGACCTCCGCCAAACCGAATGCTTCGGAGACGAGTTCGGGATGTTCCACACCGGACGGGCGGGATGCGACGAGGCGGGCGAATCCCCTTCCGAGGAACAAGCCTTCACGCTGAACACCGCCATCGCCGCCGTCGCCGAAGGAAACTATGGCCGACTCGAAGAACAAAAAAAGTGGACATCCGCGAACGCCCGTCTCCAGCTTCCGAACCCGGAGAACGCCTCCGGCGAGCCGGACGAGATGCCGGGCGCGATGCCGGAGATCGCCCCCTCCCCGATGAACGGACGCACGGTCGACCGCCCGCTCACCGAACGCCCGATGGTCCATCAAGCATGGGGCGCGTACGGAACCATATGGCCCGTCATCCACCAGCAACTCGGCGTCCGCCCCGACCTCGGAAGAGGGACGCTCGAAATAGTGTCGCAACTCCCACCCGACTCGCCGGGACTCTCCGCGAACAACGTCCTCATGGGCGACGGAACCCTCGCCGTCTCCGCCTCCGCGAACGAAGGCGTATACACGACGACCGCCACCCCGTCCCTCACCGCGAAACTCGCCATCGGCCACACCCTCCCGAAAGACGCCGAGGTCGCCACCGCCACCCTCGACGGAGAGACGGTTCCATAAGATGCGCGCGAGACGAACCGCGGAATGGAGGTCGTGGTCGAGGCGGGACAGTCCGCCGGAGAACGAACCCTCGTCATCACGACACCCGGCGCGAGCGTCCCGGAAACGGGTGGCGTTTCTCCGCTCGCGATGACGGGCGCGGCGTTCATGCTCGCCGGCCTCCTCACAATCGTCCTCTTCGGAAATCGGAGGTCGGGAGACGCTCGCTGACGCTCGCCGGGAGTCGGGATGCTCTCGACTTCCTCCCGCCGGAAACTCTCTCCTCTGTGCCCGAGAAGCTCTCGCCGATCACGGCGAGATGCGTCGCCGACGTTTCGTTAACGCCCGTCTCGCCCCTTCGACGCCCGCTTCGCCCGGCGAACCCACGCCGGACTCGGAAGTGTCGATGGCGTACGCGAGCTTCGAAAACTCGCATTTCCCGACTCCCGAAGCGAGCGACCCCACTTGACATGACGCTTTTTTGATGTCATTATAGTGTCATTAAAGAGTCTAAAAGGAATCGTATTGTGAACGTGATGAAGTTTGAGGCGTGGCGGGGGCGGAGGATGGAGGTGGCTCGGGAGGCTTCTTTGGCGCGAGAGGCCGGGGTGGTATCGGTCGGGGGTCGGGTTCGGGGTGTGATTCGGGGTTTGGCGAATGCTCTCGGGTATGATGGCGGGGGGAATGACCACGGGCGGACGGAGGTTTCGGTTTCGCGTCGTCCGGCGGAGGGGCGGTGTCGGCGGGTGGTTTCACGAAGCTCGAGGAGGAAGTGCGTGGATACGAGGACGGCTTTGTCGAAGTTCGAGGCGCAGGTGAAGAGTCAGACGGTGTTGGCGGGCGGCGATCCGGCGGTCGGTGCGGCGGCGGGGGCTTTGATGGCTTCGCTCGGCCCGGCGGCGAGGCAACTTGCGTGGGATCTCGCCGAGCAAGCGGCGGTCGAGGTGGACGCGCAACTTCCGCACAACAAAGTCGAGGTGACGCTCCGGGAGGGGGAGCCGGTTCTCAACGTGCGTGAGGGCGAGGAAGAAAGCCCCCGCGCGCCGGGCGGGGAGTATGAGGCGAGGATCACGCTCCGGCTGCCCACGGATCTCAAAGAGACCATCGAGAGCGTGGCGAAGTCGGCGGGCGACTCCGTAAACTCGTATCTCGTGAAGGACATCTCGCGCACGGTCTCGCGGGCCGGGCGAGGAAGCATCGGGAAGAGCTTCAAAGGGACGGTGAAAAGCTGATGGGCGAGGAGCGGCGGGAAACTTTCGAGGTCGGCGGGAAAGCGAAGATCGAGTTGAAAAGCCTCCCCTCGGGACGAGCTTCGTTCCTTCCGGGCGAGGATGGGAAAGTGGAAGTCTACGTGCGGGGGAGGGATGTCGAGGAGTTCCTCATCGAGCATTTCGGGGACACCATCGAGCTTCGGGCGCCGGAGGGGATCTCCACCCGGTGGGACTCCTTCGAGGTGGAGGTGCGGATGCCGGAGAAAGGCGTGTCGCTCTCGGCGAACGTCGCCGCCGCCGACGTGGAGGTCGGCGTGGACATCGAAACCCTCGGATTCAATTCGGCCTCCGGGAATTTACGGACGAAAAACATCGAAGGCGACGCGGGCGTGAACACCGCATCCGGCGCCGTGGAGATCGAAGTCGTGGGCGGAAAGCTCGGCGTGAACACCGCCTCCGGCGACATCCGGGTTCGGGAAGCGAAGGGGAACCTCGGCGCGAACTCCGCATCCGGCGACGTCCGAGTCGAGTCCGCCCTCGCCGACCTCGAACTCCGGAGCGCGGCCGGCGACCTCGAAGTGGGAAACTACGCGGGCGGCGACCTCCGATGCACCACACAGGCCGGGGACATAAAAATATCCGTCCCGCCCGGACGCACCCTCGAAGTGGACATGAACACCCACACCGGCGACATCCGAAACGAACTCGGCGAGTCCGAAGGAGGAACCGAAGACGAGGGGAACGGGGCGACCGCCCACCTCCGCATGAAAACCCTCTCCGGCGACATAACGCTCGCGAGGGCGTGAGGTCGTTTCGCGGGCGGCTTCGCCGCCGTTCTCGGTCATTAGTTTTCAGCCAAGAACCAAAAACCGGAGGGATCGAAGGGAGCGACTTAACAAACCTTTAACCCACAGTTTTCGGAGCGGAAACAAAATCCGTAACGGTTCTTGTTATACCTCTTCCCCGTAAACGACGGAGACGACCGGGGGAAGTCATCTTGAGTACGGAAGGTAGTCAGCGGCGGGCGCCGCAACAAATGAGCCGCAGGGATTTTCTGGGCATAGGCGGAGCGAGCGCGGCGTTTCTCGTCGGGAGCGCGCTCGCCGGAAGCGGGCCGCTCCATGCGCTGGGCGCGAGATCCGCATTCGGGCAGCCGATGGAGCGAAGCGAAGGATACGGGGAACTCGAAGACATGGGAGACATCGCCCTTCCGAGGGGCTTCCGGTACGAGATCATCTCTCGCGCCGGGGAGTCGATGTCCGACGGGAACCCGACGCCCACGTACTTCGACGCGATGGGCACGTACCGCGGGCCGCGTGGAACCACCATCCTCATAAGGAACCACGAGAACCGGAGGAGCACCGGTCGGCAAAACGAGACGGACGTCGTCGTTCCACCGGAGTTCCGGTATGACGAGCTTCCGCAGTTCAACGCCGGAAACACGAAGCTCGTCGTCGGGGGGAACCGCGAGGTCGTCGAGGACTTCGCCATCCTCGGCGGGACGAGCACGAATTGCGCCGGGGGCGTGATGCCGTGGAACTCGTGGATCGCCTCCGAGGAGGTTTTCCAGAACGGAAGCGAGCCGCACGGATACAACTTCGAGATGGTCGCCGACGCCGAAGGCCCCGTCGCCGCCGCCCCGATCAAAGCCGCCGGACGCTTCGTCCACGAAGCCGTCGCGTGGATGGACGGAATTTTGTACGAGACCGAGGATCAAAGCGTGAACTCGTGCTTTTACCGATACGTCCCGGACGGAAACATAAACGGCCCCGGACAACTCGCCGAGAGCACGGGCCGCCTCCAAGCCCTCGTCATAAAGGGCGATCCAAACCGGAACACCGACAAAGGTTTCCCGGTCGGAGAGCCTTTCGAGGTCGAGTGGGTGGACATAGACGACCCCGACCCGCCGACCGACACCGTCCGTTTCCAGGCCGCCGCGAAGGGAGCCGCCCTCTTCGACCGCGAGGAAGGGGCATGGACGGGGAACGGGAAAATATACTTCGACTGCACGAGCGGGGGAGATGCCGACTCCGGGCAGATATGGGAGTTCGATCCGAGGCGCCAAACCCTCACCCTCATATACGAGTCGCCCGGACAGGATGAACTCGAAAGCCCGGACAACATCGTCGTCGCGCCGAGGACGGGCGACATCTTCATCTGCGAGGACGGCGGCGACCCGCAATACATCCGCGGCGTTACGCAGCAAGGCGAGATATACGACTTCGCCATGTCCATCACCGACGGCTCCGAATTCGCCGGGGCGTGCTTCTCCCCCAACGGGAACACACTATTCGTGAATCAGCAAGGAGGCTCCGCCGCCTCGAACCCCGGACGGACATACGCCATATGGGGTCCGTTCGCCCGCCGCAAAGGCGGCCCCGGCAACGGCGGCCCCGGCAACGGACGGGGCAAAGGCCCGAAAGGCGGCCCCGGCGGCCCGCGCTCGTAAAGCCGGGTGAAGCGAACGACCTTCGGGGCGCGGGGAATACTCCGCGGCCCGCTTTTCTTCGAGGACACGGAGGCGGACATGGCACGGACATCGAAGGGGACTCTTCACCGCCTCTCGCCGCTCGCGGCGATAATCTTCCTCTCGGCGCATCCAGCGCGGAGTTCGGGGAGGGCGAAGCGAACGGAGTCGGACTCCCCGTCGAAGGGCAGCCCGCGCAAGGTTTCTCCACGGTTCTCGACGCGGGCGAGTCGCCCGAAATGCGGGAACCCGCTAAGCTGATAGCCGATGGCTAATGGCTGACAGCTAAAATTCGGAGGCTCCATATGGAAACCACGAAGTTCCTTCTCGATGAAAAGGCGATGCCCGAAAGCTGGTACAACCTCGTCCCCGACCTCCCGTTCGCGCTCGACCCGCCGTTGAATCCGGCGACGCGCGAACCCGTCGGGCCGGACGCCTTCGCCCCGATCTTCCCGACGAACATCATCGCACAAGAAGTCTCGGCGGAGAAAGAGATCGCCATCCCGGAGGAAGTCCGTGAAATTTACTCCCTCTGGCGACCGACGCCTTTGTTTCGCGCCCGCCGCCTCGAAAAGCTCCTCGACACCCCGGCCCACATTTTTTACAAGTACGAGGGAGTCTCCCCGTCCGGCAGCCACAAGCCGAACACCGCCGGCCCGCAAGCGTATTACAACCGTGAGGAGGGAGTCCGCCGCCTCACGACCGAGACGGGAGCGGGGCAATGGGGTTCCTCGCTCGCCTTCGCGTGCGGCGCCATGGGCCTCGAATGCACCGTGTACATGGTGCGCGTCTCGTACGAGCAAAAACCGTACCGCCGAGTCATGATGGAAACGTACGGCGCGGAGGTACACGCGAGTCCCACGAACCTCACCGAAGCCGGGAGGAACATCCTCGAAGGCGACCCCGACTCGCCCGGCTCCCTCGGCATCGCCATAAGCGAGGCCGTCGAGGACGCGGTGAAGCACGACGACGCGAAGTATTCGCTCGGCTCCGTCCTCAATCACGTCCTCCTCCATCAAACCGTCATCGGGCAGGAAGCGATAAAACAAATGGAGATGGCCGACGAATACCCGGATGTCGTCGTCGGGTGCGCGGGCGGCGGGTCAAACTTCGGGGGCATCGCGTTCCCGTTCCTCGGGGAGAAGATAAGAAATGGCCGCGACACACGCTTCATCGCCGTCGAGCCGTCGTCGTGTCCGACGCTCACAAAGGGGGAGTTCGTCTATGACTTCGGGGACACCGCCGGGACGACCCCGCTCATGAAGATGTACACCCTCGGGCATTCCTTCGTCCCGCCCGGCATCCACGCCGGGGGACTCCGGTACCACGGCGACTCGCCCATCCTCTCCGCGCTCGTGCATGAGGGACACGTCGAGGCGCGGCGTACCCGCAAAACGCCACTTTCGAGGCGGGCCTCGAATTCGCGAAGGTCGAGGGGATCATCCCGGCGCCCGAAGTCACCCACGCCATAAAGGCCGTCAAAGACCTCGCGGTGGAGGCGAGGGAAGCGGGCGAAAAGAAGACCATACTTTTCAACATGTGCGGCCACGGCCACTTCGACCTCGCCGCATACGAAAAATACCTCGCCGGAGAACTCCCCGACATCGAGCATTCCGAAGCGGAGATCGAGCACGCGCTCGCGGATGTTCCGGGATGAATCTCGCTTCGCTCGCCGTTCTCGGTTCCCGGTTTTTAGTGGTCGACCGAGAACCGAGAACTAAAAACTGAGAACCGGGAGCGAAGCGACCCGCCTTAAACACCGACTTAAACAAACGTTTACGGCCCCGAAACACCGGGGCCGCTCCCCCTTGTTAGCCTCTTCCCCGAAGCGTCGCGTCCTCTTCGTGGAAGGAGTTTCGGCATGAGCGTCGAATGTAGGAAACCTCCGAGCTTATCCGGCGAAGGGAGCCTAGGAGGATAGCCGCGGAGACGACGACAATGGAACTTTTTCTTTACGGGATTCGCGTATGCGAGTCCCTTTCTCTTTGCCGGGGGACGAACGAATCGGGGGGACACACATGAAATACTCGCTCGGAGCCGTGGCCGTCGCCATCGGGGCGGCGATGCTCGCCTCGGGGATGGCCTCGTTGCGCGAGACGGACGAAGAAAGCGCCCCCGGCGCCGCGTCGAAAGCCGTGATGTCGGTTCGGTCGGCGCCGGAACGAACGGAGCCGCGCGGCGTCGCTGAGGTTCGACTCCTCGGGGTGAACGACCTCCACGGACACCTCGAAAGCCCCGGAAGCATGGATGGCCGCCCGGTCGGGGGGTTCACGCACGTCGCGGCGCACCTCGCCGGAACGAGACCCCGAACACCATACGGGTTCATGCGGGGGACATGGTCGGGGCGTCGCCGCTCGCGTCGAACTATTTCCACGACGAGCCGACCGTCGAGGCGATGAACCTCATGGGCTTCGACGTCGGCGTCCTCGGGAACCACGAGTTCGACAAAGGGGCCGAGGAGATGATGCGCCTCATCGAAGGCGGGAGCCGGGAGGATGGCTCCGAGACCTCCGAGAAGAACTTCCCCGGCGCGAACTTCCCGTATCTTGCGGCGAACGTCGTGGAAAAAGAAAGCGGGGAACCCGTGTTTCCGCCGCACATCGTGATCGAGAGGGACGGAGTACGCATCGGATTCATCGGGGTCGTCACGCCCGAGACGGCGGAGATCTCCGCGCCCGAGGTCGAAGCCTCCTTCGACTTCCTCGACATGTCCGAGACGGTGAACCGGTACGCCGACGAGCTTCGCGGGGAGGGAGTCGAGGCGATCGTCGTCCTCGCCCACTCCGGCGGGAGTGAGAAAAACGGCGTGGCGTCCGGTGAGATCGTGGACGAGGCATCCGGGATGGACGGCGCGGTGGACGCGGTCGTCGCCGGACATACCCACACGTACATGAACACGCGAGTCGGGGGTGCGGTCGTCGTCGAGGGCGGGAAGTACGGGGAGACGATAACGGCTGTGGATCTCTCCATAGACCGAACGACGGGCGAAGTCATGGCCTCCTCGGCGGACATAATCCCGACATACAACGACGAGCTTCGCCCCGACCCGGAGCTTCGGGAACTCGTCGAGGGGTATACGGATCGCGTCGCCCCGATCTCGAACCGCGTGGTCGGGACAGCGGCGGAGAGCATAAACGGCTCGGCGACGGAGGCCGGGGAGAGTCCCCTCGGGAACCTCGTCGCCGACGCGAGGCGCGCGAAGACGGACGCCGACATCGCCTTCGTCCTCACAGGCGCTCTCCCAAGCGGCATCGAGGCGGGCGAAGTGACGTACGGCGGCCTTTCCGCTTCGCACCCCGGCACGAACACGCTCATGAGCGTGGAACTCACAAGCGGACAAATCCGCGAAGCCCTCGAAAGCCAATACCGCTCCGACCGCGACCGCGTCCTCCAAACGAGCGGCCTTCGCTTCACCCACGACCCGTCGAGGCCGCTCGGGGATCGCATAACCTCCGTCACCCTCGAAAACGGAACCCCGCTCGAAGAAGACGAAACATACACTGTCGCCGCCGAGGAATTCGTCGCCGGGGGCGGAAACGGCTTCGACGTGTTCACCGAGGGCGAAAACCCGACGGAGCATGGCGCCGAACTCGACGCCCTCGTCGAATACCTCGAAGGTCTCCCGCAGCCCTTCGAGGCTCCCGAGAGCGGGGAAAGGATACGCATCGGATAAAAACGCGGATGGCGGGGAAGCTCGCTCCACATCCGCCATCGGCGCCGCCGCGAGAGGGATCTTTATTCCGAAACCCTTCGGAAGACGGCGACGTTCGACTCGGAGAAGACGGGTTCGTAGTCGGGGTTTTCTATGAGGCGGGTTTGGAGGGCTTGTTGAGCCCTCTCGCGCTTCACGTCGGTGAAATAGCTCGCCCGGCCGAGATCCACGACGACGTAGTCCGCGTCGTTTATGGTCGGGAAGAGATAAAGGTGTGTCCGGTGGGCGAGGTGGGGTGCGATCCAATTGCTCGCCGAGACCTTCGCGTCGTCCGGCACGAGGGCGACGGCCTCGTCTATGTTCTCGATTCGCTCCGGCGCCAACGATTGCATGGCGACCGGGTTGTCGCGGTGGAACTGCGCGAACGGGAGCGGCCCGTATCCGAAGGCCATGTACGCGTTCATGAAAAGCACCCATCCCGCGAACATGAGCGGGGCGAGGCGGAGGAGTTCGTCCGAGACGTTTCGCTTCGAGAAGAAGCGGGCGGCGACGGCGAGTCCGGCGGCGCATCCGACGTACATGAAGGGGATGATCGGAGCCGAGTAATGATAGTTTATGTTCGTCATTTGATCCCGGTTGGCGAGGAGGTTTATCGCGATCTCCGGCAGCGGGACGAGGAGTATCGCGGGCGAGAAAATCCCGAGTATCCCGCCGAGACCGACGAGGTGCGTGAGATAGAGGATCTTGTCCGTCGAGAAGGCGTGTCCGAGAACCGAGATCGGGTCGGTGAGGGCGGTCATGAACACGCCGCCGATGGAGCCTCCGACGGGGCCGTATCGTTCGGTGACGAGCTCGCTCACCGCCCCTTCGTTGAACGCGGGGATTACGGCGAACATCACGAACAGGAAATACGCGACCCCCGCCGCGAAGACCGGTATCCCCCACCTCGCCCGCCTCTCGACGAAGAGCATATAAAGCCCCATCATCGCGACGAGCAAACTTATCTCCTCCTTGCAAAAAGAGGCGAGAACCGCGAAGACGACGAACGGCCACAATCTTCTTTCCAGTAAATAATGGAACGTGAAAAGGAGAAAGGTTCCGGCGAGGGTTTGGGAGTGGAAGTCGAAGGTGTTCGCGGACTGGAGGCCGGGATTGAAGAGGTATGCGGCGGCGATGAGCGCGGCGGGCCAGTCGCGCTTTAGAAAGCGGCGTGCGATCCAGTAAAGCGGCAAAGCCCCCAGGGCGACGACGGCGGCTTGGATGGCGAGCAGCCAGTGGGGGCTTGCGGAGATCCAATACAAAGGGGCGAACGCTATGAGGAGGAAGTCCGCGTGGTTCGCGAGGCGGCTCCGGTTCTCGCCTTCGAGGCTCGTGTTTTCGAGGATGCGCCCTTCGGAGGTGTTCCACACGGCTTGATCCATGTTCCCGAGGTCGAAGCGGGCCGACGAATAAACCTCGTGCCGATTCATCGTGAACGCCGCGAAAACTATGAAGTACACGACCGCGACGGCGAGCACGAAAAAGAGGGGGCCGGAGCGGCGAGAGAGCCGTTTGCGAAGGGAACCCGAAGAGTCCCCCCGTAAAATATCGCCCTCGTTCTTCACCGTCGTCCCCGCCTCCGTCATAGCGAAAGATGTTATCCACCGGAAAACAGCCTTTGGTTGAACCGGAGGGAAACCTCGTTTAAATCTTCATTAAACGCGCCGCTTCCGGGCGGCGTGGCCCGCGTCTATCCTCACGCCTTATGCGAATTTTTATCACAGCGCTCGCGGCTTTCCCGCATCCGGGACACTCACGCGCTCGCCGTCGCATCGATTTGATGCTCCGGTTATGCGCGGCGAGGCGACCGATGATGTATCTTAGTTCCGTGGGAGGCGAGAGAGGAAAACCATGAAAGACGCGGCGCTTTCCCTCTTCTCCGGAGCGGGCGGTTTGGACATCGGCGTTTCGCGGGCCGGGTTCGAGATGCTCGCCTGCATCGAACTCGATCCCTTTTGCTGCGAGACTCTCCGCGCCGCCGCCTCGCGTGGGAACCGGAGCACGAAAGTCATCGAGGCCGACATACGACAAGTCGAGCCATTGGCTTTGATGGAAGCGCTAAATCTGAGGGCGGGGGGTTTGGATCTCCTTTGCGGCGGCCCGCCGTGCCAGTCATTTTCGCAGATAGGCAAGCTCGGGGCTTTGACCGACGAACGCGGCCCGCTCCTCTTCGAGATAGTCGGCGCTCCCGTATACCGGGGCATATGGCTCTTTGCCTTCATAGCCTTCGTCGTAGAGGGAGATGTATTCCTCGGGGGGATCCCACGGTTCGTGCGGGTCGAAGGAGTCTATGACCATGAAGAAGGGGTTTCCGGTGTCCTTCACGCCATCGAGCCACGCGGATGCCCGACCGAAAACTTGCGGGGCGAAATAGTCCTCCTCGCCCTCGCGGTACGCGGTGTTCGCGAAGTATTGGCGCATCTTCCCCTCGACGTTCGAGCGGTTCCCGGTCATGAGGGTGTTTCGTATCTTCTCTTCGAGACACAGCCATGTCGGCTGGAAGAGGTCTTTTTCCTGGCCGCGGATGAAGTCGAAGGCTCCGAAGCCACGCTGGAAATTGTACGAGGGTTTTATCTCGCGCGCCGCATCGGAGACGAGCATGGTGGCGTAGCCCGACGAGGCGAGGATCTCCGCGAGTGTCCACTGCTCTTCCGGTATCGGCTGCCACCCGTAAAGGAGGACGTTCTCGCCCTTCGGGGGCGCATAGTCGCGGAAGGGGATCGAGCGCGTCCCAGTGTGTATGGATCTCCGGGCCGGAATGGTGGGCATCGCCTCGGGGATGGCTCGGGTGAAGCGGAGTCCGTCGGCGGCGAGCGCGTCTATGTTCGGGGTTTGCATCCACTCGTTTCCATACGCCCCGACACAGTCTTTCCTCAAGCTATCGAGGATGACGAGGACGACGTTTTGCCCGGTTCCTCCGCCCGAGATGCCGAGCGAGTTCGCCACGGAGGAGAGCGGCGAGTCGAGCGAGTTCGGGTTTCCTTCGGCCAGCTTTTCATAGCCCTTCACCACGAGGAGCGAAGCCCCCGCGCCGGAGAGGAGGAGGAAGTCGCGCCTCGAAAGTTTCCTGCGGCCCTCGCCGCTCAAGGCCGCTTCGCTCTTGCCCGCTGACGCTCGCCGGAACCGCAGCTTGTATGGCCCTTCGACCCATCCTTCGCTTCGATGAGGTCGGTGTCGCTCCCGGCCCCGCCGTAAAGATCGTCGTCCCCGGCGGCGCGGGGGGCGATGGCCGGGCTTTCGGCGGACGACCCCCCGGAGGAGACGTTCTCCCAAACTCCGAACCCAGACGGTATCGGCGCCCAGCCGGAGAGGAGCATGAGCAGAATCCCGGCCGCGATGAGGATGAACCCGGCTATGCGCGGGGATGGAGCGACTTCCCCGCGTTCGCCCGCCTCCGGGACGGGAGATCCGCCGGGCGGGAGCTCCGGCTTCGGTGGAATGAGGGTCTTTTCCTTCACGCTCAAGGTGCCGCCTTTCGGAGGGCGGAAGCTCGGGTCTCCATATCGCCTCGGATTCTATGGACACTTCGGCGGGCCGTGGTTAAAGGAGGGAAACATCGAACTTAAATCTTCGTTAAACTTGTGCCGATTGGGTGCGAGGCATGTAACCTTGTGTCGTCGGGAAGAAGCATACGCCCGTGCGGATCACGCGCCGGGGCGATGCGAAAACGAGGAGGGAGAACCTTGACCGAAGAGAAGAAGAAGTCCGGGCCGAGCATTTTGCGTACGAAGGCGGAGAAGCGAAGCCGGGAACTGGGGGCGGTCGAAGGCATGAGCCGCCGCAGGTTCCTCACGTTCCTCGGGACGGGTTCGGCGGCTCTGGCGGCGGGGAGCGCGGGCATCCTCACCGGATGCTCCGAGGGGCAGGAAACGGCGAGCGAAGGCGCCGGGGAGGGTTCGGGCGGCGAGGAGACTACGCAGGCGGCGCCGGCTTCGGGCAACGGACAGCCGTTCTTCACGTCCATCGAGGCGACGGACGAGGACGACCTCATCGTGCCGGAGGGCTTCGAGTACACCATCATCCGCCGCTCGGAGGATCCGATGGGCGGGGATATGATCTTCGGCGACCACGCCGACTTCATCGCGTACTTCGCGATAGACGCGCAGGACGGCGGCGACAACTCCGAGGACGGGCTTTTGTGGGTGAACCACGAGTACATAAACCCTCTCTTTTGGTCGAACTACGACGACCCGTACGGCGAAAGCGAGACCGAGAAGACCGTCGAGCAAATAAACAAGGAGAAAAGCGGGGTCGGGGGGGCGGTGATCCGGGTTCGGATGGAGGACGGTGAGTGGACGTTCGTCGAGGACGACGAGATGAACCGCCGCGTGGACGCGACGACGCCTATGGACGTTACCGGCCCCGCTTCAGGGGCGGAGATCATGCAGGGCGCGACCGAGGTCATCGGCTCGATGGGCAACTGCAGCGGCGGCGTCACCCCATGGAACACCGTCCTCTCATGAGAGGAGAACTACCAAGACTATTACGGACAGCGCACGAACGAAGACGGCGAGCCGGGCATGGGAACCGCCGCCGAGCCGGAGGAGTTGGACATGGCCCTCACCTATCGCTGGCTCGACGACCCCGACAACGCCCATCCCCCCGAGCATTACGGATGGGTCTTCGAGCTCGACCCCTTCGACCCCGAATCGAAGCCGAGGAAGCACTCGTGGCTCGGACGGCTCCGCCATGAGAACGCCGCCATCACCATAGCGCCGGACGACCGAGTCGTCGTATACACCGGACACGACGAAGTAGACCAGTGCATATACAAGTTCATCTCATCCGGGACGTACGAGGAGGGGAACCGCGAAGCGAACCTCGACCTCCTCACCGACGGTATGCTCTACGTCGCGGATTTCTCGACCGGGACGTGGAACGCCATGGACTTCGAGGAGAATCCCCTCTTCGAGGAGAACGGATTCCAAGATCAAGGCGACGTGCTCACGCGGGCGTACGAGGCGGCGGCGCTCCCGCAGGAGGAGGATGGCCCGCCGCTCGGGACTCCGATGGACCGCTGCGAGGACATCGAGGTTCATCCCGAGACCGGACAGGTTTATTGCGCGCTCACGAACAACGAGGCCCACGGGAATTTCTACGGACAGATCATCCGCATGACGGAGGAGGGCGACGACCCGACGGCGGAGAGCTTCGCGTTCGAGGTCTTCGCGGCGGGCGGCCCGCAGACGGGCTTCGCCGCCCCCGACAACCTCATGTTCGACAACGAGAACAATTTGTGGGTCGTCACGGACATGTCTTCGAGCGGGATGAACCAGGGCATATACACGACGTTCCGGAACAACGGCGCGTTCATGATCCCGACCGACATAGACGGCGGGATAAGCGGAAGCGAAGTCTTCCAGTTCGCAAGCGCCCCCATCGCCGCCGAGCTCACCGGCCCGGCCCTCACCCCGGACGGGCAGACGCTCTTCCTCGCCATCCAGCATCCCGGCGAAACCTCCGAGAGCCGCGACGAGCCGACGAGCACATGGCCCGACGGCGAATCCCCGAAGTCCTCGGTGGTCGCGATAACGGGCGGGTTCCCGAACGTCCAGAGAAGCTCGATGCTTCAGGGATAAAGAAGACGAAGGTTCCGGGATTCGGAGAGGCTCCGGCGGAGGTGTTCCCGCCGGAGCCTCTTACCGTGACGACGAGGAACGCCGCTCGAAAACCGAGGCTCGAAATCTAATATAATCCCTCTTCGAGCGGTCGGTCGGCGAAGCCGAGAAGACAGGAGGTTGCTCATGGCCGATGCGGGATTCAGGCTTCCAGGCTCTTCGTACGAGGAGCTGGCGAACATAATCATGGCGTACGGGACGAGGGACGAGGCGTCGAATCCCGGCGACGTGAGCAAGCTCGACTCCGTCCACCGTTCGAGCGTAACGCGCACCAACGGGTTCCTCGTCGAGATCGGGGTTCTCCGCGGCGAGCGCGAGAAGCTCGTGACGAAGCGGGGGCGCGAGCTCGCGCTCGCTTTGGAGAGGCGCGACAAAGCGGAGGTGCGCCGGAACTGGCGGGTGATCGTCTCGACGAGCGAGTTCCTCCAAAACGTCGTCTCGGCAGTGAAGCTGCGCGAGGGGATGGAGTACACGATGACGCAGGCGTACATCGCCCACTCCGCCGGGCAGCCGCGAAACAAGCCCGTCATGATCGGCGCCTCCACGGTCGTCGAGATCCTGAAAACCTCCGGCCTCCTCCGCGAGGACGAAGCGGGCCGCCTCTCCGCCACGTACGCGGACGACAACCCGGAAAACGAACCCCCCGTGGACGAGGGCTTCCTCGAAACCCCCGACCTCGCCATCGCCCCGGAAGGCGACGCCGCAAACGAAACACCCGAACCATCCGCGAACGCCTCGGCGAATGCTGCGTCGAACCCGACTTTGAACATCCACCTCCACGTCCGCTGCGACGCCGACGAACTCGAAGATGTCGCCCCGAGGCTGAAACGGCTCATACGCGATTTCCAAAGCGGCCTCCCGGACGGCGCGAGCGTGCGGGGCGAAGCGAAGGAAGTCCCGAGCGAAGGCTTCCGGGACGGCTTCGCTCGGGACTTCCTCGAAGAGAACGCGAACCCGCCCGTATTCGAGGAGGAGTTCGAGGGCGACTTTCGGTGAAGCGGTTCGGCTTCGCCGAACCGCGCTTTTAGCCGTCAGCTTTTAGCTTTTTTCGTCCGGACGGCTTTCTTTTGTGGTTATACATCCCGTACCGTGTCACGCATAGTTTCGCTTATGGTGGGGCGGCGCGGGCGGAAAGCCGATTCTTTCTCCGCAAAAAGCTAATCGCTGGCTGCGCGGCGAACTGAAGGCGAGTCGCCGAGGGTGAAATAGAAGCTCGCGCCTTTGCCCGGCTCTCCTTCGGCCCACACCTCTCCGCCGTGTCGGCGCACTATGCGGGCGACGGTGGCGAGTCCGATGCCGGTGCCTTCGAACTCGTCTTCGGTGTGGAGTCGCTGGAAGGCTCCGAAGAGCTTTTTAGCGTAGTCCATCTCGAAGCCCGCCCCGTCGTCGCGGACGTAGTATGCGGGGGCGCCGTTCTTCGAGGTCGAGCCGAACTCGATCCTCGCTCCGCCCTCGTTTTTGGAGGTGAACTTCCATGCGTTGCCGAGGAGGTTTTCGATAACGATGCGAAGGAGCCTTTCGTCGCCGCGGGCCTCCGGACTCTGGCGTACGACGGTTTCGACTTCCCGGTCGGGCTGCTCGCGCTTCAGCTCGGACATGGCTACGCGGGCGAGCGAGCTGAGATTGACGTCGGAGCTATCCATCGGGGCGCGGGTTACGCGGGAAAGCTGGAGAAGGTCGTCTATGAGCTCGGACATGCGGCGGCTCGCCCCTTTCACCCGGTCGAGATACCCTACGCCTTCCTTGTCGAGGGCCTCTCCATAGTCTTCGACGAGGATTTGGGAGAAGCCCTCGATGCTGCGAAGCGGGGCGCGGAGGTCGTGGGAGACGGAGTACGAGAAGGCTTCGAGTTCCCGGTTGGCGGCTTCGAGGCCGCGGTTGGCCTCTTCGAGTTCGAGGCTGGCGCGTTCGGCGCGCTCGCGGCTGGCGGCGAGGAGCCAAGTCGCGATGAAGAGGAAGAGGCTCACGGCTATGCCGACGACGAGCGCGAGGTCGGGGAGGGTCTCGTCGAAGCCGGTGGCGAAGCCGGGGAGGGTGGAGAAGTATAGGATCCAATCCTGCCCGCCGACTTCGAGGCTCGAGTACTCGGAGTATTGCGGGTCGTACGAGGCGTCGTCCGCCCGAAGCACCCCGTCCTCGTCGTAGAGTATGTTGCCCTCGGTGAGGTCGCCGCTGTCGTAGACCTCGAAGTCTATGCGCGGATTGAAACTCTCCTCGAAGATACCGCCGAGCAGCCCGTCCATCCGGTAGGAGCCGAAGATGAAGCCTTTGAGGGCTTCGCGCCGCTCCTCGACGCTTGCGAGCGGGGAGCCGCTCTCATACACGGGAAGGTACACGAAGAAGCCCGGACGGAGCGCGAGCGAGGCGTTCGCCCCGGAGTCGGCCTCGGTGAGCACGTACACCCGCTCCGTGGCCCTCGGCGTGCCGGAGTCGCGGGCGCGGTCCATCGCCGCCCGGTGGGCCTCCTCGGAATACGGGTCGTAGTTGAGGAGGTCGCCGTTCGCGAGATCCGCCGGGCCGATGAACTCCACCGGAGCGTACGCCTCCCTCTCCCCGCCGGGCGCGAGGTCGGGGCTGAGCTCCGGGAGGCCCTCGTCCTCGGCCTCCTCGAGATAGCCCTCCACCTCGTCCGGCTCGAGATAGTTGGCGTACCCGAGAGCCTGGAACCCTTCGTAGCGCTCCCGGAGGCCGAGACCGCTTATATAGTCGTCCCACTCCCCGCGCTCCACAACCTCGCTCCCGTAGAAATACGCCCTCGCCCCGAAGACGGTGTCCACATAGGCGTCCGTCCGGCGGTCTATGGACCTCTCGGTTATGAGAACCGCCTCCTGGAAACGAACCCCGGTCTGGGTCTCGACACTCTGGCGCGCATAAAAATACACGAGCAAAGTCAATATGAGCGAGATCACGAGCACCGCATAGGCGACCGCCCCGAGCCGGAAATGCCGCCCGAGCCGCTCCGCGGAATCCGGCGCGAAGAACCGCTTCACGAAGCCTTCCTGCCCCGAAGGATGCCCGGCGGCGAACCCGCAGTCGGGATTCCTCCGCCGTCCACCGCGACTGATGTATTAAAGTCCACCGCGCATAAGCTCCTGCCGGACGCCGAAGGATGTGGCGCCGGGTGAGGGAATGTTACAGCCGCCACGCAGCCGCCGCAATAGAGTCGGGAACTCGGTTCGCCTTCGGCTCCCGCACCGCCAACTTCTGTAAAATGCACGACCGTGCCGGAGAGTATTCACACAGACAAGGAGACCGGGCCAATGGACACGAACTTCTTCCCCGAAAGCCTTCATCGGCTGCCGGAGCTTGCCCGGAACCTCCTTTGGAGCTGGCGGCCCTCCCTCGAGAACGTCTTCGAGAGCCTCGACAGGAAACTCTGGGAGGAGACGGAACACAATCCCGCCCGCCTCCTCGCCGAGACGAAGAACCTCCCCGGAGCCGCCGAAGACCCGGAGTTCCTCGAAATATACGAGCGGGCCGTGGGAGAGATGGACGTATACCTCGCCGACGCGTCCACGTGGATGGAGGCGACATATCCGGAGGCGGCGGCTTCCGGCGGGGTCGCGTATTTTTCGGCGGAGTTCGGGCTCCACGAGTCGCTTCCCATTTATTCGGGCGGGCTCGGGGTGCTCGCGGGCGACCACGTGAAGAGCGCGTCCGACCTCGGCCTCCCCCTCACGGGCGTCGGCATCCTTTACGCGCAAGGATACTTCCGACAGCGGATCGGGGCCGACGGTCGGCAGTCCGAGGTGTACGAAGCGTTCACGCCCGAGACGCGCCCGCTCGAAGCGGCGACGGACGAGGATGGGAACGAAGCATATGTCTCCGTCGAGCTTCCGGGGAGGGAGCTTCGATTGAAAGTGTGGCGGGTTCGGGTCGGGCGGGTCTCCATATTCCTCCTCGACGCCGACGTGCCGGGGAACTCCGACGATGACCGGAGGCTCACTTCGAGGCTGTACGGGGGCGGCGAGCATATGAGGATCTCACAAGAGATCATCCTCGGCGTCGGCGGCGTGAGGGCGCTCCGGAAGGTCGGCCCCTCCCCCGCCGTCTTCCACATGAACGAGGGCCACGCCGCCTTCCTCGCCCTCGAAAGGATGCGCGAGGCCGTCGAGGGCGGAAGCTCCTTCGGGGAGGCGAAGAGGAGCGTGAAAGCCACGACCGTCTTCACTACGCACACCCCGGTCCCGGCGGGCCACGATGCCTTCGACGGCGATCTTTTCTGGGAGTTCCTCTCCGGGTGGCCGGAGTCGCTCTCCACCGACGGCGATGCTTTGTGGAGGCTCGGGGAGTCCGGCGGCCGCTTCAACATGACGCGGCTCGCGATGAACCTCTCGACCTCGCAAAACGCCGTCTCCGAGATACACGGCGAGGTGTCTCGGGCTATGCTCGACGGCCCCGTAAAGCACATCACGAACGGCGTCCACACATGGAGCTGGCTCTCGCCCCGCATGCGAAACCTCTTCGAGAAGCACGCCCGAGGGCGGGCATGGACGAGATGCCCCGAAACCCCCTCCGCATGGTCCTTCGTCGAGGAGGTGCCGGACGAGGAATTATGGACGGCCCACGCCGAGACGAAGCGCGAGACGTGCGCCTTCATAAACGCCCGGCTCGAGACGCAAAGTCGAAGGGTGGGCGGGAGGCCGCAAGCCCTCGACCCGGACGCGCTCATCATCGGATTCGCCCGGCGCTTCGCGACGTACAAAAGGGCGACGCTCCTCCTCTCCGACCCGGGGAGGTTAAGGCGGATAACCGGAGACCCGTCGCGTCCGGTGCAGTTCGTCTTCGCGGGGAAGGCCCATCCGGCGGACGAGCCGGGCAAGGAGTTCATAAGCTCGCTCCACGCCGCCGCGGAGGAATACGGCCTCGGCGCAAGCGTCGTCGTCCTCGAAGACTACGACATGAACATAGCGCGGCACCTCGTGCGGGGCGTGGATGTGTGGATGAACAACCCGAGGAGGCCGTTGGAAGCAAGCGGAACCTCCGGCCAGAAAGCCTCGCTCAACGGCATCCCGAACTTCTCCGTCCTCGACGGATGGTGGCCCGAGGCATATAACGGCAAAAACGGGTGGGCCATCGGCGAGGGGGTGGAGCTCGACTCCGAAGAGGCGCAAGACGCCGCCGACGTGGAGTCGTTGTACGAGATCCTCGAAAACTCCATAGTCCCGCTTTTCTACGAGCGGAGCGGCGATGTCCCGCACGGGTGGGCCGCGGTGATGAAAGAGTCCATAAGCACCGTCGCGCCGGAGTTCTCGACGCAGCGGATGGTTCAGGATTATACGCACAAGCTATACGTGCCGAATGGTTTGATGCCGTAAAAAAGCGCCGGAGGGCGATGCCTCCGGCGCTTCACTTCCGCTGACCGCGCTAAAGGGTGTTATGAACTTTAGCTCGCACGCGATAGCATTTGGCCATGGCTACAAGAAAACCATACCCAAGCGACGTTTCCGACGAAGAATGGCACTTCGTCGCCCCGTACCTGGCGCTCGTCCG
>JACCWD010000175.1 GCA_013697825.1 Rubrobacter sp.
ATCGTGGACATGTGACCCCCTCCGTGGCTCGCTCGGAACGTCAGATACTCCAAGCGTGCCACGGTGGGGCAATCCGCGCCAGATTCTTAAGTTGATGCGGATGGGTACGAACTGGAAGGGCCACTACTCGACCTCGCTCCTCGACGCATACGCCCGCGGACGGATATCCCGCGCCTCCGACCTCTCGGACACCGTCAAACTGACGATGCTTCTCGGAGACTATATGCGCGAGAAATACCACGGTCGTTACTACGCGAAGGCCCAGAATCTCGGGCGGAAGCTCTCGGCGAAGTACGACGAAGCCCTCGCTTCCTTCGACCTCCTCCTCATGCCGACACTCCCGATCAAAGCGACGGAGATACCGGCTCCGGATGCCCCTCGCGAGGAAATAGTCGCCCGCGCTTTGGAGATGCTTGTGAACACTTCCCCATTCGACGTGAGCGGCCACCCCGCGATGAACGTCCCGTGCGCGATGTCGGACGGCCTTCCCGTCGGGGCGATGCTCATAGGCAAAAAGTGGGACGAGGCGACGGTTCTCCGCGCCGCCCACGCCTTCGAGAAAACCGGGGTATACGAAGCGAAGCCCGGAGCCGTCGCGAGAAGTTAATGTGGAAAGGTCGGGAGCGGTGGAGCGAATTCCGCTTGCCCCGGCTCCTCGCCGCCTCGCTTTGGGAGGCGGCGAGCCTCCCTATTCCCGGACCCCGATCCCCTTGAAACGCTTCATGTTCTCGGTCATGGCGATCTCCGTCGGGAGGCGCTCCATGCTCGACGCGCCGAAGAATCCGACGATGCCCGAGGTGTTTTCGAGGACATGGTTCGCGTCGTCGGGTTCGGCGATGGGGCCGCCGTGGCAGAGGACGAGGATGTCCGGGTTTTCGGCTTTCGCGGCGTCGTGCATTTTCTGGACGCGCTCGACGGATTCTTCGAGCGTGAGGGCCGTCTTCGCCCCGATTGAGCCGCTCGTGGTGAGGCCCATGTGCGGGACGAGCACGTCGGCCCCTGCCTCGGCCATCATCTTCGCTTCGTCCTCGTCGAAGACGTATGGCGCGGTGAGGAGGTCGAGGTTTCTCGCGGCCCGGATCATCTCGACTTCGAGGCCGAAGCCCATCCCGGTTTCTTCGAGGTTTTGGCGGAACGTTCCGTCGAAGAGGCCGACGGTCGGGAAATTTTGAACGCCGGAGAAGCCGATGTTTTTCAATTGTTCGAGGAACTTCGGCATGAGGCGGAAGGGGTCGGTGCCGCACACTCCGGCGAGGACGGGGGTATCTTCGACGACGGGAAGCACCTCTCTCGCCATGTCCACGACGATTTCGTTCGCGTCGCCGTATGGGAGGAGTCCGGCGAGGGAGCCGCGTCCGGCCATCCGGTACCGGCCCGAGTTATATATGATTATGAGATCCACGCCGCCCGCCTCGGCGCACTTCGCCGAAAGCCCCGTCCCCGCGCCCGCACCGATGATCGGGTTTCCCGCGTCGGCTTCGGCCCGGAGCCTTCCGAGTGCTTCGCTTCGATCCATGATCCCCTCCCTATGAACTTCGTCCGGTCTTCGCGCTCTTTCGCTTTTCCTCGATGAGCTTCTCGCGCCACTCGCGGAATTCTTCGACGCTCATGCTTTTGTGTCGGCTGTATTCGACGAGGCCGAGTTTCGAGAGCGCGCGGAGGTCGAAGAGCTTCGAGGCTCCGCTCAGAATTTCGACCGAGCGGGTTTTCCCTTCTTCGTCACGGTGGATGACGGCGTTCTCTCCGAGGTCGTAGCCGCTTATGGTTCCGGAGAAACATTCATCCGGAATCCCGGGGTCTATGATCGCGCTGTCCGACTCTTCGATGTATATGATCTTCACACCCTCACCTCCTCTCGAAGTATTCTTTCGTGGCTTCTCCATCTCGATACGCCGTATACACTCTCCCATCCGGGAAGATTATAGCCTTCATCACATAGCCAAGCTCCGGAACAAAAACCTTGAACTTCCAAAAGCCGTTCGGCTGCCTCTCGAAGAAACCGTCCTCGGCGTTGTCAGGACGTATTGGAGATGATCGTCGGTGATCTCCCACCTTTGGGGATACCTCGCATAGTTCTCAATGAAGTGGTCGTGGTGGCCCGTGAGCCTCCTCGGCCTCTCACTTCGCATGCTCGTGGAGCTTCTCCGCCATCGCCACCGCGAACTCCGGGTCGTTTATGTGCGTGTCCATCTCGACGACTTCGACGTTCCCGCCGATGTTCTCCCTTATCGCCTCGAAGAGGGCTTCGTCGGCCTCCGGGTCATGGAAAACTTGCCCTTCGGTAGCGATGAGGGAAATGCCTTTGAGTGGAATGAAGAGCGTCGTCGGGCCTTTGGCGGCGTTTAGTTTTTCGGCGACGCGCCGTCCGAGTTCGGCGCATTCATCGGGGGTTGTTCGCATGAGCGTGATCGTCGGATTGTGGACGTAAAGATTCCGGCCCTCGAACTTCTCCGGCACCGACTCCCTCGGGCCGAAGTTCACCATGTCGAGCGCGCCGAGCGAGACGACTTGCGGGATTCCTTCTTCTCCGGCGGCTGTGAGGCGTTTCGGGTGGGCGGGGAAGACGCCGCCGACGAGTTCATCGCATAGCTCGGTGGTCGTCACGTCGAGGGTGGCTGTGAGGAAGCCGTCGGAGGCGAGGTTCTCCATCGACTCGCCTCCGGTTCCGGTCTGGTGGAAGACGAGGACTTCGTAGCCGAGTTCTTCGAGGCGTTTGCGGGCGGTGTCCACCGCCGGGGTCGTCACGCCGAACATCGAGGCTCCGATGAGAGGCTTCGTCTCGCCGAGCGGGGGAACGGTCGCCTTCGCCATGCCCGCGATGGCTCCGGCGGCGTTCGCGATGATGCGGGCGGAGATCCGGTTTATGCCCGCGATGTCCACGACGGAGTACATCATCGTGATGTCCGAGGCTCCGACGTACGGCCTCGTGTCGCCCGAAGCGACCGTCGAGACGATGAGCTTCGGAATGCCGACGGGGAGAGCCTTCATGGCTTCGGAGATGAGCGAGGTTCCGCCGGAGCCTCCGAGGCCGATGATCGCGTCGAGGCGGCCCTCGTCATGGAGGTGTTTCATGATGCTCGCCGCGCCGCGACCCATCGCTTCGACCGCCGCGCCGCGGTCTCCGGCTTCGGCGAGGCGGCGGATGTCGGAGTTCGCGGCTACCGCGACCTCCTCCTTCGGGACGTCCGGGATCTCTTTCGGTTCGCCGACGATTCCGGCATCCATGAGGAGTGTGGCGACGCCGTGCTCCTCCAGCCTTTCGCGCAAAAACTTGTATTCCTCGCCCTTCGTGTCGAGGGTTCCGAGCAAAACCACCGTTGGCATGAAGCCTCCCTTCGTTTCTCCCTTTCCACCTTGCTTTGTAGTCTACATGGGTATTTCGGCTTCCGTATGCGGTGAAACTTGACCTCGGGGTTCGGTGCGATTAATGTTGCGTGAGGTGGTGGAAATCCGGGAGTTCGAAAGGGGCGGTGGGGTGGCGTTTGAGGAGTCTCCTTTTGTGGCTTTGGTGCACAGCCGGGGCGAGGTTCCAGTTGTGAAGGTGTCGGGGGATTTGGATCTCATGTCGGCCCCGATGTTTCGGGGTGTCCTCGGGCAAGTCGTGCGCGGGCAAAGCGTTCCGGAGGTCGTCGTCGTGGATCTCGGCGGGGTCGGGTTCATGGACTCGTGCGGCGTGAACGCCCTCATCGGGGAGACGCGCGGGTTCGTGGCAGGCGGCGGGAAAGTCCGGCTCGTGACAAAAGCCTCCCCGGTGGTGAGGACGCTCTCGATCACCGGCCTCGACAAAATATTCGAGGTGTACCCGGACATCGGCTCGGCCTCGTGCCGGGGCGTGGCATGAAGGGCCGCATGGAGGACGGAGGGCCGGATCTCCACGCGACTCTCGACCATCTCCCCGATCCGTTTGTGGCGGTGGATGGCGAATGGCGCTTCACTTATGTGAATCCGGCGGCGGCATCCATTCTTGGGGGCGGGGATCTCGTCGGGAAGCTTGTGTGGGATCGCTTCCCCGGCGCGTCCGGCTCGGAGTTCAATAAAAAACTCCTTAGCGCCATGGAGACCCGCGAGCCTTTCGATATGCTTCTCAAGCCCCGCGAGTTCGGGCTGGACACGGATGCGTGGTTCAACCTCCGGGCATACCCCGTTCCCGGCGGCCTCGCCGCCATCGCATGGGACGCGACCGCCGCGAAGGAGAGCGAGGAGGAGCGCGACGAGCTTCTCCGGGCGAAGACCGAGATCGCCCGCGTCCTCCAGCGCGCGCTCCTCCCGCCGAGCCTCCCGTCCATCCCCGGAGCGGAGGTCGGGGCGAAGTACGTCGCGGCGGGCGAAGGCGTCGAGGTCGGCGGGGATTTCTACGATGTCTTCGCCATGGAGGACGACGGGTGGGCGCTCGTGATAGGCGACGTGGCCGGGAAAGGGCCGGAGGCCGCCTCGCTCACCTCGCTCGCCCGGCACACGATCCGGGCGGCGGCAATGCGCGTGAAGCGTCCGAAGCGCGTCCTCTCGACGCTCAACGACGAGATCCTCCGCCAGACCGGGGGCGAGAGGCTTTTCACCGCCGTGTACGGCGAACTCGAGCCCCATCTCGGCGGGGAGGGGGCGATGGAACTCCGGGTCGCGTGCGCCGGGCATCCCTCGCCGCTCATCCTCCGCAAAGGCGGCGAAGTCGAAAGGCTCCCGGAGACCGGGACGATCCTCGGCGTCCTCGAAGACCCTGAGTTCTCGTATTGCGAAGTGACCGTGAAGCGAGGCGAAGCGGTCGTTTTCTATACGGACGGCGTGATCGAAGCCCGAAGCGAAGACGGCTCGTTCTTCGGCGAAGAGAGGCTCTCGGAGGTCGCATCCGGGTGCGGTGGGCTTTCTGCGAGGGACGTGGCGGCGAGGATCGAAGCCGCCGCCCTCGATTTCCAGAACGGCGTCGCCCGCGACGATATCGCCGTGCTCGTGCTTCGTGTCGAAGCGTAAATCGGCGTTTGTGCGCCCGTGAAGCCGGGTATACGAAAGCCATTCGTACAAGCGGATGTATAGGGGGAAGGTTTATGGAATACGGAAAGCCCACACGAACGGGCGTACGCATGCTCGCGTATGCGATAGGTTTGGCGTTGCTTGGCGCGGTGTCGCTCGGCGCCGCGGCCTCGGCGCAGCCCGATGGAAACGGGGACGAAGGCGAGGAGCGGGTGGCGCGGGACGTGCGCGAGTATGTCGTCGGGCCGCCGTCGAACTTTCCCGAGGGCGTGGTTTACGACGAGAGGACGAGGGCTTTTTATGGAGGCTCCGCCGTGGACGGGACGCTTTACAAGGCGACCCTCGACGACACCGAAGGCGCGGAGGTTTTCCTCCTGAGCGCGGTTCCCGATGGGCGGGCCGAGGCGCTCGGCGTGAACGTGGATCGGGAAGGTCGGCTTTATGTTTCGGGCGGCGGGAGTGGGCGGCTCCTCGTTTATGACATCGAGACGAGGGAGCAAGTCGCCGAGTTCCGCACCGGCCCCGGCGGGTATATAAACGACGTCGACATAACGAAGAAGGGCGACGTGTATTTCACGGACTCCTTCCGGCCCTTTATGTACCGGGCGACGGAGGAGCAAGTCGAGAGCGGGGGCGGCGCGCCGGAGGCCATCCCGCTTTCGCCGGAGGTCTCGTATACGCCCGTCGGGTCGAGCAGCGCGAAGCCGTTCAACGGAAACGGAGTCCGGGAGACGCCCGATGGGAAGCACATCATCTTCGCGGATCTCAACGACGCTAAACTTTAACCCAAGTTGCCCCCTATTCCGGTAAACAATATCCTCCCGACCGGAAGGCCACTCAACCTTTCG
>JACCWD010000180.1 GCA_013697825.1 Rubrobacter sp.
GAAAGGCTCCGATGGCGTTCGAGCCGCCGCCGACGCACGCGACGATGGCGTCCGGGTCGCCGCCGAGCCTCTCGCGGCTTTGAACCTCGATCTCACGCCCGATCACGGTTTGAAGGTCGCGCACGATGCGGGGATACGGAGCCGGGCCGACGACGCTTCCGATGATGTAATGAGTATCCTCGACGTTCGCCACCCAGTCGCGGATCGCCTCGCTCGTCGCATCTTTCAAAGTGCGAGACCCGGAAAGAACCGGACGAACCTCGGTACCCATGAACTTCATCCGCACGACATTCAGCCGCTGGCGATGAGTGTCCTCCTCGCCCATATACACGACGCATTCTTTCCCGTAAAGCGCGGCGACGGCGGCGGTGGCGACGCCGTGTTGTCCGGCTCCGGTCTCGGCGATGATCCGCTTTTTGCCCATCCGGTCGGCGAGGAGTATTTGTCCCAAAGTATTGTTTATCTTGTGCGCCCCGGTGTGCGCGAGGTCTTCTCTTTTGAACCACACGTTCGCCCCGCCCCATTTCTTCGTGAGACGGGAGGCGAACATGAGTGGCGTCGGGCGTCCGACGAAATCCTTTGCGAGAGCGTCGAGTTCCTCGATGAATTCCGGGTCGTTGCGATACTTTTCGTACGCCTCTTCGAGTTCTTCGAGGGCGTGTATGAGGGTTTCCGGGACGTACTTTCCGCCGTATGGGCCGAAATATCCGGTATCAACTTTTTGCTGCACGAATGAACCTCCGAACAAGCTCGCCGTTCTTTATACCGGGCCTCTCTTCGAGGGAACTCGAAGCGTCCACCCCGAAAGGCTCGAAAAACCCGATGGCCTCCCGCACGTTCTCGGGATCGAGACCCCCGGAAACGACGATGTTAGCACGTCCGCGAAGCGCCTTCGCCACGTCCCAGTCGAAGCGTCCACCCGTCCCCCCATAAACTTCCTTACTCCACGCATCGAGGAGGAAAAAGTCCGGCTCGAAAAGCTCCATCTCACGGAGGGAATGCTCGTCCTTCACCCGCATCGCCTTTATGACGGTGAAGCCGAGATCCCGCAAAAGGAGAACGTCGTCCGGCCCCTCATCGCCGTGAAGCTGAATAATATCGAGGCCGACGAGCGAAGCGACCTCCCTCACCCTCTCCGTCCTCTCGTTCACGAACACACCGACCTTTCGGACGGAGCCGGGAAGAGAAGCGGAAATTTCCCTCGCGCTCTCGACGCCCACTTTCCTCGGGCTTTCGGCGAAGATGAGTCCGATGGCGTCGGCGCCGGATTCGGCGGCTATTTCGGCATCCTCCGGTCTCGTCATGCCGCATACTTTCGTGAAGATCATGGCGGGGATTTTACTCTTTCGGCGGTGGCAGGCAATCCGTCGGCGCGCTCATGGCTCCTCGACGAGGAGCGATTCGGATTTTTCGAGGAGTTTGGGGACTTCGTTTTGGACGATGGCCCAGACGATGGTGTGATCCACGTCGGCGTAGCCGTCGAGGATCCGGTTCCGGAAATCCACGATCCGGCGCGCGGAGCCGATGGATTCCTCCAGTTCGGGGAAGCGGCGCATGGCCTGGCTCACGGCTTCGCCCACTATCGAAAGCTCGCGTTCCACCGCCCGCCGAAGCATCCGGTCATGTTCGTAATCATGGAGGCTTCGTCCCCGCACGAACTCCAAAGCGGCTCGGCACGAGTCCGCGATGTCCCATAGATAGGCTTCGCGGCTACGCTGTGGCATAGACGGTTTCCTGTCCCTCCTCTATGCTCCGCCGCAAATACGGGTTGCGGACGGCTCCGATCTCCACGAGATCCACGCGCCTTCCGAAAAGCCTTTCGAGATCCTCCACAAGCCCGAAGTACGAAGCGGCATGCTCCTCGGGAGTCATGGGCGGAAACTTCACGGAGAAGTCGAGGTCGCTGTTTTCGGGATCGAAGTCGTCCCGCGCCGCGGAGCCGAACAACGCCAGCCGCTCGACTCGATGCCGCTCGCAAAGTGCTTCGATTTCGCGCTTCTTGAACCCGACCGCATCCATCACGACCTCGAATCCTCCGCCTCATGTTCCACTCTCGCCATTCCGCAAACTTTCGTGAAAGTCATGCGAATGATTTTACTCTTTCGAGGGCGCCTATAAATCAGTCGCGTCCCAACGGCACGACGTTCCATTCCTTTGCCACGATCTTTTCGAGAAGTTGATCGCTGCTGGCGAGAAGGTCATTCCAGCCGGACTCGTTGATTTGTTCCATGTGCTCGAGTTTGAGTCGGTCGCGGTCGAACATCCAGTATTTCATGTGGGGAAGCAAATAACGGAGGAACGCCATCCACTCGGCCTGGTTTATGGCGAGGGGGTTCCTTTGATAAAGGGCGACTTTGCCCGCATTCGCGGCTGCCGCCACGCTATGCGCCGTCAAGAGCATCGAGCGGTACTTCGGGTTTTGCGCGACCCTGAATTTCGTTTCGCCATGCTCGGAATAGTGTCGAACCATAATATAGGCGCGGAGGACGATCTCGATGACGGCGGGAGTGATGGCGCTGACGAGGAAGTGCCGGAAGTCGTATCCGTTGAGGTACATCCACCGGGCGATCTCTCCGACCGTCCGGCCTTTTTCGCCAAAGGATCCGAAGTTGATTCCCTGAAAGAGCGTCATGAATGGAGCCGGCAATCCCATCGGCGTCGCCACGTCGGAGATGAGGTGGCCGATGTGCTTCAAGAGCGCTTCGATGAGCCGTACCGTGAAATTCTCGTCCACGGGGGGATCGAATATCGCGGCACCCGTGGGTCGGCTGAAAAACTCGTGATCTCCTGTGAGATTATCGTAAGAGAAACCCGTTATAGTCCCACGCAAGATGTCGGGAATGCCGAAGACAAATCCAAGAACGGGATCATGCCCGAATGACTGAACTCGGTGAGAACGTCCTCCCATGCCGGGAATTTCTTCGAGTTCTTCATCGAAGACGGCATGCTGCCGATCGTAGGGAACCTTGCACTTTTCCTCTAACTTTCGCACCCAGTTCGCAAACCAATCGTCGGTGTCTTTCTGGCTCGTGTCGTACCGCTTGAGCCATTCGGTTAGAGGGCTGCCTTTTTGCCCGGTGTACTCTCCCGGCCCCATCGTTTTCGGAATACGCACGAGCAAGAGATCCGAGAGCGCGGCGAGGATTCCGCTGGCGAAGACGAAGAGATAGTCGAGCCTGTCCCAACGCAGGCTGGCTTCGTACGACTCGTTCTTTATTCTCTCGAAGTCTTCTTCATCGAGCATCGTATCGAACGGGGCGAGTGGGTCGAGACCCTCGCCCACCGCGAAGGCGCGGCTTTGCTTTACGAAGTCGTCCCAGTCACGGTAATTGATGCGCGTGAGTTCGGAGGAGACTTCCGCCCTTTTGCGAGCATAGAGTCGGTGGATGTCGTCCGGGTCGAAGCTGTCGAGATCCTCGGCGCGGAGGAATTCGGAGCCGGCTTCCAGTTCGTCGAGGATCGCCTCCAAATCGTGGATCTCACTCGGCCGGACGCGATTTTGCTCGAAGTCGCGCTCCACCTCTTCGGTGGTTCGCCCGATCCGCTTGAGAAGCTCGGATTGAACTTGCAATGCCGCGCGAAGCTCCGCTTCGAATACATCTCGCAAAGCGGCTCACGCACCTTCCGCGAGGTCTTCTTTGCGGCGGATGAGAATTCTTTGCAGATTCCTGAGCCTCTCGTTGAGCTGCTCGACGGCTTCCTTATTTGCTTTCGCGTCGGCGGCGTCCGTTTGCATCTCTGTGATGCGCGAGATGAGGTGGTTGATCGTCTCTTGGAGATTCTGTATGGCGAGCTGCGCTTTCCGCTCCCGCTCGCTTTTATGGGCATCCTTCTTCCGCTGGTTTCCCGTGTCGAGCAGCTTGTTGACCCCGATGAAGACACCCGCCCCGATAAGCACGGCGACACCGATGCCCGGAACCATCCCCAATCCGAGGCCGACCGCCGCCAGCCCCGAGGAGATGCCCGCCGCGCTCAACCCAGCCACCGACCCGGCGTACGAAACGGCAAGGATGGGAACACCCACCGCCGACATCCCCGAAGCGGCGGATTTCAGGACATCGGCCGCATGATTGTCATCTATGCCGCGCTCGCGAACATACCTCATCTTCTCCGCGGAATCCTTCATCGCCGCGACTTGCTCGTCGCTGACTCCCAAGACGATCTGTGCATACGCCATCGCATTCTCTTCTTCCTGGAGAGACAGCCTGTCCGCGACGCTCACCTCGACGAGGTTGAGCATGAGCGCGAAACGAATCGTCTCAGGCGCGTCTGCGAGAGCTTTCAGGCAATCCTCCAGCGCGGGTGGCTCGATCGCATAAGCATACAACTTGCGCCGCGCCTGATCGGACATATCTTCCGTATCAAGCATCTCGTAAATCAAATCAAGCTCTTCGCGCTGTATCTGCCCATCCGAAGTCGCCATTGCGAAAAGACTTCCATAGAAGGAAACTCGTTGTTCATCCGAAAGCTGCTTCAATGAGAAATCTTCTTTCTCTTTCATTTTCCTCCTCCACATAAACAAGGCGTATATTAAGTGTTCGCGGCAAGTATAAAGTCCGTCATGGACGGAAATCTACGGTTCCTGTCGAACGCCGAAGTATTATCTTGCACAAATCTGATAAATCAGCGAACAGCGGATATCTCCGAGACGAAACCCGACTCCCGCATCGCCGCCTCCCCCACGAGAACCGCGTCCGCCCCGGCGTCCCGCATCCGCCTCGCGTCCTCGACGGTCTTTATGCCACTCTCGGCCACGAGCGTCGCGCCTTCGAGCTTCGGGGCGAGCCTCTCGAAGGTGCCGAGATCCACGGTGAAATCCCGGAGATCGCGGTTGTTCACCCCGATGACCTCGGCTCCGGCTTCGAGGGCGAGGTCGGCTTCCCTTTCATCGTGAATCTCGACGAGCGCGGTCAATCCCACCTTCTCGGCGAGCGTGATGTACCGTTCGAGCGATTCGTCGTCGAAGAGCGCGGCGATGAGAAGCACGGCGTCCGCCCGGGTGGCGGCTTCGAATATTTGTATCTCATCCACGGTGAAGTCTTTTCGGATGACCGGAATACTCGTGTTCCCCCGAGCCGCGTCGAGGTCTTCGAGGCTTCCTTTGAAACGTTCCGGCTCGGTGAGTACCGAGAGGCAACTCGCGCCCCGCTCCTCGTAAATCCTTCCTTGATCCGACGGCACCGCGTCCCGGATGAACCCCGCCGACGGCGACGCCCGCTTTATCTCGGAGACGACCGAGAGGCCGGGCTTTTTGAGGGCGGCGAGGAAATCCCGCTTCTCGAACGCCGTCGCCCGCTCGCGGAGTTCTTCGAGGCCGATGTTCGCTCGAAGCTCTTCGGCCCGCCTTTTCGCGGCGGAGGCGAGATCTTCGAGGACGTTCGGGATGGTCATGATCCGTACCCCACGCCGACAGCCGTGGCGGGCGGCGAAATAACGCTATCCCCGACGACCTTCCCCCAAATGCCGGAAGTCGGGGGGTTCTCGACCGTATCTTCCCGAATACTTCCGCCTTCCCGCCCGAGAAACCCTCGCCGGACTCGACCGATGCGCCGACGGGCGCGGGCTTCGGGAATATGTCCTTCTCGACTCCCGAATCCCCGGAGCGGAGCCGAAGGCGGCGAAGCCGTATACTGAGCGACCCGCTCCCGGTATTTCACGTTCCTCCCCTCGTCGCGGCGAGTCGCCTCGTCGCCTTCACGAACTCTTCGAGGGCGGCTTCGGCGGCTCCGCTTCCGATGGCCTCTTTCGCCATCTCCACACCCTCCTCGATGCTCCCGGACTTCCCTCCGACGTATATCGCCGCCCCGGCGTTCATGAGGATGATGTCGCGGACGGCTCCCCCGTCCGAGCCGGACAGCACGTCGCGCATGATCCTCGCGTTCGTGCGGGCGTCGCCGCCGAGGAGGCCGTCCGGCTCGTGGCGCGAAAGCCCGAAGTCCTCGGGGGAGATTTCGTATTCCGCGATCCCGCCCTCCCCGACCTCGGCGACGAGGGTTTTGTCCGTCACCGTGACCTCGTCCATTCCATCCGCGCCGTGGACGACGAGGGCTTTTTCGGCGCCGAGTCCTTGCAAAGCCTCGGCCATCGGACGGACGAACTCGCCCGCGAACACCCCCACGAGTTGCCGTTTCGCCCCCGCCGGATTCGTCAATGGACCGAGAAGATTGAAAATCGTGCGAAACGGAAGCTCCGCCCGAACCGGGGCGACGAAGCGCATCGCCGGATGGTGCGTCCGGGCGAACATGAAGCCGATGCCCGCCTCGGAGATGCACTTCGATACTTCGTCCG
>JACCWD010000181.1 GCA_013697825.1 Rubrobacter sp.
GAAAGGCTCCGATGGCGTTCGAGCCGCCGCCGACGCACGCGACGATGGCGTCCGGGTCGCCGCCGAGCCTCTCGCGGCTTTGAACCTCGATCTCACGCCCGATCACGGTTTGAAGGTCGCGCACGATCCTCGGATACGGAGCCGGGCCGACGACGCTCCCGATGATGTAATGAGTGTCCTCCACATTCGCCACCCAATCACGGATCGCCTCGCTCGTCGCGTCTTTGAGGGTGCGCGAACCGCTCAAAACCGGGCGAACCTCCGTCCCCATGAGCTTCATCCGCACGACATTGAGACGCTGGCGATGGGTGTCCTCCTCACCCATATACACGACGCATTCTTTGCCGTAAAGCGCGGCGACGGCGGCGGTCGCGACACCGTGTTGTCCGGCCCCGGTCTCCGCGATGATGCGCTTCTTGCCCATCCGGTCGGCGAGGAGGATTTGCCCGAGGGTATTGTTTATCTTGTGCGCCCCGGTGTGCGCGAGGTCTTCGCGTTTAAACCACACGTTCGCGCCGCCCCACTTCTTCGTGAGGCGTTCGGCGAGCATAAGCGGGGTCGGACGTCCGACGAAGTCCTTCGCGAGAGCGTCGAGTTCCTCGGTGAACTCCGGGTCGTTTCGGTATTTCTCGTAAGCCTCTTCGAGTTCTTCGAGAGCGTAAATGAGGGTTTCGGGGACGTACTTTCCGCCGTATGGGCCGAAGTATCCGGCGCGGCCGTCAACCTTTTGCTGCACGAACAAACCTCCGAACCATGTCGCCGCATTTCACTCCGGGCCTCGTTTCGAGGGAACTCGAAGCGTCCACTCCAAAAGGCTCGAAGAACTCGATGGCGTCTCGAACGTTCTCCGAATTCAGCCCCCCGGAAACGACGATGTTAGCACGTCCGCGAAGCTCCTTCGCCGCCCCCCACTCGAACCGTTCACCCGTCCCGCCGTACACCCCGTCCCTCCACGCATCGAGGAGGAAAAAGTCCGGCTCGAAAAGCTCCATCTCCCGAAGCGAATGCTCGTCCTTCACCCGCATCGCCTTTATGACGGTGAAGCCGAGATCCCGCAAAAGAAGCACGTCGTCCGGCCCCTCATCCCCATGAAGCTGGATGAGATCGAGGCCGACGAGCGAAGCCACCTCCCGCACCCGCTCCGTCCCCTCATTAACGAACACCCCGACCTTCCAAACGGAATCGGGGAGCGAAGCGGATATTTCCTTCGCCCGCCCCACATCCACTTTCCTCGGGCTTTCGGCGAAGATGAGGCCGATGGCGTCCGCGCCGGAGTCGGCGGCGAATTTCGCATCCTCCACTTTTGTCATGCCGCATACTTTCGTAAAAGTCATGCGGGGAATTTTACTCTTTCGCGGGGGTTTATAAATCAGGCGCGGCCTAAAGGCACAACATTCCAATCATTCGCCGCCACTCGTTCGAGGATACGTCCACTGTTTAGAGAGAGTTCTTTCCAGCCTTCTTCGTTTATCCGATCCATATGTTCGAGTTTGAGTCGATCACGATCGAACATCCAGTATTTCATGTGGGGAAGCAAATAACGGAGGAATGCCATCCACTCGGCCTGGTTTATGGCGAGGGGGTTTCCTTGAAGAAGGGCGACTTTGCCCGCGTTCGCGGCTGCCGCCACGCTATGCGCCGTCAAAAGCATTGAGCGGTACTTCGGATTTTGCGCGACCCTGAATTTCGTTTCGCCATGCTCGGAATAGTATCGAATCATGATATATGCCCGGAGGACTATTTCGATGACGGCGGGAGTGATGCCGCTGACGAGAAAGTGACGAAAATCGTATCCATTCAAGTACATCCAACGGGCGAGTTCACCGACAGACCTTCCTTTTTCGCCGAAAGATCCGGCGTTGATTCCTTGAAACAACGTCATAAACGGAGCGGGTAGTCCGGCTGGCGTTGCCACGTCGGAGACGAGGTGTCCGATGTGCTTCAGCACCGCTTCGATGAGCCGCACCATGAAATTCCTGTCCATGCGGGGGTCGAAGATCGCCGCCCCCGTTGGCTGACTGAATAACTCATGGAGCCTCGTACCTTTGCCATCGTAGGAGAAGCCGGTAATAGTTCCACGCATTATGTCGTGAACTCCGAATATAAACCCGAGAACGGGATCGTGTCCGAGCGACTGGAGGCGGTGGGTTCTCCCGCCCATGCCGGGAATTTCCTCGATTCCTTCGTCGAAGACGGCATGCATTCTGTCGTAAGGAGTTTTGCATGAATCTTCCAGACTCTTCGCCCAGTCGGCGAACCATCCTTCGGTGTCCTTGTCTTTCACGTTGTATTTTTTGAGCCATTCCGTGAGCAGGCTTCCCTTTTGGCCGACGTATTCACCCGGCCCCATCGTTATCGGAATACGCACGAGCAAGAGATCCGACAGCGCGGCAAGGATTCCGCTTGCGAAGACAAAGAGATAATCCAGTTTGTCCCAGCGCAGATCGGCTTCATATGATTCGCTCTTCAGACGCTCGAAGTCTCCATCCGAAAGCATCGTGTCGAAGGGAGCAAGAGGTTCGAGTCCGTTTTTCACCGCGAAGACGCGAGTCTGCATGACAAATTCGTCCCAGTCACGATATCCGATGCGCGTCAGTTCGGAGGAGACTTCGGCCCTTCTTCGCTCATAGAGCCTCGGTATGTCGTCTGGATCGAAGCCGTCGAGGTCTTCAGCTTGGAGGAACCCGGAATCGGCCTCCAGTTCGTCGAGGATCTTTTGCAATTCGTGGGTCTCGTCTCGGGAGATACGAGTCTCGGCAAAATCATGCTCCACCTCGTCGGCGGTTCGCTCGATTCGCCTCAGCAATTCAGCCTGGGTCTGCAAAGCTGTGCGAAGCTCGATTTCCAATGAGTCTCTCAATCGGCTCACGCACCTTCCGCGAGGTCTTCTTTGCGGCGAATGAGGATTCTTTGAAGGTTCCTGAGCCGCTCGTTGAGTTGCTCGATGGCCTCCTTGTTGGCCTTCGCGTCGGCGGCATCCACTTGCATCTCCGTGATGCGCGAGATGAGGTGGTTGATCGTTTCCTGCAAATTCTGTATGGCGAGCTGCGCTTTTCGCTCCCGCTCACTCTTGTGCGCCTCTTTCTTTCGCTTGTTCCCTGTGTCGAGCAGCGCGTTGACTCCGATGAATATCCCCGCTCCGATAAGCACGGCGACACCGATGCCCGGCACCATGCCCAATCCAAGTCCGACCGCCGCAAGACCCGAAGAGATGCCCGCCGCGCTCAGCCCGGCAACCGAACCGGAATACGCGACAGCGAGGATCGGAACACCCACCGCCGACATCCCCGACGCGGCGGACTTCAAAACGTCAGCCGCGTGGTTATCATCTATGCCGCGTTCACGAACATAGCGCATCTTCTCGGCGGCATCCTTCATAGCCGTCAACTGTTCGTCGCCCACTCTCAAAACGCTCTGCGCGTAGGCTATCTCGTTTTTTTCCTCTTGAAGCGAAAGACGATCCGCGGCGGTCACCTCGACGAGGTTGAGCATGAGACCGAAACGCACTTCCTCCGGAACATCAGCGAGGTTCTCAAGACAATCCTTCAAAGCAGGAGGCTCGATCGCATAAGCGTACAATTGGCGCCGCGATTCATCTTCCAGACCATCTGTGTCAATCATCTCGTAGATCAACTCGAGTTCTTCGCGCTGGATTTGCCCGTCGGCGGCCGCAATAGCGAAAAGACTTCCGTAAAAAGCAACCCGTTGCTCATCAGAAAGCTCCTTCAGGGCAAAGCCATCATTCTCTTTCATTCTCCTCCTCCACTTAAAGAAGCGTATATTTTAAAGAAGCGTATATTCAATATTCTCTGCAAGTATAAATTCGGTCATGGACGGAAGTCCACGGTTCCCGCTCAACGCTGGAGCATAACTTCATAAGTTTGGGGACTTCAATTCGAACAATAGCCCACACGAGGCTACGCCGTGGCATAGACGGTTTCCTGTCCCTCCTCTATGCTCCGCCGCAAATACGGGTTGCGGACGGCTCCGATCTCCACGAGATCCACGCTCCTCCCGAAGAGTTCTTCGAGATCCTCCGCAAGCCCGAAGTACGAAGCGGCGTGCTCCTCTGGAGTCATGGGCGAGAATTTCACGGAGAAGTCGAGGTCGCTCTTTCCGGGATCGAAGTCATCCCGCGCCGCCGAGCCGAACAAAGCGAGACTCTCGACTCGATGCCTCTCGCAAAGGGCTTCAACTTCGCGCCTCTTCGTCTCGATGATGTTCTTCACAACCTCGAATCTTCCGCCTCGTCTCGCACTCTCGCCACGTGAGGAATTTTACTCCCGAGCCGAGCCTTCATCCTTTGAAGAACTTCGTTTGCCCCGCCACTTCCTCACGCGAAGGGTCATCCGCGTCGAAGGCTCCCGCTTTGCGAGGTCGAAGCATCATACCGAACACACCCTTCCCATCAAACGACCCTCCCCCGAAACCATACCGCAAACTCTCGAAGCATCGAGAACGAATTTGACACGACTCGCGTGAACGAACCTCACGAGACGGATGCGACCTCCGAAACGAGACCCGGCTCCCGCATCGCCGCCTCCCCGACCAAAACCGCGTCCGCCCCAGCATCCCTCATGCGCCTCGCGTCCTCCACCGTCTTCACCCCGCTCTCGGCGACGAGGACGGCTCCTTCGAGCATGGGGGCGAGCTTCTCGAACGTCCCGAGATCCACGGTGAAATCCCGCAAATCGCGGTTGTTCACCCCGATGACCTCCGCCCCGGCTTCGAGGGCGAGGTTCGCTTCCCGCTCGTCGTGTATTTCGACGAGCGCGGTGAGGCCGACTTTCTCGGCGAGCGTGATGTACCGTTCGAGCGACTCGGCGTCGAAGAGGGCGGCGATGAGGAGGACGGCGTCCGCTCTCGTGGCGGCTTCGAGGACTTGAATTTCGTCCACGGTGAAGTCTTTTCGTATGACCGGTATGGAGGTGTTCGATCGGGCCGCGTCGAGGTCTTCGAGGCTTCCTTTGAAACGATCCGGCTCGGTGAGCACCGAGAGGCAACTCGCGCCCCGCTCCTCATAAAGCCGCCCATGCTCCGAAGGCTCCGCGTCCCGGATGAACCCCGCCGAAGGAGAAGCCCGCTTTATCTCGGATACGACGGAAAGGCCGGGCTTTTTCAATGCGGCGAGGAAATCGCGCTTCTCGAAGGCGACGGCCCGCTCGTGAAGCTCCTCGACATCCACTCTCGCCCGGAGTTCGTCGGCCCGCTTTTTCGCGGCGGTGGCGAGGTCGTCGAGGATGGTCGGGACACTCATGACCCTCCTTTCGCGTGGCGGCGGGTCGCCCGCACGAAATCGTCGAGGGCGGCGGTGGCGGCTCCGCTTTCGATGGACTCTTTCGCCCGTTCCACGCCGACGGCGATGCTCGTGGATTTCTCGCCGACGTATATCGCGGCTCCGGCGTTCATGAGGATGATGTCGCGGACGGCTCCCTCCTCTTCGCCGGAAAGCACCCCGCGCATGATCCTCGCGTTCATCCGGGCGTCGCCGCCAAGAAGCCCGTCGGGAGCGTACCGGGAAAGGCCGAAGTCCTCGGGGGATATTTCGTACTCCTCGATGCCATTTCCTCCCACCTCAGCGACGAGGGTTTTTTCCGTGACCGTCACCTCGTCCATCCCGTCCGCGCCGTGGACGACGAGAGCCTTCTCCGCCCCGAGCCCGGCGAGGGCATCGGCCATCGGACGAACGAACTCGCTCGCGAACACTCCGATGAGTTGCCGCTTCGCCCCGGCGGGGTTCGTGAGCGGGCCGAGGAGATTGAAAATCGTGCGAAACGGAAGCTCCGCCCGAACCGGGGCGACGAAGCGCATCGCCGGATGGTGCGTCCGGGCGAACATGAAGCCGATGCCCGCCTCGGAGATGCACTTCGATACTTCGTCCG
>JACCWD010000085.1 GCA_013697825.1 Rubrobacter sp.
TGAGGCTCTTCGATGTGCCGGGAACCACGGAATACGCCCGCTCGGCCATGAGGCTTTCGTGGGTGAGTTCGTCCATGAAGGGGGTCGTCTCGATGTCCGCGTTATATGGGGTCACCGAGCGCGACCGTACCGATTCGAGGAGAACCATCGCGACGTTCATCCGCTCGGTGTCGCGGGTTTCGGCGAGACCCGTCTCCTCGTTGCCGGAAGAGCCTCCGGGGAACGCGCCGCATGCCGCGAGGGTCGCGCAAAGAGCCGCGAAAACCATGAGCGCGAAGATTTTGATCGGTGTGGAAATGCCTCTCCTCGGGACGAAGATAATCCCCGAGAGAATACCATCCGGGAAAATCTCTCACGTTGCAAACGAAACGATTCCGGGTATACTTCACCGCCGTACCATACAGGCTACGGTATACAGGGGGAAGACAACGATGTCGAGGCAAATCCACGTGGCGAAGCTGTTCGCCGCCGCGCTCGCGGCGGTTCTCGCGGCTCTCGCCCTCACTCTCGCATCCTCGAATGCGACGAATGCGCAAATCGGTGGTTTGAGCGTGGATCCCGTTTTGCAAGAAAACATCTCCGCGCTCGGCGCGGGGGACGCGACGCAAGCCATACTCACGTACGACGAAAACCCGACCGCCGAGGAAGTCGCCGCCGTCGAAGAAACCGGGGTCGCGGTCCACACCTTCGACGAGCTTCCGATGCTCGCCATTCAAGGAAACGCCGCGCAACTCGGCGAACTCCTCTCGCTCGACACGCTCGGTGGCGTGAGAGGTATTTTCGCCAACGAGAGGCTCGAATATTTCCTCGACGAGAGTGTGCCGCTCATCGGGGCGGACGCTGTGAACGAGGATCCCGGTTTCACGGGCGAGGGTGTCGGGGTCGCGGTCATTGACTCCGGCGTTGACGGGACGCACGGTGACGTGAGGTTCCCCGAGAGAACCGTCCAAAACGTGAAGATACTCGGCGACAACATCTTCACCGGACAGACCATCGCACTCGAGAACCAGCCGAACACCGACACGTCGAGCGGACACGGGACGCACGTCGCGAGCACCGTCGGCGGGGATGGGACCGAGAGCGGCGGAAGGTACGCCGGAGTCGCGCCGGAGTCGGACATCATCGGCATCGGGGCGGGGGATGCGCTCTTCATACTTTACGCGCTCGAATCCTTCGACTACGCACTCGAAAACCAGGAAGAATACAACATACAAGTCATCTCGAACTCATACGGCACGTCCGGCGAGTTCGCCCCCGAAGACCCGATGAACGTCGCGACGAAGGCGGCTCATGACGCGGGGATGACCGTCGTGTTCGCGTCCGGCAATTCGGGGCCGGAGGAGGACACGCTCAATCCGTACTCCGTCGCGCCGTGGGTCATTGGCGTCGCGGCCGGAGAGAAGGACGGACAGACGCTCGCGGAGTTCTCATCGCGAGGAATACCGGGCGACGAGCTTTACCATCCGACGTTGACCGCGCCGGGCGTGGACATCGTCGCGGCTCGCTCCGCGACATGCACCGTGTGCGCGACCGGAGCCGACACCGACCTCGCCGGAATACCGCCCGAGTTCGTGGCCCGATACGCGACGCTCTCCGGGACGAGTATGGCGACTCCGCACGTCTCGGGCGTCGCGGCTCTCATGGAAGAGGCAAACCCGGAAATCACCCCGGACGAAACGAAAGGCATCCTCGCGGCAACCGCGAACCCGATGCCGTACGAGGAATTCGAGGCCGGGGCCGGATACCTCGACGCTCGCGCGGCGGTCGAAAGAGCCATCGGCGGCGGCGGACAGGAAGCGGAAACCCCGGCCACAGCCGCTCCGGGCAACAAAGGCGGAAAAGGCAAAGGGCCGAGCGGCAGCCGCTGAGTTCGGAAAGCAAAGAATAGCCGAGTCGCGGGAGGAGCCTTCGGGCTCCTCTTTTTTTGCGGCTTTTTCATTGCAATTTTCGATGCGGATGTTTAATCTGATGTTATTCTCTTTACGTATAAAGAAGAGTGTCTGAAAAGACCATTTGACACGGGCGGGCGCGAGGAAAGGGACTCCACATGTCGAGACGAGCCGCCAGGGTAGCAAAGAAGAAAAATCACACGGGGCTATATTTGCTGGCTGCGTGCTGCGTCGCCATCGGGGCTTTGCTCTTCGGGATGAGCGTGATCAACACCCCGGCTTCGACGGAGACCGTCAACGAAGTCTCGCCCCCCGAAACCGCCGAAGCCCCGGAGCCAGTCGAGGAAGCCGCCGAAGAAGAGCCAGCCGAGGAACAAGAACCCGCCCGCGACGAAGACAGGGAGCCAGCCGAGCAAGAGTCCGTCGAAGAAGCACCGGTCGAGGAAGAGCCCGTCGAAGAACCGGCCGCCATACCCGCGGCGGCTGGCACGGACTTGTCGCTCACCGTCCCGAAGATGGGGCTTTACGACGACCCCGTCGTCAACGACGCATCCGAGGCGACGCTCCTCAACGGGGCGGGCAAAGTTCCCGAGACCGGGTTCCCGTGGGAAGACGGGGCGAACACATACATCGCCTCGCACGTCCTCGGGTATTCCGGGACGGGGAGCCAGAACCACTTCGCCGCTCTCCCGAACATGACATATGGCGACGAGATATCGCTCCGGGACTCGAACGGCACGACGTACACGTACTCGGTCAGTGAGATCCTCACCGTCACCCCGTACGACGTGTGGGTTCTCGACCCCACCGGCGCGGACATGGTCTCGCTCCAAACGTGCGTCAACCCGCCCGCATACGACCTCCGCCTCGTAG
>JACCWD010000012.1 GCA_013697825.1 Rubrobacter sp.
CCCTGCGCCTCCTTGCGCCGCGCCCCCACCACGGGTTCGGTGTTGGCGAGAGCGGTCAAGGTCTTGTTCCGCTCGGCTGGAAGCAGCAGGCCTTCGAGGCAACGGCGAAAGGCTCCTCGCCCGGCCAAAGTGTCGAAGAGGTCGTCGAAGCGGGCTGCATACTCTTCGAGTGGGCCGGGGGCGGGGTCGGCGGGCAAGCGTTTGGTCATAGCGGCATCTCCTCCTCGCCGCCATTGGAGCATGGAGACGATCCCTCGTCAACAAACTACCGTTAGCAGAGCGTAGCCGGGATCCCAAGCGTCGGTTCTCGGCGTAGCTTCTCCCCTCACGCGCCCTTTCCAAACGCGGCCCCGATCCGCAACGACACCGACCGAAATTATGCTTGACATCCCGTATATGATAATACAATATCGTTTGTGGCTACATAGCATCTGCAAACAATTAGCGTATAGGAGCCGATACGAATCGGGGGTTGGAAGAGTCGTGATGTGCAAAGGTCGAAACGAAGACGGCAACGGTGTGCGATATCCGCACACTTCGCCCAAGCTCAGCCGTCGGCGGTTCTTGTGGGGTTCGGCTGCTGCGACGGCGCTGGCGATGGTGCCGGCGGTGGGCATTGGTTGCGGTGGCGACGAGGGCGGTGGTCGGGGACAGAACGGGAGGCTCAGGGCGGCGTTCGTGGGTGGGGGGTCGAGCGAGACTGTGGATCCGCACGGGGCGGTCGCCTGGATCGACGCGGCGAGGGGGAAGGCGCTCTTCGACCGGCTCGTCGAGTACCGGGCGGACATGTCTTTGGAGATGAGGCTCGCGGAGTCCATCGAGCCGACCGAGGACGCGACCGAGTGGCGGGTCGCGCTCCGCGACGGCGTAGAGTTCCACGACGGGAAGATGTTGACGGCGGACGACGTCATGTACAGCATCCGGCGCATACTCCGGTCGGAGTTCGCCACGACCGCCGCCGCCGGGTTGGAGCCGCTTGATCTCGATAACAGCCGCGCGGAGGGCGACCGCACGGTGGTCTTCGCACTCGACCGTCCGGTGTCGGAGTTCCCGAACGCGCTGGCGGTGTGGGGGGTACTCATGGTCCCCGAGGGGACGGAGGACTTCTCCGAGCCGGTTGGGACCGGGCCGTTCCGTTTCCGGTCTTTCGAGCCGGGGAGGGGGAGCGTGTTCGTCAGGAACGAGAACTACTGGGACGGAGCACCCGAGATCGAGGAGTTGGAGATGGTCTCCATCGAGGATGAGGGGGCACGCATCAACGCCCTCCTCGGCGGGCAGGTGGACTACGCCGACGAACTCAGTTCCTCGTCGGTCCGCTCGCAGGAGGGGAGTGATCGGGTAAAGATCATGCCACTGCGGAACAGCAGCGTCCAGGCGTTCGTGATGAAGATGGACCGCCCGCCCTTTGACGACCCGAGGGTGCGGAAGGCTTTCCGTCTGATGATAGACCGAGAGCAGCTCCTCGAGAACGTCTTCGGCAGATACGGATCCGTCGGCAACGACGTGTTCGGTCTCGGCTTCGAGTATTACAACGACGAGCTACCGCAACGGAGGCACGACCCGGAAGAGGCCCGCGCGCTGCTCCGGGCGGCGGGGGCGGAGGGGTTGTCGGTGGACATCCTAAGCACCGAGTCGAACACGGGCTTCGTGGAGGCGGCGACGCTCTTCGCCGAGCAGGCCAAAGAGGTCGGGGTTGACATCGGCATAAAGCGGCTCGACGGCGAGAGTTTCTGGGAGCGCACCATCGAAGACGGTTCGATCTCGAACTGGCGCAGTGGCGCGATGCCCATCGAGACGCGCATCGGGAGCACGTATCTCAGCGACGGGGCGCAGAACTACGCGCGGTGGGAGCGACCGGAGTTCGATGACCTCTACCAGAGCATGCAAAGAACCCTCGACGAGGACGAGAAGCGCGGCTACTACTTCGACATGCAGGAGATGCTCTGGGAGGAGGGCGGCGACATCCTGTGGGGGTTCACCGACTGGATCGTCGGCACGGCCCCGAACCTCGAAGGGTTGAGCGACGACCCGCAAAATACTTACGGATGGGCGAACTTCCACAGAGCCAGGTTCTTCTAAGCGCGTGTCTGCCCCTGACACCATCCTCGGCTTCCTCGTGCGTCGCATCCCGAGCGCGATAGCCATCCTTTTCCTCGCCACGACCGGCGTTTTCTTCCTCACAGAGATCCTCCCAGGGGACGCCGCGTCCGCGATCCTCGGCAACGAAGCGACCCCCGAGCGCCTCGAGAATCTCCGCACGGAACTCGGCCTCGACCGACCCGTTACCGAGCGATACCTCGAATGGCTCGGCGGGCTGCTAACGGGCGACCTCGGGAACTCGATCGCCTCGGAGCTTCCGGTCGAGGAATTCATCGCCGCGAGGATCGGAAACTCGCTCCTCCTCGCCCTTATGACGATGTCCCTTCTCGTCCCGCTCGCCGTCGGGCTTGGGGTGCTCGCCGCGCTCAGGCCGGGGAGCGTCCTCGACCGCCTGATCTCTTCGAGTTCCGTCGCCCTTGACGCCGTGCCGGAGTTCGCGATCGCCATCTTCATGGTCGTGTGCTTCGGTCTTTGGCTCGGGATATTGCCGCCCGTCTCGCTCGTCGGCGCCGGAGAGAGTCCGCTGGCGAGTCCCGAGATACTCATCCTCCCGGTCGTCGTACTCCTCCTTCGCCTGTTCGCCCTCGGCGCCCGCGTCGTGCGTGCGGGCATGATCGAAGCGCTCGACTCCGAGTACGTCGCCACGGCCCGGCTGTGGGGCGTTCGGGAGAGACGGGTCGTCCTGCGCCACGCGCTCCCGAACGCCCTCGCCCCAGCCACGCAGGTCTTCGCCCGGAACCTCGACGGACTGCTCGGCGGCATAATCGTCGTCGAGGCGGTTTTCGGCTACCCCGGCCTAGCTCAGGGCCTTCTCGACGCCGTCTCTGCCCGCGACGTGCCGCTCGTACAGGCGCTCGCGGTACTCTTCGCCGCCGTCACCATCTTCGCGAACCTCCTCGCCGATCTCCTGACCATCATGCTCGTCCCTCGCGCCCGCGAAACCGTCGGAGGTTAGATATGGAGATCCGCACCCCGGAGATTCACGTGCCCGAATCGCCCGGGAAAGGACGCGCCGTTTCCTTCGCGCGCCTCGCGTTCGGGCTGGCGCTCTTCGCTTCGGTCGTGGTTCTAGCGGCTCTCGGTCCTATCGTTGCTCCCGAAAACCCGGCCGCCGTCGTCGGGTCGTCGTTCGCGCCGCCGGCTCCGGGGACGACGAGCAGCGCGGCACCCTCTTCAACACCGACGAGTTGAACCGGGCGCTCGACGAGATGTTCCGCTTTCCCCTGAGGCAGTCGGCGACCGACACCCTCAACCGACAGCTACGGAGCGGCGTGGACAACGGGCGCCTCGCCGAGATCGTCCTCGACCTTCGCGACGGGGACCGTCTGTGCGTCGTTCAGGAGGAGGCCGAGGAGCAGGAGCCGAGGATCATCTGCTCGATGGGACTCGCGGACCCCGGAAAGGAAGGATAACCCTATGATGATCTCCTCCCCCGGCATCCGGGAGCATCTGAGCAACTTCGACTTCGAGAGCCTCTTCATCCAGGAACTCGGCTGGGACTACCATCCCTCCGAGCAGCCGCTCTCCGTCACGGTGAAGGACGAGGCGTACGAACTCGAGCCCGTCGCCGAGAAGCGCGGCATGTCGGTGTATCTTTGCTCCCCGGACTCGGATGGCGAGGTTCCGAGGTACGACCTGCGGAAGAGGATCGAGCGCCAGGTGGCGAAGTCCGCCTACGAGCACATCATCATCTACGTGGACGAGGAGCGGAGCGTCCAGGTGTGGCAGTGGGTCCTTCAGGAGCCGGGCCGCCCCGCAGCCTACCGGGAACAGAAGTACGACCACAGCCAGGGAGGTTTCGCCCTCGCCCAGAGGATCGAAGGTCTCGCCTTCTCTTTGGAGGAGGAGGAGCGACTCAACATCGTGGACGTGTCGGGGCGGGTGAGGGCCGCGTTCAACGTCGAGCCGCTCACCAGGAGGTTCTACAAAGTGTTCCAGAACGAGCACAATGCCTTCCTCGACTTCATCGAGGGGATAGACGGGCTGGGCGACCGGGAGTGGTACGCCTCGATCATGCTGAACCGCCTGATGTTCGTCTATTTCATCCAGAAGAAGAGGTTCCTGGACGACGACCCGGACTACCTTCGCAACCGGATGGTGCGAATGCGAGAGAGCCGGGGCGAGGGCAATTTCCTGAGCTTCTACCGCCACTTCCTCCTCCGGCTCTTCCACGAGGGGCTTGCGAAAGAGCCGAGGCGCCGGGAGGACGAGATCGACGGCCTCATAGGGGAGATCCCGTACCTCAACGGCGGCCTCTTCGAGATGCACGAGCTGGAGCGCGAGCACCCGGACATCCACATCCCCGACAAAGCCTTCGAGGATATCTTCGACTTCTTCGACCAGTACCGCTGGCACCTCGACGAGCGGCCTCTGCGCGACGACCACGAGATCAACCCGGACGTCCTCGGCTACATCTTCGAGAAATACATCAACCAGAAGCAGATGGGCGCGTACTACACCAAAGAGGACGTTACCGGCTACATCAGCGAGAACACGATCATCCCGTACCTCTTCGACGCCGCTGAGGAGGAGCGCGCCAT
>JACCWD010000027.1 GCA_013697825.1 Rubrobacter sp.
TCCTCGGAACCTTCCCGTACGCCCTCTTGCCCCTCGGCGCCCTCGCCCTGAGCCTCGTCATGGAGATGTGGAAGCCGCTCTCGTCCACGAACACGAGCCTCCTGGCGTCGAAGCGGGAGGCCAGCCACCTCCACAGCCGGCGCGCCTCCTCGTCGCGCTCGGAGGCTATGCGGGACTTTTCTTGAGTGGCCAGCCGCCCGGAAGACGCGGTATCGCCCGGCACATCGTTGAGCGCGAAACCTCAACGCCGCGATCCTCCTCGAACGCCTCGCAATGCTCGTCGAGGGTGAGGTCGGGGTTGGCCTCCAGTTGGGAGGGGAGCCATTGCAGGAGGATCGCCCTCTTCACGGCCGGAGGGCCGGGGATCTTTCGCGCCTCGACTGAGCCCGTCTCCCTCCTTCACTTGAGCCAGCGTTTGATCGAGGGGAGCGAGACGCCGAAGACCTCCGCGACCTCCTTGCGATCCATGCCGCGATCCACCGCTTCCAACACCTTCAACCTGAGATCCTTCGAATATGGTTTCATGGCCGGAAGTATCCACGAGGATCAACCTACAAGCAACCCGCTATTATATCACGAGAGGTGGCTAGAATGAATTGTGTAAATAGACAGTTATCTTGTCTGGAGGGGCGGATGCGAAGGTTTTTAGTTCTCTTTGGGGCGTCTTTGGCGGCGGTTGGCCTAGCGTTTGGCGTGTCGGCGTTCGACGCTTCGGAGGTTGAGGCGGCGCGTTATTCGCAGGTAGTGGACAACGCGACGAAGGGCCGTTTCCACGCCCCCGGCTGGGGGACGAGTTCGTGCAGTTCGACGCGCTACGGGGCGAACTACCGATTCGCGGATCCCAACGCGAGTGCCAAGCCCGCCTGGTACAAGGTTCGCATCCCGGCGAGGGGCAACTACACGGTTTTCGCCCGCTGGCCCTCCAACGCTGGATACAATCCGCGAACCAGGTATGGCGTGAGGACCTCCTCCGGGTGGAAGTGGAGGGTTGTCAACCAGCGCAACAATGGCGGGCGTTGGGTCAGGCTCGGCGTCTACAACATGACTCCCGGGGATAATTTCTCGATCCAGGTTTCGCGGAGGTCGCCGAGCAGCGGGTACATCATGGCCGATGCCATAAGGGTGGCGAGGGGGAACGTGGCGGCCCCCGCGCCCTCCTCCGGCCAGGCAAGCCCCGGCGGCGGGGACTCCGGCGGGCAGGTTGACGGGACTCGGGTTTTGAGGGAGGCCCGGTCGTGGCTCGGGGTTCCGTACCGCTACGGCGGCACCACGAGGCAGGGCGTTGACTGCTCCGGGTTCACCCTGGCTGTGTACAGGAGCCTCGGCATCAATCTTCCCAGAGTCGCCTCCGACCAGTACAACAGCGGGCCGGGCGCCAAAGTCGCCAGGACGAGCCGCCAGCGCGGATTCCTCATCTTCGGAAACACCGGGAACCAGAGGGGCATCCAGCACGTCGGGATTCTCGTCGGGAACGGGGACATGATCCACGCCCCATACCCCGGAACCGTCGTGCGCCAGGAGGCCGTCGGAAGCTGGTACAACGCCATCGGCGTGAAGCGGATAGTCCCGGCGTAAGCGGTTTTTGGCGGATTGTCGGGGAGACCCGGCAATCCGCTAATTCGAGCGTATGCCCGGGACTCCGGGAGCGTACAAATATTGCGGCTGTCCGCTGAAGCGCACTCCGGCGGCCTCCAGAACTTGCACGGCCTCCGGCGGCTGCGGCTGGAGGCGGGCCATGAGGAGGCTCCCGAGGCCCGGTTCCTGAACGTAGCGAACCACCGTCGGGTCTTCGACCTCGGCCATCTCCGAGGCGATGTTCGCCGCCCGGTCGAGGTCGCCGATCTCGTCGACCAATCCGAGTTCTTGAGCTTGAAGGCCCGAGTAAACCCTCCCGTCGGCGATCTCACGAACCTCGTCCTCGGGGAGGTCGCGGCCTTCGGCGATGACGTCAACGAACTCCTCATAGTCTTGATCCACGATGGACTGGAAGATCTCACGCTCGTCCCCGGACAACTCGCGGAACGGGTCGCCCATAGTTTTGAACTCGCCGCTCCTCACGTATTCCTGCGTGATGCCGTATTCCTCCGCCGCCTCCGAAATATTGAGAAGCCCGATGTATACGCCGAGAGAACCCGTGAGCGTGGACTCGTAAGCCACGATCTCATCCGCCGGGGCGGCGATAAAGTATCCGCCGGAGGCCGCCGTGTCGGCCATCGAGACGACGACGGGGCGGTTCGTCTCCTCCTTGAAATCTATGATCGAGTCGCGCATCTCCGCGCTCGCCGTCACCCCGCCTCCGGGGGAGTTTATCTCCACTATCACGGCCTCCACGCTGTCATCGTCGGCGGCCTGGTCGAGGGCGTCTTGCAAACCGCCGGGCGTCGTCGTTGGAAGGGCGCCGGCGGTGCCGCCGAGATCGGCGGCGATCGTCCCCTCCACCGGGATGACCGCCACCTTCTCCGAACCTTCGCCCGAGACGTACTCCTCGGTATAGTTTGAGGACGACGAACCCCCCCCGCCACCGCCGCCCGCCAGCAGCGCGACGGCGACCGCCCCCGCGACGACGAGTCCGAGGAAGATGAACGCCGCGACTCCACCGACGATCCACGGCCACTTCCGCCGCTTCCTCCGCTCCGGTGTGTTTTGCGCGTTCCCGGAGTTCCTCTCGGGCGCGTTCGGTGCGGCTCCTTCTCCGGGGCTTCCGTTTTCCTGTGTCATGCGCGATCCTCCGTCCATAGCTCGCCGACGACGATGTGCTTCGTGAGTGGATTATAAAGGCGGGCGGTGAACGGCACGGGTTCCGGCGCACACCCCCGGACGAGCGCATCGCCAGAAACGCGGCCATCCGCCATGCCCGGCCCATCGGTGGCGAAAAGCCGCGATGGAGCTTTCGCCCGGATTCCGCATCACTCGGCTCCGGGCATGCGGCTTTCCCAGCGGCGTTTGCGGATGATGTCGTCCATCGCCTTCTCGGGGGAGACGCGGTTGTCGCGGGCTTCGAGGGCGAGGCGTTCGCGGTTTCTCACCACCCACAAATAAAGGTCGAGCTCGGTGCGTCCGGGGAAGGCCGTGAGGACTTTCTCCTCCCGGATCATCTCGGAGATCGGGCGGTACGAATACTCGAACCAGTCCCGGAGAACCTCCTCCGGCGAGACGTACCGCTTCCACAACTGCGAGAGCCGGAACCCGTGCGCCTCGATGTGCGTTCCGAGCCTCCGGTAATCCGCGACGTCCGAAAGCTCGATCCTCACCTCCGGCAAAACATGATCCATCGGGAGGCGTTCGAGGAAGAAGCGAAGCTCCATCTTGTGGAGGAGGTTCCCGGTGGTTATCCGTGAGTCTATCGGGACGCGGCTCCGAAGCTCGATGACCTCCGCGTCCATCATCTCCACGCCTTGCTGGCGAGCCACGGAAACCCGATGGTTCCCGTCGTTCACGAAGTATGCGTCCCCGATCTTGAAAAGGCTCACCGGGGGAAGCCCCTCGGCTTTTTGCATGAGGCGGTCTATCTTCTTCCACCGCTCGCCAAGCTCGCCCTTCGACGGCAAAAACGCCCGGTCAAAATCCCGGTGGCGTCCGACCGAACCCACGACCTTCGCCACCTCGACGGTATGCATCCCGAGATAAACCCGCTCGACGGCCCCGAGCGCGCTCTTCACCTCGTCGAAGGAGAGGAGCTTGTTCGAGGCCGGGTCGTTCCTCAGAAACGCCCCGACGCGCCGGAGGAAAGCCCTCCGCCTCGCCCGCGAGAAGTCCCTGTCAGCCTGTTCGCCCGCATCCATATGCCCGACCACCCGATGAATGTATATCCCGCCGCGCCCCATAACAAGGCGGCGTTCCGCTTATTTACTCACACCTCCAAAAAGAGATGCCCGTACACGTTGACCATCTTCGTGTCGCCGCGCTTCGTCACGCGCCGCTTTTCCTGCTCGTGTCCGTAAAGATGCACATGCCCGTGGAGCCACAACGGCGGCTCGAACTTATCCACCATCCCGAGGAAAGACTCGAAGCCGACATGTGCGTGATCCCCGGCGTCGCCGTACCCTTTCGGGGCGGCGTGCGTCACGAAGACGGTCGGTTTCGGCCTCCCGAGGAGAGAGCGGCCCCGTATCCTCGCCGAGAGTCCGAGGGTTTTCCATTTCATTTGCCGATCCGTGTATTGGTTCGGGCCGCCGGAATAGAAACGCGAGCCGGAGAGTCCGGCGAGGACGACGCCGCCCGCGTCCACGATCCTCCCGTCGAGCGGGATGCATCCGCCGGGATATTTGCCTTCTTCGAGGCCGGGGTCGTGGTTTCCGAGGACGTAATACACGGGAACTCCGAGGAAGGTGACGATGTATTCGAGGTAGCCGAAGGAGAGGTCGCCGGACGATATGACGGCGTCCACGCCGTCGGCGTAAGCGTTCAGCGTCGGGCCGTGGAGCATGCTCTCCTCCCGGTCGCTTATGCAAAGGAGCTTCATTATCGTCTCTCCACCACCTCGTAAAGCATATCTTCCCGGACCGGAAGAAGCTCGTAGCCCGCCTCCCGATAAAGCCGCGTGTTCGTCGCCCCCGGATAAAGAACGTACACCGGGCCGCGCCCGAGGGCATCCTCCGCCCGCTCCACCCAATCCTCCGTATAAAACGGGTCTTCGAGCGCGATGTCCTTGCGCCTCCCCTCCACGATCTGCATATAGTGGAGCGTCCGTCCGTGGTAAAGAACCGTCGAATCCGGCCTCGTCCCCTCCGCCGCGGCTTCGACGATCTCGCGCCCTAGATAATCCCCGCTGCGATCCGCCGAAGCATACGCGAACGGTACGGAAGCGAGGACGGCGACCGCCACCGCCACACCCGCGAGACGCGCGAGCCGGACGCTCGTGAACCTCGCCTCCACCCACCGAACCGACGAACCCGCCCCGACGGAGAGAAACACACAAAGCGCGAGGTACGTCGGGACGAAATATATTTCGAGGTCTTCGATGTCGTATTCGAGCGCGTATCCGAGGTTCAAAAAATGAACGGCACCGAGCAAAACGACAACCGCCGCGTCCCTCCTCCACACCACGAATACACCGACGAGCGAAAGTATGAGAAGCGCCGGATTCAAATTCCCGATGAGATGCCCGGCGTAAAGACCGAGCCTCTCCACAAGCTCCACCGGGCCGAAGACGAACATCGCGCCTTTGAAATCCCCGCCGGAGACGAGATCGAGGAAACCGGAAAGCGTCGCCGGGTTCCCGCCCGGCCCGGCATCCACGAGCGGCGGCTCCATCGAAGCCCGGACGGGGAGATAAAGGTACGGCGAAAGCCCGAAAAGGAAAGCCCCCGCGCTTTTGAGGACGAGCTTCGCATCGAACATCTTCGAGCGATCCACGACGAAAACGAAGAGAATCGCCGAGGGAAGCAAAAAGATGCTCGTCAAATGGTTCGTCATCGCGAGTCCGCCGAGAAACGCGGCGATTATGAGAACCCCGCTCCTCCGCCCATCCCTCCATGCGAGGAGCGCGAGGATGAAGAGGCTCATAAAGAGGACATGGAGCGTATACACTTCGGCGATCACCGCCTGCGACCACACCGTCGCCCCGACCCCGAAGGCGAACGCCCCGACCGCCGAGCCGAACCTCCCCGCTCCGATCTTCCGGCACACGAAAAACAAAACCCCGACCGCCGCCGCCCCGAACACCGCCGATGCGAGGTTCACCCGCCACGCGACCTCCCCGAACGGAATGTACGTGAAGAGATGGGAGAGCATCGCGTACGTCGGATATCCGGTGAAGCTCGGGATGCCGAGGACGTATGCGACGACTTGCAAATGGGCCGAGTCGAAGTTCTCGGGCGCGTAATAAAGAACCCTCGGAGCGAGCGTCGCCGCATAAAGCGCGAAGACGGCGAGGGACACGCCCGCCGCGAACGGAAGCTCGGAGACGAGTGGCGAGGCTTTGTCTTTATTCGGCACGGTGCGGATGATACACAAGCTCCATCGGCGCGATGCCTCCGGATCATTCACGGAACGCCCGTCGGGGGTCGGATCCGACCCCGGCTTTCTTTCCTTCGACACCCTCGCCTTCCCGCCCCACGGACTCTCTCCCAGCTCGGTCGCGGCGAGACGCTTCCTCCGAAACCGACAAACCACCGCGATACCGAGTCCGGCTGAGCGGCGGGGAATCCCTCCGGAGGGTCTTCGCCCGGACTCGTAATGGGTCGCGGGCCGAGAGGGGACGGCACGCGCTTTCCCGGCTCGCGGCGCGGGCTTCCGGATTTCGAGGGTTCCCATGAAGTATCCGTGCTTCGGGGAAGTCGAGTTCACTTCCGGTATCGCGTTAAGATTGCGTGATGGAATTTCCCGTTTCGGGGGTGGAAGTCAACCCGCTCGTTCCGCTTTTGGCGGCGTTTCTCGTCTCCGCGCTCACGGCTCCGGCGGGGGTTTCGGGGGCGTTTCTTTTGCTTCCGTTTCAGGTGAGCGCCCTCGGTTTCGTCGGCCCGGCGGTGAGTCCGACGAACCTTATTTACAACGTCGTCGCCACGCCCGGCGGGGTTTATCGGTACGCCCGCGAAGGGCGCATAGTTTGGCATTTGGCGGCGATCATCGTGGCGGGGTCGTTGCCCGGCGTCTTCTTCGGAGCGGTGCTTCGGACGACGGTCTTCGCCGATCCGAGGGTGTTCAAAATATTCATCGGTCTCGTGCTTCTCTATTTGGGAGTTCGACTCCTCCTCGAAGTTTGGAGGGGCGGGGGGGCGCGAAGTCCCTCCGGCTCGGAGCGGGTGCGAGGCTCCGGCTTTTCGCGGTGGATGGGATGGTATGAGTTCGGGGATCGCCGTTTCTCGTATGGTGTCCCGGCGGTTTTTTGCCTCTCTTTTATCGTGGGTGTCGTGGGTGGAATTTATAGTATCGGAGGAGGGGCGATCATCGCCCCTTTCCTCGTAAGCATCTTCGGTCTTCCCGTATACACCGTGGCCGGGGCCGCGCTCGTCGGAACCTTCATAACCTCGGTCGCCGGAGTCGCATTCTTCGAGGTTCTTTCCATATCCCCGGTCGGAACACAAGCCGCCTCCCCGGACTGGCTTCTCGGCGCGACGCTCGGCATCGGCGGTCTCGCCGGGACATACGCCGGGGCGAGGCTGCAAAAATTCCTGCCGGAGCGAGGGATAAAAGGCGTCCTCGGAGGTCTCGTGGCGCTCCTCGCGGCAGGTTACTTGATCGGAATTTTCTAAGACGGAGTTCGTTGGAAAGCTCTTTTGGCGAAATCGGATGGTACCCTTTCGACTCGAACTTCGTCGAAGGAGAAAACATGCCCCCACCCGAAACCCCGAAGCTCACGGTGGACATCGTGGCCCCTATGGAGGGCGGCATCGTCCTCATAAAGCGGAAGAACGAACCCTTCGAGGGGATGTGGGCGTTTCCGGGCGGTTTCGTGGATATCGGCGAAACCGTCGAGGATGCCGCCGTCCGGGAGATGAAAGAGGAAACGGGCCTCGATGTGGAACTCGTCCGGCTCGTCGGTGTTTACTCCGAGCCGAACCGCGACCCGAGGGGACACAACGTGAGCGTCGCATTTCTGGCGAACGTCGTCGGCGGGGAGATGAAGGCCGATACGGATGCCGAGGAGGTGGAAATCCTCGACCCGAACTCCGTGGAGCTCGCCTTCGACCATGCGGAGGTCGTCTCGGATGCTCTCGGTGGATGAACGCCGGGTTTAAATGCGGTGGCGGCCCGGTAAGATAGATAATTCACAAGCCGAAGACATCGAAGATTTCGACGAGGATCATTTTGCGGTTACGGCGACGTTCGCTCGCACGAAAAACGAAGAAGGGTTTCGCGGGCGGAAGCATGGCTCGCGCCGGAGCATGGATTCTTCTTTCTGTGCCAGCCGTTCTCGCTTTCCTTTTCGTGCGGGTGTTCGGAGTGAACTCGCTGTTCGCGGATCAGTGGATGATCGCGGGCAACATCGAGAGGGCCGCGACCGGCTCTTTCATGCTCTCGGAACTATGGAGCAGCCACCACGAACACGTCATCGCCTTCCCGAGGCTCGTCATGATCACACTCGGACTCCTCACGAACTACGATGTGCGCTTCGAGATGCTCGTCATCGTCGCCTCCCTCGCCGCCGCGATGGTCGTGTATTCCCTCGCTTTCCGAAGGGAGTTCACGGGAAGTTTGTGGTGCTTCGCTCCGGTGGCGTTCCTCGCGATGAGCCTCCGGCAGCACGGGAACATGCTTTGGGGATTCCAGATCACACTCGTATTCGCCCTCCTTTTTTGCGTCCTCGCCTTCTTTCTCCTCGATGCGACGCGACGCGGCGAAGGGTCGGAAAGACGAGCTTTCCTTCTCGCCCTCATCGCCGGGTTTGTGGCGACTTTCTCTTCCGCGCCGGGGCTTCTCGCGTGGCCCATCGGACTCGTCCATCTTCTTTTGATCCGGGCGAGTCGGCGGTTCGTGATCGCGTGGGGAGGCGTCGGCGCGGCCATATGGGCGGTGTATTTCGGCGTTCTCGTCGAGGGGGCGGGGGGGAATTCGCCGTTCGAGAGTCTGGCGCGGCCGCTCGTCTCCGCCGAGTTCTTCGTCACGCTCCTCGGAGGCTCGATGTTCGCCGAAAGGAACCTCGCTTTCGGGGCCGGAGTGGTCATCGCCGCGCTCGTCGCCGCGAGTCTGGTTTTTGTCCTCCTTCGCGGGAGCTTCGGCGAGGATGCGTTTTGGGTTTCCGTGATTCTTTTTTCGCTCTTTTCGCTCGCCTTCGTCGCGGCGGGCCGGCTCGACAGCGGCATCGAACAAGCCCTCCTCTCACGGTACGCCACGTTTTCCATACCCGCCGTGATCGGCGCGTACGTTTTGCTCGCGAAGGCGGTGTTCGCCGGGCGTTTTCTCGTGGCGGGGGCGGCCTTCGGGGTCGCGCTCGTCTTCGTTTTGGCGAGCCTTCCTTTCTCGTATTTGAACGGGATTCGGGGTGGGGAGAGCATACGGGAGAGCCGGGGGGAGGCGGCGGAAATCCTCTCGAATTATGAGGAGCATTCCACCGGGGAGATCGAGGCGGCCCACGGATGGGAAGGGATCGAAGGCCGCGCCGCCGCCCTCGAACGGCTCGGATACAGCGTCTTCGCCGAAGGTTCGGACGCTCGATGAAGAAGAACGTTCATCCTCGCCTCGCCTCGCTCGCCGCCGTCCCGCTCATCCTCGCCCCGGTGGCGTTCGCGTTTTACTTCGTGCGGAGGTTCGGGGTGGACGTGCCGCTCAACGACACGTGGACGATGGTCGTCCTCTTCGAGAGCCTCGCCGACGGGAGCCTCGCTTTCGATGACCTCTTCGCACAACACAACGAGCACCGGATACTTTTCCCGCGCATCGCGATGCTCGCCATCGGGGCGGCGACCGCCTTCGACAACGTGGCGATTTTGTACGCCATCCTCGGGTGCATGTGCGCGACGCTCGCCGTGCTTTTCTTCGCGTTCCGGCGGAGCGTCGGGGCGAGTATTTTGTTTTTCGTCCCGGTTCCGTTCCTCGTTTTCAGCCTCGGGCAGTTTTGGAACATGGTTCAAGCGTTCCAGATTACACTCGTCTTCTCGCAAACGTTCGGGGTTTTGTCGCTTTATCTCCTTTATCTCTCGGGGGACGGGAAGGAAAGGAGGTTCGCGTTTCCGGCGGCCGTGGCGAGCGCCCTCGTCGCGTCGTTCTCCGCCGCGCCGGGGCTTCCCGTGTGGCCCGCCGGACTGATTTTGCTCCTCATACTCCCGCTCGCGTGGCGGGAGAAGAGGAACCTTTGCGTGGCGTGGAGCGTTTCGGGTCTTCTCGCCGGAGCCATATACTTCATCGGGTTCGAGAGGCCGCCGGAGCATACGGCTTCGCGGTACATGTGGGAGGATCCCGCGATGGGCGCGGAGTTCTTCCTCACGATGCTCGGAAGCTCGCTGTTTTGGGAGCAAAACGTGGCTTTCGGGGCGGGCGTTTTGCTTTTGTTTTTGACTTCGGTGGCGATGCGCTTCATGCTCGAGAACGGGAAGTTCGGGGAGAGCGCGTTTTGGATCTCACTCGTGCCATTCTCCCTCGCGACCCTCGCGGCGACCACCGTCGCCCGTGGCGGCTCCGGCCTCGGAAACGCCCTCAACGAGAAGTACGTGACGTACTCCGTCCTCGCCGTCGTCGGCATATACGTGATGCTCGTGAAGGCCGCGACGCATACGCGCTCCCCGGTCTCCGTTTTCTCCCTCGCCGCCGTCGCCGTCATCCTCGCCGTGAGCCTCCCGCTCTCGTACTCGCGAGGCATGGAGCGCGGCGAGGAGACGATGGAACGAAGAGAGGAAGCCGCCGCCGTTCTCATAAACCACGAGTCCCAGCCCGACGAAAACCTCGGCATCCTCCGAAACCATTTCAACATAAACCCGAACACCGGGAGGGCGTGGATCGAAACCCTCGAACGGCTCGAATACAGCGTCTTCGCCGAAGGCCGGGAAGAGAATCGGGAGTCGGGAGCCGCTCGATGACGCCCGCCTCGGGAGTCGGAAGGGGAACGGGCCGAAAGAGAGAAAGTCGAGAATACCCCGACACGGGTGGAAGCCTCCTTCGGGTTTCGCTCCACACCGGACGCGACCGGGATTATTCCAACGCCCACAACGACTCCGCCGGGAGGCGAGCCGTTATTTCGTCGCCCTTTTTCAGCCGGACATGCGGCGGAAGCGCGGCGCGGAGGACGACGCCGCTCGCTTCGAGCTCATAATGAACTTGCGTGCCGAGGTACGTCGCCGACGAGACCGTGGCCGGAAACGAGTTCTCGCCGCCGCTCTCGTCGAGGCGCACCGCCTCGGGTCGGATGGTGAGGGTCGTCTCGCCGGGAGACGCCGATCTTTCGAGCCTCAGTTTTCCGAGCGGCGTGTCCACCGAGCCGTTTTTCGCCTCGCCTTCGATGAAGTTCGTCGCGCCGAAGAAGCGGGCGGCCTCCCGGCTCGCGGGTCGGTCGTAAAAGGCTTCCGGCTCGTCGTACATTTGAAGCTCGCCGCCGAAGAGGAGCGCGATGCGGTCCGCGAGAACCACCGCCTCTTCCTGATCATGGGTCACGAACACCGTCGTATACCCGCCTTCCCTTTGAAGCCGCTTCACGAGCGCGCGCATCTCCTCGCGCAGATTCGCGTCGAGCGCGGAGAGCGGCTCGTCGAGAAGGAGGAGCCTCGGCTCGGTGACGAGGGCGCGGGCGAGCGCGACCCTTTGCTGCTGGCCGCCCGAAAGCTCCCCCGGCCTCCGATACGCGAAGCCGTCCATCCGCACTTGCCGCAAAGCGTCCGCGACCTTCCGCCCCGACTCCTCGCGGCCCGCCTTCCGCATCCGAAGCCCGAAGCCGACGTTCTCCTCGACGCTCATGTTCGGGAAGAGGAGCGATTTCTGGAAGACCATCGCCGCCCTCCGCCTCTCCGGCGGAACCCCGAGTATGGACTCCCCGTCCACGAGAACGTCGCCCGAAGTCGGCGCGAGGAGACCGGATATGACTTTCAACGCCGTCGTCTTCCCGCACCCCGAAGGCCCGAGAAGCGCGACGAACTCCCTCGGTTCCACATCGAGCGAAAGGTCGGAGACGGCGAACTCCTCGCCCTTCCGGTATCGGTGGGAGAGGTTCTTTATTTCGAGCTTCGCGGTCATGGTCGCTGTCGCTCGCCGGGAGTGGGGAGTGGGGAGTGGGGAGTCGGGAAAGGCGCGATGGCGAAGCGTTCGCCATCAAAGCACCCGATCGAATCCGGCGAGTGTTCGTCGAGTGGGGAGGAGAAGGTACACGGTATGGGCGAGTCGAGAGTATCCCGACTCCCGAAACGAGCGAAGCGAATGGCGAAAGCCGAGGCGAAGCGAGTGCCTCCCGACTCCCGCCTCCCCGTCTTCACGACGGTTTTCCGAGGCCGATCACGCCCGACTCATCGTCGCCCTTCAAAAACCGGAGCGCGACGACGAGGACGACGAGGGCGGGGAGGGCGAAGAGGATCGCGAGAACCGACGTTATGACCGGATCGTTGCCGGATGCCGCCGAGAAAAGAAGCATGGGCAAAGTTATAACCGAACCGCCCCCGATCAAAACCGTGAGAATATATTGGCTCCACGATACGAGGAACGCGAAGAGAGCCGCCACCGCGATGCCCGGAACCGCCTGTGGGAGCGTTATGTGGCGGAACGCTTGCCACGGACTCGCCCCGAGGCTCCTCGCCGCCTCCTCCATCTCGCCCGTCATGTCCGCGAAAACGCTCGTGAGGATGATCGCCGTATACGGAACCGTCGGTATGAGATGCACGAGAAACACCCCGAACACCGTGTCCGAAAGCCCGAGACGGATGAAAGTCAAATGTATCCCCATTGTCGAGGCGAGAGGCGGGACGAGTATCGGGAGGAGGATGAGGAAGATGACGGCTCCTTTGAATCGGAACTCATACCCGCCCATCGCCATCCCCGCCGGAAGCCCCACCGCCACCGAGGCCGCCGTCGCCGCCGCCCCGATGATGAGGCTGTTCATAACCGCCTCCGGGACGCGGTTCCCACCGGAGAAGACCTCTTCCCATCCCCGGAGCGAGAACTCCGTCGGAAGGAGTTCCGGGAACCGCCACTCCCCCGCGAACGCCCACAAAACCAGCGGGACGAACGGAACGACGACGACGAGGGCGGCGAGGACGAGCCACACGTTGTGCCGCTTTTTACCCACGTTCATCCACGTCCGAGGCTCCGGGAAAGGCGGAGGTACGCGGCGGCGAAGAGGGCGGTTATGACGGCGATGATGATGTTTATAGCCATCGCTCCCGGACGATCGGAGAGTTCGATGCTCCGGTAGTCGTTGTACGCCGTCACCGGGAGCATCGTCGGGAAATCCTGGCCGAGGAGGTACGGAACCTCGAACGCCCCGAACGTGAACGCGAAGACGATGAGGCTCGCCGCCACGACCCCCGGCGCGATGACCGGAAATATGACGTGCCAAAACCGCTGCCAAGCATTCGCCCCGAGCGTTTGAGCCACCTCTTCGAGTTCCGCCGCCACGCCGCGAAGCCCCGCGAGGACGACGAGCGCGACGAACGGAACCTCCTTCCAAACATAAGTGAGGATGATGCCGACGGAATATTTATCGTAAAGAAGCGCCGGGAAATCCGAAGGCTCCCCGACGAGTCCGAGGGCGGAGGCGAATCGCGCCCCGAGCCCCGTCTGCGAGACGACGAGCGCGATGCCGACGGCGGCGACGAGGTGGGGGATGGTGATCGGAATCTGGAAAACCACCGCGCTCACCGTCCCGGAAGACCGTCGGAGAGCCAAAGCCCCGAGAACGGCGAGCGTCGTCGAGATCACCGTCGAAGCGACCGCGACATACACCGTGAGAACGAGTGAATCCACGAAATAGCCGCTCGAAAGCACCTCGCGGTACGCCGACAAACTCATCTCCGTCTGCCCGATGGCCGGGAAATACCCGAGCGACTGGATGAGGGCCGCATAAAGCCCGCCGATGAACAAAGTCCCGATGACGAGCACCGCGGGCGCGAGAAGAAGCGAAATTTTGAGCCGTCCGCCCACGCGGGTCAAACGCTCCCGAGCCGGGTTCGGCGAAGGGCGGATGCCTTTCCCCGGAACGCGAAGCCCCCGGAACACGTCGCTCGAATATTCGTCGGAGGCACTTTAATCCCTTTGAACCTCGGAGACCCACGCATCCTGAAGTTCGAGCGTCCACTCCGTCCGAGCCTCGGGAAGCTGATTTCCTTGCAATTCTTCGAGCGGAAGCACGGCCTCGCCCTCGGACGAGATCTCTTCGAACTCCGCCCGCTCCTCCTCGGGGAGGCTCTCGACATCCAATGTGGCGAGGCCGCCGACGACGTTTCGTCTTTGAAGTTCGGCTTGCGCTTCGGGGCTTTGCATGAAGTTCGCGGCGACTTGCGCCCCGGCGGTGTTCGGGGCGTTGAACGGGATGGCGAGATAGCTCGTGTTTCCGAGCGTGCCGTCCTCGAAGAGGTACGTCCGCGTCGTCTCCGGGAACACGCCGTCGTCCACGAGTTCCTGCGCGGAGTACGGGTTATAGCTCATCGTCATGTCCACCTCGCCGTTCTGGTAAAGTTCGTCGAGAGCCGCCCCCGATGTCGGGTACGTCTCGCCCTCCCGCCAAAGGTTCGGCTCGATGTCGTTGAAATACTCCGCGAACTCGGAGACTCGCTCCTCGAAAGTTTCTTCGTCGAAGGGTTCGCCGTATGTTTCGGTGTCGCCCGTTATCTTGTAAAGGGCTTGCAAAATGAAGGCGTTCCCGAAGAAGTCCGGGGGGGCGGGGTATGTGAAGCGTCCGGGGTTCTCCTCCGTCCATTCGGCGAGTTCGGCGAAGGACTCGGGCGGGTCGTCCACCTCGGCGGAGTCGTAGATCATGACGAACTGAGCCTGGCTCCACGCCGCCTCCATCCCGTCCACCGGATACCCGAAGTCGAGGGCGATGCCCGGGTCTTCGTAGTCTATGAACTCGGCGTTCGGAAGCCTCTCGGCCCACGGCCCGAACCAAAGCTCGGCTTGCGAGCCGGTGAAGAAGTTCTCGCCGTTGATCCACACGAGGTCGGTCGTCCCTTCGTCCTCCCCGGCTTGCCGCTCGTTGAGGAGTTTGTTCACCACGTCGGCGGTGTCGCTCACCGGGGTTCGTTCGAGCGTGATCCCATACTCCTCCTCCAGCCTCGGAGCGACCCACTCGTCGAGATACGCATTCGTCCGGTCGTCGCCCCCGAAGCCGAAGAAACGGACGGTCGAGCCTTCCGCCTCGGAGGAAAGCTCCTCGAAGGAGCGCGTCTCGCCTTCGGCGGAGCCGGAAGAGTCCGACGAGCCTCCGCCGACCGCGCCGCACGCCGAGGCGATGAATGCGAGCGAGAAGAGGAGGGCGAGAAACGACGCTTTGAGTTTCAAGGTTTCGGCCTTCCGTCGGGTTCGTGGCGAAGCATTTTGTGCGTACTCCGCGCACTTCGGAATACGCCGCGCCCCTTCGAGCGGATCAAAGCCCCCTCCGCCCCCGAACCATCCGCCGCGCCGAGAAGAACGCGGAGAACGCCTTCGTCGCCGGGCCGGAGAAGAGCTTCTCCCGATAATATTCGTCGGCGACTCGCTGGTTTATTTGCGCGAGCGTCGGATAAACGTGGATCGTCTGCGAAAGAGTTTGTATGGGGATGTTCTTCTTCATCGCGAGCACGATCTCGTGTATGAGGTTCCCCGCGTCCGGCCCGATGATATGCCCGCCGAGTATTTTCCCCCGCCTCGTCGTGACGATCTTCGCCAGTCCCGCCGTCTCGCCGTCCGCGACAGCCCGGTCCACATCCGCGAACTCTTTTCTATAAACCTTCACGCCCGATCCATGCTCCTCGCGAGCCTCGTCCTCGGTCATCCCGACTCGGGCGACCTCCGGGTCGGTGAAGGTTGTCCACGGGACGACGCGGTAATCGGCCCTCGTTTTTATCGGGAAGAGGGCGTTCCGGAGCGCGATCCGCCCTTGATACTCCGCGACGTGCGTGAAGAGGAGCTTCCCCGTGATGTCCCCGGCGGCGTATATGTTCGGGGCGGAAGTCCGCATCAATTCGTCCACCGGAATGCCCGTCTTTTCGATGCCGACCCCGGCGTTTCCGAGGGCGAGGCTCCCGGCGGTCGGGGCGCGTCCGGCGGCGACGAGTATCTCCTCCGAACGAAGCTCGCTTCTCTCCCCGACTTTGTTCGTCGCCGAAAGAACCTTCTCGCCGTCCTCCGTCCGCGCCTCTTCGACGGTGAAGCCGCCGTGGAACGAGACGCCGTCGGCTTCGAGGCATCGGAGGATCTCCGCGCTGATTTCCGGGTCTTCTTTGGATAGTGGCTTCTCCACCATGTCGATCATCGCCACGTCGCATCCGAAGCGGGCGAAAATCTGGGCGAACTCGCACCCGATCGGCCCCGACCCGATGATGGTCATGGACTTCGGCAACTTTTCGAGCGATAAAGCCTCGACGTTCGTGAGATACCCAACCTCTTCGAGTCCGGACACCGGTGGCGCGACGGCATGGCTCCCGGTCGCGACGATGGAGTTCGGAGCGCGAAGGCGGCGGCCATCCACGTTTATCTCCTCCGGCGAGGCGAAGCTCGCTTCGTCGCCGAGAAGCACGTCCACGCCGAGCTTTCGGAAGCGGTCGGGGTCGTCGGCCTCCCCGGCCTTCTCGACGATCCTCTTCATCCTCTCCATGACGGCGGGGAAGTCCACTTCCATGCTCCCGCTCTTTATGCCGAAGTCCTCGGAGGTGTCTACGAGCTTCGCCACTCTCGCGCTTTTGACGAGTGCTTTCGTGGGGACGCACCCGGTATAAAGGCAGTCGCCACCGAGTTTGTCGCGCTCTATGAGGGCGACTTTCGCTCCGAGGGACGCGCCCCCGGCGGCGGAGACGAGTCCCGCCGTACCGCCGCCTATGATCACGAGGTCGTACCGTTCGCTCATGTCATGCCTCCTTGTCGGGGGTCTTCGTGTCTATGCGGCGTCTCCGGCGTTTGAAAAATTGCGAGAGGGCGAGGCTCGCCACGAACAGCGCGGCGGAGGCGCCGAGGATGCGCCAGTCAAGTTCCGGCGTCCCCGAAAGCGCTTCCACCCCGATGGAGGCTCCGAAGAGGACGAACGAGAGGGTCGCCGGGAGGGAGCCGAGGAACGTGGCGAGGATAAAGGGGGCGGCCCGTATCTTCAAAAAGCCCGCCGCGTAGTTCACGAGGTCGTATGGGAGGAAGATGAAGCGCATGATGAGAACCGTCTCGAAGCTGTTCTCGCGCAGCGGCTTCGTGTACCGGGCGAGGAAGCCCTCGTTTCCATCGCCCTCTTCGAGGACGTCGCCCCCGAAATACCGTCCGACGAGGTACGCGACCATCGCCGAGGCGTTCGCGCCGACGATCGTGAGCGCGACGCCCAAAACCGCCCCGAACACGAACCCGGCGGCGATGGTGAGAAGGGTGGCCGGAAAAAGGATGAGCGGCCGCGCGGCGTACACGACGATGAACACGAGCCACCCGAGCGGGTTCTCGGACAAAAAAGCGGCGAGTTCGCGCACCGCTCCGAGCGGCGTGAGTCCGGCTCGCCACGCATAAATCTGGTACCCGCCGAGGAGGATGAGCCAGAAAAGAAGGGCCGCCATCTTTTGCCCGTGGCGGACGAGGAAAGGCCGGGAGTCTTTGGCGTTCGCCTTCGCTTCCGGTTCGTTGTCGGGGGGCATCCCTCTCCTCGCTCGGATGTATACGCCGGGACGCATTTTACTATCGGGTTCGGGGGGCGGAGGCATTCTTCGGCGATCCGGGTTTCAGGCATCGGGTTTCAGGCTTCAGGAAATACTTCTCGTACGGGCGCGCCCGTCGCCTCGCTGACGAGAAGTGGCCGATTTTTATGAACTCCCGCTGTCGGGCGACTATCCGACGGCGAGGCCGACGACCCGCTCGCAGAGTTCCGGGAATGGGATCCCGGCGGTCGAGGCGGCGAGCGGAAGGAGGCTGTTCGGCGTCATGCCGGGAAGCACGTTCGCTTCGAGGCAAAAAGGCTCGCCCTCCCCCGAGACGCGGAAATCCACCCTCGAATAAGCATCGCCCCCGACCTTCAAACTCTCGTGGGTCGAGAGGGCGAGGCTTTGCAAATCGGCGGCGAGGTAGTCGGGGATGGGGGCGGGGCATATCTCCTTCGCCGCGCCGGGCTGGTACTTCGATTCGTAGTCGAAGACTTTGCCGGGGGACACTATTTCTATGACGGGAAGCGCCTCCTCGCCGAGAACCCCGACCGTGAACTCTCGGCCTTCGATGTACTCCTCGATGAGGACGACCTCGCCGTATCCGTGCGTCTCCCGGACGACATTTTCGAACTCGCCTTCGTCCTCGACGAGAGAGACACCGAGGGTGGAGCCTCCCTTCGCGGGCTTCACGATGCGCGGGAATCCGAAGGGGACTTCGATGTCCGAGACATTTATGTTCGCGTCGCGGATTTCGCGCCATTTCGGCGTGGATATGCCCGAGGAGCGCATGACGCGCTTCGAGACGTCTTTGTTGAAAGCGAGGGCGCATCCGAGGTATGTCGTCCCGGTGTGGGGGATGGCCGCCATCTCGAGCGCGGCTTGGAGGCGGCCGTCCTCCCCGAAGCCTCCGTGGAGGGCGATGAACGCCACGTCGGAGATCCGGCATGCTTCGAGTGTCCACGGCGCGAAGACGTGGCCGCGCAGTTTGTCCTCCATATCCCGAAGCTCGGGCAAGCTCGGCGGCTTCCGGGCGACTCCGACGGAGTTTTCCTTCGCGCCTTCTTTATCTACGAAGGACGTTTCCGGGTTTTCGAGGCCGAGGGCGGTGTCCACCTCCGAAACATCGTGGCCGGAGGAGCGGAGGGCGGCGGCGACCGCGGCTCCCGAGGAGAGCGAGACGTCGCGTTCGGTACTCGTGCCTCCCATGAGAACGGCGATCTTCAACGTGGAACCTCCCGGACTATCCTTCCCATCTCGATTTGCGAGTATACGGGAAGGGGGTGGGTTTCGCCGCTGTGGAGTGGTTCGTGATATAAGCGTCCTTCATGGAGCCGTATGATCCGAACGAAATCTGGAGGCGCATCGAGGATATTCTGCGTCCCGGTGGGGAATACATCGGGAAGCCGGGAGGTCGGGGCGGACGGGCGAAGCATGTGTGGAAAATCCCGATAAACGAGTACGAGCCAGAAAGTCTTTTCCGCGAACTCACCGAAGGTGGCGTCGAATTGGACGGAAGCGAGTATCCGGGAGTTTTGGTGGATTTGCCGGGCTTGGGGGCGGTCGGGCTTCGGCCTCCGACTGGCACGAAGCCATATACGATGGATGTTAGTATTGACGGCATAAGGATCGATAAATGGAAGTTCGTGGAGCCGGAAGAATATTAGGCGGATGAAAATGGCGAAGCAGACGAAAACCCTTTCAAAAGGGGCGCATGGCCTCCTCGCGGCGAACGCCGAGGATCACCTCGATTTGTGGGAACTCCTTTGGACGGTCGAGGCGGAGGAAGACCTCGAAGACAACCCCGAAGCCGCCCGCGAAGCCGGAAGGCGCGTCGTGTCGGAGCTTGTGAAGGGCGGTTATATCCACGCCGGAATTCCGAAAGGCCGGAGCGACTTCATCCCGTGGCCGCTCTCCGCCGACGAGGCCATCGAGCGCATCGAGCGCGAATGGAAAGCCCTCGGGCGCGAACCGGACATCTCCGAAGTCGCGTGGTTCGACATCACCGAAAAAGGTCGGGCATACCTCGCTCGGGAGAAGGGCGGAGCGGGATGATCCACGAAGAAAAACGCAACCTCGAAGGCGCCTCGAAAGGGGCGTTTTTTTATTGCTCGGGAAGGCTTGTCGGAGTGGCTCGTTCGAGTCGAGAATCGCACCTTTCGTGCGCTGTTATAGAATATGTCAAAGGAGGCTCGCCGAGCTTTGGATTGGGAAGTAATTTTCTGGGTCGTACTCGCCGCCCTCGCTTTCGTGGGTGAGATCATGACCGTTTCCTTCTTTTTGCTTTTCTTCGCGCTCGGGGCGACGGTGGGGGTTTTGCTCGCTTTCCTCGGGTTCGGGATGGGGGTTCAGATCGTGGGTTTCGTGGCGGCTTCGCTTTTGAGTATGGCGGTGCTTCGTCCGGCCCTTTTGAATCGGCTCGCGATCGGATACGGCGACAATTATGACAGCCCGCACAATTTGACGGGGAAGGGCGGGGTCGTCATGAAGGAGATCGAGCCGGGCGAGAGCGGGACGGTGAAGATCGGGAACGGAGAGTTTTGGACGGCGAGGTCGTTGTACCCGGACCAGCGGATTGAGAAAGGAGCCAAAGTCCGGGTTCTCGACACCGACGGCCTCACCGCGCTCGTGGAGTCAACCGAAGTCGAGTCATTCGAAGGAGGAGATGAGTTATGACGGGCCTCGTAGTCCTCGGGGTAGTGGCGTTCGTGATGTTTTTGCTAGTGGCGAGGAGCGTGAGGATCGTCCCCCAAAGCCGGGTCGGTATCATCCAACGCTTCGGGAAATACCACCGGACCGCCGAGAGTGGACTCACTTTCGTGGTTCCGGTGATGGACCGGATGCTCCCGAAGACGGACATGCGCGAACAGGTTGTCTCGTTCCAGCCGCAAGCCGTCATAACGAACGACAACGTGGGGATGCAGATTTCGACCGTCGTTTATTATCGGGTGGTGGAGGCTCGGTCAGCCGAGTACGAAGTCGCCAACTTCACCGACGCGCTGGAGCAAATCACACAGACGAACCTCCGGAACGTAATTGGGAGCATGACGCTCGATCAAACGCTGGTTTCGAGGGACGAAATCAACGAGAAGCTGCGTGAGATCCTCGACGAAGTTACGGGCGGATGGGGGGTGAGGATCACACGTGTGGAGTTGAAAGAGATAACGCCGCCCCGCGACATCCAGCAAGCGATGGAAAAACAAATGCAAGCCGAGCGGACCCGGCGCGCCGCCATCCTCACCGCCGAAGGAGACAAACGCTCCGCCATCCTCAAAGCGGAAGGGCAAAAGGAGTCGGAGATCCTCAAGGCCGAGGGCGACCAGCGTTCACAGGTTCTCCGCGCCGAGGGCGAGGCGGAGGCGTATCGCAAAGTTCAGGAAGCGCAAATAAAGATGGCCGGGGCGTTGTTCGACCAACTCGACGAGAGCGAGCTTTCCCCGGAGGCGCTCCGTTATTTGTACCTCCGCACGCTCCCCGAGATGGCGAAGGGCGAGGCGAACAAGCTCTTCGTCATACCGTCGGAGCTTCAAGATTTGGCGGGGGTCGTCGGCGCTTTGGCGGGGGGAGCGGGCATGGTGAACGAAAAGAGCGACAGCAATTCCAAAGAACGGAAGAGCCTCGAAGGGCGGGACGATATAGCGCGGCGGGAGCTTGGGCGCTGAATTGTCTTTCGCCGTCGTTTTGCGCGACGCGTTGGAAGCCGACCTCGCCTCGTTCTTCGATTTCCAACGCGACCCGGAAGCGAACCGCATGGCCGCCTTCACGGCGAAAGACCCGACGCATCGAGGAGCCTTCGCGGCGCATTGGAAGAGGATTTTGTCCGACGAGAGTATCGTGAAGAAGACCATCCTCTTCGATGGTCGGGTGGCCGGAAATATTCTGTCCTTCGAGCGATCCGGGGAGCGGAAGGTGGGTTATTGGATTGGAAGGGAATTTTGGGGAAAGGGCGTCGCCACCGAAGCCCTCTCGAAATTCCTCGATCTCGTAAAGACGCGACCATTCCATGCCCACGCCGCGAAGGACAATTTAGCCTCGATACGGGTTCTCGAAAAATGCGGGTTCGTACTCTCCGGCGAGGATGAAGGCTTCTCGAATGCTCGGGGCGAAAAGGTCGAAGAGTTTATCCTCGAACCCGCTTGATTTTCGCGGAGCATCGCCGCGAGGATCGAGATGTCCACGGTATGCTCGATGATGGCGAATATCCTCCCGTATCTCTTTTTTTCACGATACGAAACCGGACTTTTGAAACGCCACTCCGAGAACGGCCATAAAGCGGGGCGGGCGTCCTCGCCGTGGGTGAGGGAGTCCACGAATACGTGTCCGGCCCATCCGAGGAGGAAGGCGGAGTTCTTTCCCCGGATGATGCGTTCGGCGAGCATCGCGGAGGCGGCGACCACCGCCGAATGGAGGGCGGCGTCCGGCTCGCGGAAGAGGGTTCTTCCGCATACTTCGTCGTCGAAGGCTTTTCGGGAGAATGCTCTTCTTTTCGTCCACAGCCATGCGGCCCCGAGGAGCATCGGCATATCGGGAAGCGTCGCTCCGAGGACGGCGAGCGCGGCTTTTCGCGGGGTGGAGCGGTTCGTCGTTCGGATCACGGCGTATGTGAGGGTGGCGTGGGAGTATGTTCGCACGGGTAAAAGTTATCATGTGTGGAAACGGCGCGAGGAGGCGGTATGAAGGTGCTTGTGAGCGGGGCGACGGGGATGGTCGGAACGGCTTTGTCGGAGGAGCTTCGGGGGGCGGGGCATACGGTCACGACGCTCAGCCGCTCGAAGCCTTCTTCGGAGGATACGGTGAGGTGGGATCCCTCGCGGAGGAGCGTGGACTCCTCCCGGCTCGAAGGCCACGACGCGGTCGTCCATCTCGCCGGGGAGTCCATCGTCGGCTCGAACCCCGTGACCGACCGGTGGACTCCGCAGAAAAAAGCCCGCATCATGGAGAGCCGGAGGCAAGGGACGACGTTCCTCTCCGAGACCCTTGCGAAGCTCACCGACAAGCCGAAGGTTCTCGTGAGCGCGTCGGCGGTCGGATATTACGGTGACCGGGGGAACGAGCTTCTCCGCGAGGACTCCGGCCCCGGATCGGACTTCCTCGCCGAGGTTTGCAAAGTTTGGGAAAGCTCCGCCGACGCCGCCCGCGAGGCCGGAATCCGGGTCGTGCATCCGAGGATCGGGATCGTGCTCTCCACCGAAGGCGGCGCCCTCGGCACGACGCTCCCCATTTTCAAGCTCGGGGGCGGTGGGAAGGTCGGGAGCGGAAACCAGTTTTGGAGCTGGGTCGCCCTCGACGACCTCATAGGCTCCATCCGCCACTCGATAGAGAACGACTCGGTGATCGGCCCGGTGAACGTCGGAAGCCCGAACCCGGTGACGAACGCCGAATACACGAAAGTCCTCGGCGAAGTCCTCGGCCGCCCGACCTTCCTCCCGCTCCCGGCTGCGGCGGCCCGCATCATGCTCGGCGAGGTCGCCGACGCTCTCCTCCTCGCGAGCGCCCGCATGGAGCCGACGAAGCTCGAAGCGACGAACTACGAGTTCCGCCACCCCGAACTCGAAGGCGCCCTCCGCCGCATCCTCGGCAAATGAACCACGAAAAGCACATGCGCCTCGCCATCGAGGCCGCGAAAAACAATCCAGCCTCGCCGTTCGGGGCGGTTATAGTGGACGGGGAATCGGGCGAAGTCCTCGCCACAGCGTTTAATGAGGGACACCGAAACCCCGTTCGCCACGGAGAGACGGCGGCGATATACGACCTCGCCGAGAAGAACCCGGATGTCGAGTGGAGCCGCCTCACTTTGTACACGACCGCCGAGCCGTGTCCGATGTGCGCCGGGGCGATCTTGTGGGCGGGCATCCCTCGCGTCGTCATCGGAACATCGGCGGAGACTTTGAAAAAACTCGGGGTGCTCCGCACAGAAATCCCCATCCACGAGGTCGTGTCCCGATCCTCCTTCGGAGAAGTGGATATCACGTCCGGCGTCCTCAAAGGCGAATGCGACGCGCTGTATGAGGCGGTCGTCGGATAGTATGATGGGCATCGCACGAAAAGAACGGCGACCGGAGCCAAGATGACCATTCGAGAGCGGCCGCTGACGGCTGAGGGTGTCTTATTCGGCACGCTCGTCGCGGTCATCGCCGACAGGCTGGAGGATAGGGGGTCTCGTCGAGCGGCGGACTTCGGAGGGCGACCGCCGGGTGAAGACGCTCGTCGCCACGGAGGAGGGGCGGGATCTTCGGGAGCGCTTCGTCGCCCGGCTCGGGGAGGCCCCCCGAAGACGCCGCGCTTTCCAAAGAGGATCTTCGAAGTTTGCGAGAAATCCTCGAAAAGATCGTCTCAGCCTAAAATCTCCGCCCGAAACCCCGTGTCCCGGAGTAAAGTCCTCGCTTTCTCTGCGTCGCCCGCGTCGAGGGTGAGGACGAGGGCGGCGCGTTCGGTGTTCGAGTGGCGCACGTAAAGGTCGAGGATGTTTATGGAGTTCGACCCCATGAGCGTCGTCACCTCGGAGAAGACGCCGGGGCGGTTCTCGACCGGGATGGCGAGATCGCGGTTCTCCTCGCTCCTCTCGATGAGGATGCCGCCGAGCGCGTCGTATGCCTCCCTCGCGTCGTCGAAGCGCTTCGCCATGCTTCTTTTATCTTGAACTTCGCTCCCGAGCTGCGCCATCGCCCCTGCGAACGCCCCGAGAGCCTCACCGAGGGCGGGCGCGTTCTCGGCCAAAATATCCGACCACAATTCCGGGTTCGAGGAGCCGACGCGGGTGAGGTCGCGGAAAGACGATCCGGCGAAGGAAAGAGCCTCCGGCGAGATGTCCGAGGCGACTTTGAGGAGGGCGGCGGCCATGAGGTGCGGCAAATGCGAGACGGCGGCCATGAGGAGGTCGTGCTTCTCCGGCTCCACGGCGGTCGGCATCGCGCCGAAGTCCCGCACGAACGCGGAGATTTCACGGTACGCATCCGGGTCGGTCGTCTCGGTGGGGGTGAGGAAATATCGCGCTCCGCGGAAGAGGTCGGCCTTCGCGTTCGCCACGCCGGAAAGCTGGCTCCCGGCCATCGGATGCCCACCGATGAAGCGTAGGCCATGCGACTCCGCCTCGTTTACGATGGCCGTCTTCGTCGAGGCGACATCGGTGATGAGGGCTTCGGTGGGATGGAGCTCGCCGAGGAGTTCCTTTATCTTCGAGATCGGGGCGGCGAGGACGATGAGGTCGGCGCCCCGGATCTCTTTGAGCGCCGAAGCCCGGTCGATGGCTCCGAGCGATTTCGCTTCTTCGAGGGCTTCGGGCGTGTCCGCCCCGACGACTTCCCAGCCGGACTCTTTCGCGGCGAGGCCGACGGAGCCGCCGATGAGTCCGACGCCGATGATCCCGAGCGAGCGGCTCATGCGTCTCCGTCCTTCGAGAAAAGCGCGTGTCCGCCGAACCATCCGACCTCGACGGCAGCCGTCGCGCCGACGAAAAATCCGGCGAGGAAGGATGCGAACGCTCCTTGCCCGAGATAAAGGAGGAGGGAGGCGACAGCGGCGGTGGAAACCACGAACACCGCCGCCGTGAAAGCGAGAACCTTTCGCTCCGAAGCCCCCGTCCCCGTGCGATGGTCTGTCGGACGCGATACGAATGGAACTCTCATGCGGCTTTCGCCACCCTCCAAAAAAGCCGACGGCTGATGGCTGACGGCTGGCAAGCGCGAAGCGAAGCGAGCCTCACAACGCCTCGATGACGCGGTCGTTCTCGGAGGAGTTCCCGACCGTCACGCGGCTCCATCCGGGGTATCCGAGCGCTTCGCCCTCGCGCACGAGGACGCCGGATTTCTCGAAATCGGCGGCGGCGAAGCGAACCATGATGAAGTTTCCCTGTGAGGGGATGTATTCGAGGTTCGCCTTTCCGAATGCTTCTTCGAGACGGCCTCGTTCGCGGATGACGAATTTCGCCCTTTCCTCGACTTTCTCCTTCGCGAGCATCGAGGCCGTGGCCGCGACTTGCGCGGCGAGGTTCACCGAGACGGGGAAGCGAACCCTCTCGGCGTAGTCGGCGATCTCCTCCGAGGCGATGCCGTACCCGACGCGAAGCCCCGCAAGCCCGTGCGCCTTCGAGAAGGTTCGGGCCATGACGACGTTCGGGCTTTCGAGGGCGAGGGCGTGGGAGTCCCCGTACGCCGGGTCGTCCACGAACTCCACGTACGCTTCGTCCACGATGAGGACGACGTTCTCCGGCAATGCCCCCGCGAACTCCCGGATACGGTCGAGGGGATGGTACGTGCCGCTCGGGTTGTTCGGGTTGCAAAGGATGACGGCGCGGGTTTCGTGTGTGACCGTTCGGAGCATCGCTTCGAGGTCGAATTTCTCGTTCTCCGTGAGGGGGACTTCGCGGGCGTTCATGCCGAGGACGGCGCATATCGTAGGGTACATGCTGAAAGACGGCCATCCGTAAACGACGTCTCCGGGGGGGAGGAGTTGCAAAACATTGAAGATGACCTCGCTCGACCCGTTCCCGACGAGGACGTTCGAGGTTTCGCTTCCGGGGTTCGCGTCGGCGACGGCTTCGCGGAGCCGACTCACGTGGCTGTCCGGGTATCGGTTCGCGCGGGTAAGGGCTTCTGTGAGGGCGGTTTCGGCCTCCGGCAATGGGCCGAAGGCGAGTTCGTTGGAGGTGAGTTTGGCGAGTCCGTCGTCGTCGCTTTCGGCGGCCATTCGCCACGACTTCGGCGGGACGTATGGGCGGAGCGGTTCGAGTTCCTCTCTGAACAAAGCGCTCCTTTCAGTCGCGCGGTTTCAGGTTTGTTCGCGTCTGTCGCTTGTTGGTAAAGATATTCCTCTTTGCTACGGCTTGCAATAGCGGCTTGGGCGGCGCTCACGTCTTTTGCTGAAGCCTGAAACCTGATGCCTGAAACTTTCCTCTCCTGAAGGCTGGCGGCTCAAACTGCTACAATCGAAGCCTATGGGCGATGCGGAAATCCACGGCAGGGTCGAGGAACTCAGAGGGCGCGTCGACGAGGTGGACGCCGCTTTGATCCGCACCCTTAACGAGCGGGCGAGGATCGTCCAGGAGCTCGTCGCTCTCAAAGGCGAGGCGGGCGTCGCCCTCTTCGACCCGAGGCGCGAGGAGGAGATTCTCCGGCGCGTCGTCGAGCAAAACGACGGGCCGATATACGACTCCTCCATGCGCGACATCTTCGAGATGATCCTCCACCGCATCCGGGATCTCGAAATTCAGCGCAGCGAGCCGAGGCAATAACGTGGATCTCTCGACCGAAGCGAGCGCTCGCACCGCGAACGGCATGATAAAACCCGGAACCTTCCGCGTCGTCGCCGGGCCATGCACCGTCGAGAGCTACGAGCAGTTTTACGAGGGCGCGAAGGCCGTGAAGGAGTCCGGCTTCGAGTACATCCGGGGCGGCGCTTTCAAGCCGCGCACCTCGCCGTATTCCTTTCAGGGACTCGGGAAGGAGGGACTCGAGATCATGTCCGAGGTCTCTTCGGAGTTCGGGCTGAAGGTCGTCACCGAGGTTATGGATCCGTATGACATCGAACTCGTGATGGAGCATGCCGAGATGATCCAGATCGGGGCGAGGAATATGCAGAATTTCTCGCTCCTCAAGCGCATCGGCTCCGCCATCGCCGGGACGGGGCATGGGGCGATTTTGAAGCGCGGCCTCGCGGCGAGCGTGGACGAGTGGCTTTTGGCGGCGGAATACATAACTTCGGAGGGCGGAGAGAATGTCGTTCTTTGCGAGAGGGGCATTCGGACGTTCGAGACGAGCACGCGCTTCACGCTCGACCTTTCGGCGGTGCTCGTGGCGAAGAGGCTGACAGATCTCCCGGTGATCGTGGATCCGAGCCATGCGGCGGGGCGGCGCGACCTCGTCGTTCCGCTTTCGAAGGCGAGTGTGGCGGCGGAGGCGGACGGGCTTCTCGTTGAGTCGCACCATGAGCCGGAGAATGCCCTTTGCGACGCCGAGCAGGCGCTTTCGGTGGGGGAGCTTATGGGCCTCAAGGAGGCTCTTTCGCCGTTCGCGGGGGCTATGGGCCGGGAGGTGGTTTAGTCTGGCGGAGGGTGATGAAACGCGGCGCGTGGGCGGCAGGTTCACGCTGGAGGACGGGATCGCCGTCGGCGGCGTGGCGACGGTGTATCTCGGGCGCGACGAGGTCCTCGGTCGTCCGGTGGCCGTGAAGATCCTCCACCCCGGCTTCGGGGACTCGGATCTCACCTCCCGCTTCGAGCGCGAGGGCGGCACGGCGGCGAAGCTCTCGCACGCGAACATCGTCCAGGTTTACGATGCCGGGAAGGAGACGGACGACGGGCGGGAGACTTCGTATATCGTCATGGAGTACGTCTCCGGCGGCGACCTCGGAGGCTTCATGGAGGAGAGGGGGCCGTTGCCCGAAGCGGAGCCTTCGAGGATAGGCTCCGACCTCGCCGCGGGCCTCGCCCACGCCCACGACCGGGGCGTGGTCCACCGCGACATAAAGCCCCAAAACGTCCTCATGGACGAGCGCGGCAGGCCGAAGCTCACCGACTTCGGAATCGCCCACGCCCTCGACGAGACGCGGACGACGAGGACGGGATCCTATTTGGGGACCACCCTTTATTCGTCGCCCGAGCAGTTGCAGGGCGAGACCGTGACCGCGAAGAGCGACGTGTACTCGCTCGGCGCCACGCTGTACGAGGCGGCGGTCGGGGAGCCTATGTTCGAGGGGGGCGTGTTCCGGGTCGCGAGCCAGCACATCCACGACGCCCCCGTACCGCCCACGGAGCGCGGCGCGGACATAACCCCCGAGATGGAGCGGCTTATCCTCGCCTGCCTCGCGAAGAACCCCGACGAGAGGCCGGACGCCGCCGAGCTTCGGGAGAGTCTCGGACGGCTCTCCGCCGAGGATGGCGGCGCCTCTGGGACGGCTCCGGGAGGAAGCCGCGTCAAGCTCGCCGGAGCGGCCGTCGCCCTCCTTCTTCTCGGCGCGACCGTGATGCTCGGTGCGGCCTCGTTGCTCGGCCTCGGGGAACCTGGGAGCCAAGCCGAGCAAGGGGAAATGGAGGGCCGGGAAGCCCCGGCCGAGCAGGAGCGAGCGAGCCTTCAAGAACCGACGGAGGATGCCGAAGGCTCCGCCAATGAAGGCTCCGCCAATGAAGGCTCCGCCAATGAAGGCTCCGCCAGCGATTCGCTGACGGAGGAGGCGGCGGCCGGGACGGTGGCGGCGATGTATTTGTCGGTGGTTCGCGAGGATTACGAGGGTTCGTACGAGTTCCTGTCCGAAGGGTATCGCCAGAGGGAGTTCCCGACGCGGGGGGATTGGGAGGAGAACTTCTCGGATCTGCGGGCGATCACGTTCACCGAGACGCCGACGGCGCGGATCTCGGGCGACGGCGAGGCGGTGGTGACAGGGGAGACGGCGACCATCACGAACGGCGGCGAAGCGACGAGCGAGAGCGGCGCCTGGAACCTCGTGTCCGAGGGCGGCGAATGGAAGATAGACGACATGGACATCCGGGAGCGCGACCGAGCGGGGGACGAGGTTTGAGCGGGGCCGTGGGAAGGCGCATGACTATCGGGGAGGTTTGCCTATGAGGCCCATAGTCGAGCGGGTCGGGGAGCGTTTCCGCCTCGAGCGCGAGATCGGCTCGGGCGGGATGTCCACGGTGTATCTCGGGCGCGACGAGGTTCTCGACCGCCCGGTGGCCGTGAAGATACTCCGCGGGGGCTTTGGCGAGTCGGACGTGGGCGGCCGCTTCGAGCGCGAGGGGCGGACCGCCGCCCGGCTCTCGCACGCGAACATCGTCCAGGTTTACGACGCGGGCAAGGACGAGAACGCCGACCGCGACGTGTCGTACATCGTGATGGAGTACATCTCCGGCGGCGACCTCAAAAACATGATGGACAAGGACGGGCCGCTCTCGGGCAAGCAGCTTTCGCGCATCGGAGCCGAGGTCGCCGCGGGCCTCGCCCACGCGCATGAGCGGGGCATCGTCCACCGCGACATAAAGCCCCAAAACGTCCTCATGGACGAGTACGGGAGGCCGAAGCTCACCGACTTCGGAATCGCCCGCGCGCTCGATGCCACCGTGCAAACCACGAAGACGGGGTCGTATCTCGGGACGGCTCTTTATTCCTCGCCCGAGCAGCTCAAGGGCGAAGAGATCACACCGAAGAGCGACGTGTATTCGCTCGGCATAACGCTCTATCATGCGACCGTCGGGGAGCCGCCGTTCTCGGGAGGGCCGATCGAGGTCGCCAGCCAGCAAATGACGCAAGACCCCGAGCCGCCCCGAAGGCGAGGCGCGAAGATAACGCCCGACATGGAAAGCCTCATCCTCTCTTGCCTCTCGAAGAATCCCGACGACCGACCGACCTCCGACGAACTCAAAACGAAGCTCCTCCAAGCCGGCGCCGTCGCCCAAAGGAACCCCGAGGCATACGGCGGCGCGGCAAACGCCGCCGGAGCCGCCGGGGCGGGCGGCCTCGCCGGGGTCGCCAAAGCGGCCGGAGACGCGGGGGCGGCGGTTCGGGAGAAGTTTGGAAGCTCGGAGGGCGGCGCTTCGCGGAACCCACGCCGCATAGACGGACGCCCGACGGAGACGGTGAGCCTCCCGACCCGCACCTTCCAGTCGGGAGGCCGCGACCGGGGCCTTTTCATCCTCGCGGCGGCCGCGCTTTTGTTCATCGTCTTCGTCGGCCTCGGAGCGTGGGCTCTCACGAGCGGCGGCGGGGAGGCGGCGGACTCGTCCGGCTCCGGCGCGAACGGTGCCGCCGTCGAGCCGGAAACCCCGGACGGCGCCGGAGGCTCCGGTGAGGGTGAAGGGGGCGAAGGGGGCGCCGCCGACGAAGCCGCCGGGGGCGAGGATGCCCAAAACGGAGGTTCCGGCGACGCGCAAGGCGAAGGCTCCGAGGACGGGGATTCCGGGGACGGGGATTCCGGGGACGGGGATTCCGGGGACGGAGATTCCGGGGACGGAGATTCCGGGGACTCGCAGCCGAGCGACCCCGGCCCGCTCCCGCCTACGGAGGAGGCCGCATCCACAGTCTTTGATATGTATGTGGCGCTTCCCTTCGGTCGGTTCGACGAGTCGTGGGGGTACTTGTCGAGCCGCTATCAGGATGAGGTCGGTTCGATCGGGGAGTGGGAGAGCCGATACGAGTCGGTGAGCTTCGTGAGGTATTCCCAATCGCCGCAGGCGACCCTCGACGGGGACGAGGCGAGGGTGGACTTCACCGCCGATCTGACCCGCACCGACGGCACGGAGACGGTCTCCGGAACGTGGATCGCCGTGAACGAGGACGGCGAGTGGAAGCTCGATCGCCTCGAAGAGACCGCTGCGGCGAGTTCGTCGGTGAGCGCGTCGAATTCTTCGGCGGCCTCGAATCCCTCCGGGGCTTCCGTCTCTTCGCAGTCTTCCTCGCAATCCGTCGTCTCCTCGCAGTCTGTGTCCGGGACGGACGGCGATTTCGACGGCGGCGGTTAGCGTGTTTCTGCCGTTCCGGCGAAAACCCATATAATCACGCCCGTGGAAAAGTTGGCCGACAGGTTCATACTCGAGCGCGAGGTGGGATCGGGGGGGATGTCCACCGTGCATCTCGGGCGCGACGAGGTTCTCGGTCGCCCGGTGGCGGTGAAGGTCCTCAAATCCGGGTTTGCCGACACCGACATCGGAGACCGCTTCCAACGCGAGGGGAAGACGGCGGCGAGCCTCTCCCACCCGAGCATCGTGCCGGTTTATGACGCGGGGGAAGGCGAGATCGGCGGTCGTGAAGTCTCGTATATCGTGATGGAGCACGTCTCCGGCGGCGACTTGAAAGACCTCCTCGACAAACGAGGCCCGCTCGGGAAGAAGGAGCTTTCGCGCATCGGGCGCGAGGTCGCCGAGGGTTTGGCGCACGCGCATAGCCGGGGCATCGTGCACCGTGACATAAAGCCGCACAACATCCTCCTCGACGAGGCGGGCCGTCCGAAGCTCACGGACTTCGGCATCGCCCGCGCCCTCGAATCCACGCGCTTCACGCAGACGGGGTCGTACCTCGGGACGGCTCTTTATTCGTCGCCCGAGCAATTACGGGGCCGCGACATCACCGTGAAGAGCGACATATATTCGCTCGGGGCGACGCTGTATCAGGCGGCGGCGGGTGCCGCGCCTTTCCAGGGTTCGGCGATGGTGGTCGCCGAGAAGCACCTCTCGGAGGAGCCGAGGCCGCCGAGCGAACTCAACCCCGGCGTGGACGAGCGCCTCGAAGCACTCATCCTCTCGTGCCTCGCCAAAGATCCCGAGGAACGGCCCTCCGCGAAGGAGGTCGCCTCGCGCCTCGACGACATCTCTGGAACGGGGCCCTCGGCGAAACCCGCCGCCGGAGCGGTCGCCGGAGCCGCCGCGCCGAGCCGTCCGGCGGGATCGAGGGGCGGGTCTCGCCCGGACGGCGCGAACCGGGGCGAGTCTCCTGCGAAGAAGAGGGGGGGGCGCGGGATCGTCGCCGCGCTCGCGGTCGTGGCCGTCCTCGCGCTCGTCGGACTCATGGCCGCCCCCTCGCTCCTCGGCGGAGGCGGGACGGAGGAGAGCGCCTCTCAGGGGAGTGCTCCGCAGGAAGAGGCCGCTCCGCGGGAAGAGGCTCCGCAGCAAAATGGCGCGGCCCCGTCCGGAACCTCCGGTGAGGATGCCGAAGGGCAGCCCGAAGGCGAATCAGGAACCGAAGCCCCGGTCGAATCCGAGCCTGTCGAGTCCGAGCCTGCCGCGCCGGATGCAGACGAGTCGGAGGCGGATAGATCCGCCCCGGTCGAGGAAGCCCCCGAAGGTTCGGATTCGCCGGATTCGTCGGATTCGGGTGGGCTTTCCGAGGGGGCGGCGGCCGGTGCGGTGGAGGGTTTTTATACGACGGCTGCGGAAGGGGATTACGATCGCTCCTCCGAGTTTTTGAGTGCGGACTATCAAAGCACCTTCCCGAACGAGGCGACCTTCGAGGGGACGTTCGCCACATTGGAGAGCATAAGTTTCGTCGAGGAGCCGGAGGTCGAAATTTCCGGCTCCACCGCGAACGTCACGGGGACGACGGAGGCGGTGCACACGGATCGCACGGAGTTGAACACGGCGACGTGGACGGTCGTGGACGAGGGCGGGGAGTGGAAGTTGGATAACATCGCCATTCAGGACACACAGGTAGTATGAAAAGGCAGTTTATGGACTCTTTGGAAGGAGCGCGTCATTTTTAGGACGGCGATCACGTCATTGGTGTCGGCGGTCGTCGGCGGCCTCGTCACGGCATTGTTCATCTTCGCGGCGGTGATCGGGGGCGGCTCCGGACTGTCCGGCCTCGTCGGCTCCGGCGGAGGCACGGTGGAGATGCGCGAGGCTCCGGCGGCGAACGCTCCCTCCGCCGACCTCGGCGACGAGGCGGGCGAAGGATCGGTCGGCGACGTGTACACGGAGTTCGGCCCCGGCGTCGTGAGCGTGGATGTCGCGTCGGCGGATCTCGGGCCGGGCGGAGGCTCGGGCTTCGTCCTCGACGACGAGGGATATATCGTCACGAACCAGCACGTCCTCGAAAGCGCGGAGGGGGTCTCGGTGAGGTTCCCGAGCGGCGAGCGCATGCAAGCCGAAGTCGTCGGCGAGGACGCCTCCACCGACATCGCCGTCCTCAAAGTGGACGCGCAGGAGGGGATGCTCTCCCCGCTCACCCTCGGCGACTCCGAGGACGTGGCGGTCGGCGCGCCCGTGATCGCGATGGGGAACCCGCTCAACGTCGGACTGAGCGTCACGACGGGCATCGTGAGCGGGACCGAGCGCCCGATAAAGGCGCCGAATAATTACACGATCAACGGCGCCGTCCAAACCGACGCGGCCATAAGCTCGGGCAATTCCGGAGGGCCGCTCCTCGATTCGCGCGGCGTGGTCATCGGGATAAACTCGCAGGTCGCGGCGACGGGTTCGCAGGGAGTGGCGCAAGGGGTCGGGTTCGCGGTTCCCATAAACACCGTAAAGAACGTGGTCGAGGAAATCGTCGAGACGGGCGACGTCGAGCATGGCTACATCGGGGTGAGGATGTTCCCCGCCGGGGTGGATGAAATCTCCGCGTACACCGGGCTTTCCAAAGAGGAGCTTAACGAAGAGCATGGACTGCCGGAGAACGGCGCGATCGTGAGCGAGGCGACCTCCGGCGGCCCGGCGGACGAGGCTGGCATCGAGGGCGGCGACGAGGAGGAGATCGGCGGATTGCCCGTCGTCGTCGGCGATGTCGTAACCGAGGTGGACGGTGAGCCAGTCTCCTCGCCGGACGACGTGATCAAAGTGGTCAACGAGAAGCAGCCCGGCGACACGATGGATCTCATGGTCGTGACCCCCGAAGAAGAGCCGCGCGAGGTCGAGGTCGAGGTCGCCTCCCAACCGGACGGCGCGTAAAGGCTTCGTGCCGACCTCCGTCATGGCCCGCGGAACGGTGAAATGGTTCTCCGGCGAAAAGGGCTTCGGCTTCGTCGAGGCGGAGGGCGGAGAGAGCCTCCTCGTCCACTTCACCGAGATAAGCGGAGACGGATTCCGAAGCCTCGAAGGCGGTGCGAAGGTCGAGTTTGAAACATCGAAAGACGGCCTCGGACGGCCCGTCGCCGCGAACGTGAGGGAGGTCGCCGAGGGCGATGGATGACACGCTGAAACGCGACGCGGCGCATGCCGCCGTGGATCGCTTCGTGGAGAGCGGCATGACCGTTGGCCTCGGAACCGGGACGACCGCATCGTGGGCCGTGAGGCGCATCGGGGAGAAGCTGACAGCCGGGGAGCTCTGGGACATCGTCGGCGTTCCGACCTCGGAGCAAACCGCCGCGCTCGCGAGGGAGGCGGCGATACCGCGCGCCACCCTCGCCGAGGCCCGTCCGTACATAACCATAGACGGGGCCGACGAAATATCCTCGACCCTCGACGTGGTGAAGGGCCTCGGGGGCGCGCTCCTCCGCGAGAAGATAGTCGCCCATTCCTCCGAGAACGGCCTCGTCATCATCGCCGACGACTCGAAGCTCTTCGACTCCCTCGGCGAAGGCCCGCTCCCCGTCGAGGCCGAGCCGTTCGGCTGGCAAGCAACGATGGGGTCTTTGAAAAAACTCGGGTGCGAGCCGAGCCTCCGCCGCGTGAAAACGCAGCCGTTCGTGACCGACGGCGGCCACTACACGATAGACTGCCTCTTCGACGGCGGCATCCCCGAGCCAAAAGCCCTCGAAGCCGAAATAAAGGAAATCCCCGGCGCCCTCGAGTGCGGCCTCTTCGTTGGTTTGACGAAGGCGGCTGTCGTTGCGGGAGAAAATGGGGTGGAGGTCATCGAGGCGGAGACTCGGTGAAACGCTGATACCGAGTCCGCCGACCGAGCTTCGCATTACCGCGCCCTCCCGGTGGAACGTCTCTTTTGCGGGGATGCGACAGAGGGGGTGTCGGAGGGAATGCCGCAGCGATCAACCGTGTTCGGTATCCGTTTCGCGCGTCAGCTTTCCCGAGAATCGAAACTAGAAAACGCCCCGCCATGGAATGCGGGGCGTTTTCTAGTTTCCGCTGACTGGGTGGTTAGCTTAATGAAGTTCCGAACCCCGTCCGCCCGCCCGTCTTCTTCGCCTTGTCGCGCTCGACGACGAGCTTGTAAACATTGTCGAGCTCGACATATACGGTCGCTTTCCCGTCTTGCATGGTGGCTTTGAGGTGGCCGTTCTCCACCTCGATCTTCTCCACGTCGTCCTTTTCGACGGTGAAGGTGTCCCGCCTGTCCGCGACCACGAGGTTCGCTTCGGTGTCCTTCGCTTCTTTTATGATTTGCTCGATGAGCTTCTTGTCCATGTTCGCTCCCGTCCTTTGGAAGATTGCGTTCGCTGTCGCGTTCGCCGTTATTCTATCGCGTTGTAATACAATACCCGGCGGCCTATGAAGAACCCCTCGAACCTCACGCGCAAAGCCGTACACCTCGACCGGGCATTGTTCCGGGCCGTCTTCGGCGTGAAGTGGGAGCCGCTCGATACGGTCATGAGGTGGCTCACCCTCGCCGGGACGGCGGGCGCTTTGTGGGGCGCCGTCGCGTTCGCGGCGTTCTTCTTCACGGGGTTCGAGGTGTGGAATTTGGCTTTGCCGTGGGCGGCGATCGCCGCTTCGTGGCTCGTGGCCGAGGGGTCGAAGTATCTTTTCAATCGCGGCCGGCCTTTCGTGTGGGATACGCAAATTGCCCCGCTCATAAAGACTCCCTCGTCGAGTTCGTTCCCCTCGGGCCATTCGGCGACGGCGGCGGCGGGGGCGATATCGCTCGCTTTCCTTTATCCGGCCTTCGCCCTTCCGCTCATGCTCGCGGGGTTCCTCGTCGTCCTTTCGCGGGTGTATCTCGGCGTTCACTACCCGTTCGATGTCTTCGCCGGGATGGTCATCGGAACGGTCGCCGCGGCGGTCGGAATCCTCGTTTTCCCGTGAAGGGACTCACCGGGGAAGGTCGGGATCCGGTATAAAAACCCCTCATGGGAACCGAACGCATAAAACGACATTACACACTCGGGGCCATCGCCCCCGACCTCCGCTCCCTCGACGCGCTCGACGAGCGGCTCGAAAACGCCGAAGTGGACACCTCCTCCCTCCTCGTCCTCTCGCGCCGTAAGGATGAGAGCCTCATAAAAGTCTCGCTCCCCGAAGCGGAGGTCCGCGTCGCCGAGGCCACACTCCGGCGCATACAATGGTTCGAGTTCGGGAGCGCGTACCTCGGGGTCACGGCGGTGGGCGTCCTCATGGGCGCGGTGCATCTCCCGACGGGCCTCGTCGTGCAAACCGTCATGACGCTCGCGGCGATCATCGGACTCGTGGTCTTCCACCGCCGCCCGCAAATAAAGCGGAAAGTCGTCGGCCTCGGATTGCCGGACGAACTCGCGGGGAAGTGGGAGGCGAGCTTTTCCTCCGGCTTCGCCCTCGCGCTCATCACCGTTCCCGAAGCCCTCTTCGGCGACGCGCAAGAAGCCTTCCTCGAGGACGAGTCGCTCATCGAGCCGCTCGCCGTGGATCGCCGGGTGGTTTTATAGAGGTTTCAGGCATCAGGAAAGGCTTTCGAGGCCGAGTCTCCGGCTCGTTTTCGTCTCCCCCGGTTGAAAGCCCGGACGGGTGGGAATACGCTTTAGCGATGGCTGAAAAATACCTGAAACCTGAAGCCCGAAGCCTGAAGCCTCCAAACAAATGATCGTCCGCGAGACCGACAACGGCTTCCTCCTCATAAATCAGCACGACCACGGCCTCGTCTCCGGCGAGTTCGCGAAGCGCTTTACGGAGGCGTGGATCGGGGAGCCGCCGGGCGAAGAGACTCTTTACGCCGTCGCGAACCACGATGTCGGGTGGTGGAGACTCGACTCGGAGGTTCTCTGGAACGAGGAGCGGGGGAGGCCGCATTCTTTCGTTGACTATCCGTCGGAGCCGAAGATGGAGGCGTACACGGAGGGTCTCGATCTCGTCGAGGCGCATAGCCCGTATGCGGCGCTTCTTTGCAGCTCGCACTACGGCTCGTTCGTGAAGAGGTCGGAGGTTCCCGCCGAGGTTCGCTTCCGCGAGCGGGAGGAGCTTCGGCGCGAGAGGATCGAGGCATCGCTCTCCGGCGGCGCGCCGGATACTTTCGGGCGGGACTTCCGGCTCCTCCAGCTTTGCGACGACCTCTCGCTCTTCGTGTGCCTCAACGAGCCGGACAAAGAGGTTTCTTCGTGGCACAAAGGCGGCTTCGAGCTTTCGGACCGGAGGTTCCATCCGGTGTGGGAAGGCGACGGGAGCCTCCGCTTCGAGCCGAACCCGTTTTCGGAAGTCTTCGATGTATCGCTTCCGTACCGGGTCGTCGGGCGCGGGGGCGGCGATATCGAGATTATCGAAAGAAACACTTTGGAACTTCGAGTAACCTTGTGAAAGTCGTCGGGCGCGAGGCCCGTGCGAGCCACCGAATATTTCCGGAAAGGATTTCCAATGAGGGATGAGTCTTTCAGCTTCTTGAAGAGTTTGCTTTCGACCCCCGGCCCGAGCGGGTATGAAGGCGAGGCCGCGAAAGCCTGGCGCGGGGAGGCGGCGAAGTTCTCCGACGATGTACGGGGCGACCGGATGGGGAACTCGTTCGCCACGCTCGGGGCGGACGGCTCGCCGAAGGTCATGCTGAGTGGACATATTGACGAGATCGGGCTTATCGTCACCCATGTTGACGAACAGGGTCTCATACACTTCAAGGGGGTCGGCGGATGGGACTCGCAAGTCCTCGTCGGCCAAAGGGTGAAGCTCCAAACAAAGGGCGGCGAAATAGGCGGTGTGATCGGCAAGAAGGCCATTCACCTCATGAGCGCCGATGACCGGAAGAAGGTCTCGCAGATAAAGGATCTCTGGATAGACATCGGAGCGAAGGACAAGGAGGAGGCCGACAAACTCGTCCGGGTCGGGGATGTCGCTGTCCTCGACCAGAACGTCGTCGAACTCCCGAACGGAAGGATCGCGTCGCGCTCGCTCGACAACCGCATGGGAGCCTTCGTCGTCCTCGAAGCGCTTCGCCTCCTCTCCGAAGAGGACTCCATCTCCGCCGAGGTCGTCGCGGTGGCGAGCGTTCAAGAAGAGATCGGGCTCAACGGCGCCCGAGGCGCGGCATACGGCCTCGACCCGGACGCGGCCATCGCCGTGGACGTCACCCACGCGACCGATGTTCCGGGCGCGTCGAAGAATGAGAACGGCGACCACGCCCTCGGGAGCGGCCCGGTTATTACGAGGGGTTCGACGCTGAGTCCCATCGTCATCGAAGGCTTGATCGAAGCCGCCGACGGCGAGGGCATCCCGTACTCCCTCGAAGCCGACTCGAACCGGACCGGCACCGACGCCGACGCGATACACCTCAGCCGGGCGGGGGTCGCCACGGCGGTCGTCTCGGCTCCGAACCGATACATGCACTCCCCGAACGAGGTCGTGCAACTCGACGATCTCGAAAACTGCGCGAAGCTCATAGCTTCATATATAAAGACTCTCGCCGCCGACACGAACTTCATCCGCTAAAAGGCCACGGACTCCACACCGAAAACCGAACACCACGAGCGGCGCGCCTCGGCGTGGGTCGAGATTTCGCTGCTTATGACGGTGTTCTTTTTCGGGACGAACTTCGTCGCGGTGAAGTACGTGGTGGATTTCGTCCCGCCGATACTCTTCGCGGCCGCCCGCTTCACCTTCGCCGGACTCGTTTTGTGGGCGATTTTGAGAATACTCGAGCCGGGGAGTCGGATGCAGAAAGGGGATCTCCTCCCGCTCCTCGGGCTCGGGGTCGTCGGCATAACCTTCACGCAGTCCGTCTTCACCATCGGTGTGAGCCTCACGACGGCGGCGAATACGGCCATCGTGTACGCGACCGCCCCGGTGTGGGGGATGCTCCTCGGGTTCTTCCTCAAATTGGAGCGTCCGCGTTTGAGGGGCATTCTCGGCATCATACTTTGCCTCTCCGGGGTCGTGGTCGTTCAATACGGGAGCCTCGACCTCGGCGGGGCGAGCGTTCTCGGGGACTTCCTCATCCTCGTCGCCGCGATTTGCTGGGGGTCATACACCGTTCTCTCCCTTCCCTTCCTCCGCCGATACTCGCCGCTCGCCGTCGCCGCGTACCCGATTCTCCTCGGCGGCCTCGCGGCTTTCCCGCTCTCGCTCGTTGACTGGAACGTGAGCTATGGCGCCATCGGCGGGTGGGTTGTCTTCGCCGTGCTTTATTCGACGTTCCTCTCCTCGGCCTTCGGGTTCGTCGGGTGGCAGCGAGGCGTGTCGGAGGTTGGGGCGAACCGGGTGCTTATTTACCAGTATCTCGTCGCGCTCACGGGCGTGAGCGCGGGTGTCATCCTTCTCGGAGAGAGCTTCGGCCTCGGGCAGTTCGCCGGGGCGGCGATCATCCTCTCCGGCGTGTATCTCGCTCGAAAGCGGTGAACACGTCGCTTATGGTACGATAATTCGTAAAACGAAAAGCGCATCGAGCGGGAGAAAGTATGGAGACGGTAAAAGTATCGCCCAAATATCAGGTTGTCATACCGAAGGCGGTGCGGGAGTCGGCGGGGATAACGCCTGGCCAGGAAGTGGCGGTCTTCAATTATCGGGGGAGGATCGAGGTCGTTCCGATGCGGTCGGTGAGGGAGATGCGCGGGTTTTTGCGCGGTATGGATTCTGAAATAAAGCGTGAGGAAGACCGGGAGCTTTGAGCGAGTTCAACGTGGTGGATTCCTCGGGCTGGATCGAGTATTTCGCGGACGGCTCGAACGCGGATTTCTTCGAGGCGGCCATAGAAGACGCGGAACGTCTCGTCGTGCCTTCCATAAGCGTCTACGAAGTGTTCAAGCGTTTACTCGCCGAGGTGGACGGCGAAGAAAAAGGTTTGCGAGTCGCGGCCATGATGCAAAGAGGGCGGGTCGTGGATCTCGGGGCCGAACTCGCGCTCGAAGCCGCCAAAGTTTCCAGAGAAGGCAAAATCCCGATGGCCGACAGCATTATCCTCGCGACGGCGAGGGGGTGTGGAGCGACTTTGTGGACACAGGATTCGGACTTCGAAGGCATCGAAGGCGTGCGGTACATAGAAAAGAAAAGCTGAAACCACGGAGCAGCGGTTGCGCGAAACCCGTTCTCTCGTTAACCTAGCCTCATGGCCGAAAAGACGCTTTTCCAAAAGATAATGGACAAGGAAATACCGGGCGACATCATCCACGAGGACGAAGTGTGCATCGCCATTCGGGACATAAACCCGCAGGCTCCGACGCACGCGCTCGTCATCCCGCGAAAGCCCATCCCCTCGCTCGACGCGCTCACCGAAGAGGACGAGCCGCTCATGGGCCATCTCTTCACCATCGCGAAGCGGGTCGCCGCTGCGGAGGGGCTGTCGAACGGGTATCGGGCGGTTTTCAATACGGGGCCGCACGGGCAGCAAACCGTGGATCACATCCATCTCCACGTCATCGGCGGGCGGCAAATGTCGTGGCCGCCGGGATAGCGTTTCGCCGAAGGCGAAACGCGCTGTCAGCCGTCAGCATTTAGCTGTCAGCTTATTGTTTGACGTAATAACGGGTACGGGTTTATGGCTCCGCTTCCCGCCGTCTCGTATTCCCGCTCTTGCCCGAGCAGTCCTCCGACGCCTCCGTACCATCCGAGGTGGAGGTGGGGCGGGAAATCGGCCACGGTTCCCGGTTCTTCTCCGGCGGTTCTCCCGACGGTTCCGATGCGATCCCCGGCCTCGATCCTCGTTCCGTCTTCGAGGGGTGTCGGCTCGCTCATGTGAGCGTAGTAAAGGCGGTCGCCGCGCTGGACGGGGCCGGAGTCGCGGTCGGCCCGGATCATTACTGTGTATCCGCCGAGGGTGTTCCATCCATCGTCGTTCGAGCCGTACGCGGTCGTTATGGTGCCGGAGGTTATGGAGTATATGGGCGTGCCTTCGGGGGCGTATATGTCGGTGCCTTCGTGGGTGCCTTGCGACCTCGGCGCGCCCCAGTCGTTCGTGTACGAGTCTCCGTATTCCGGCGGGAGCGGGAATACGGCTTCGCCCGGCTCGCGCTCGAAGAGGGAGGCGACCCGCTCGCGAAGGCCGTCGTTTTGCGCGATGAAGAGGACGAGGGAGGCCGCGACGAGGAAGAAGAACACCGTCCCGCCGATGCCTCGCTTCCGTTTGCGAGGGGGGTTGCGGTCGTCCGGGACATTCGGCGTTTCGGGGGCGCGGCGTGTGTATTCCGACATGGCCCGTATTTTATCCCGCCTCGACGTCTCGCCCGGTGTGGGGGCGTACGTTTCCCCCGGCTCATGCCGGAACCCGAGTGATTGTTTCGTGCCTTTTCATTCGTGAGGCCGTATTTTCCGACCCCACGAGAGCGCCGACGACGGAGATCCATTCCCGGAGCCGATGTCACTTCCACGTTTTTCGGAGGACGCGCAGCCAGTTTTCGTGGGCGAGTTTCTTGAGTTCGGCATCGCCGTGGCCCCGCTCGCGGAGTTTGTCCACGAGTTTCGGGAGGTGGGAGGCGTCGGCCATTTCCTTTGGCATCATCGCCCCGTCGAAGTCCGAGCCGAAGCCGACCCGGTCTATGCCGACGCGTTCGATGATGTGTTCGATGTGATCGGCGATGGTTTCGAGCGGCGTGTCCCGGTTGTTCGCGCCGTCTTTGCGGAGGAATCCGACGGCGAAGTTCACTCCGACCATGCCGTCGGAGTCTCCGATGGCGTCGAGTTGTTCGTCCGTGAGGTTCCGGGTGGACGGGCATATCGCGTGGGCGTTCGAGTGGGTGGCGACGAGCGGGGCTTCCGAGAGGTTCGCCACGTCCCAAAAACCGCGCTCGTTTATGTGTGAGAGGTCGATGAGTACGCCGAGGCGGGCGCATTCTTCGACAAGTTCGCGTCCCGCGCCGGTGAGTCCGGCCCCGGTGTCGGGGGAGGCGGGGAAGCGGAAGGGGACGCCGTTGGCGTATTTGTTCGGACGGCTCCATACGAGGCCGAGCGAGCGGAGTCCCTTCTCGTAGAAATATTCGAGCGAGTTCGGGTCGTCGCCCAAATTCTCCGCCCCCTCGAAATGGAGGACGGCGGCGATGGTTTCAGTTTCGAGACACTTTTCGATCTCGTCCACGCTTCGGACGACTTCGAGTTTTCCTTCGGACTCTTTCTCGAGTTCGAAGAGTTTGCCCGTGAGCCTGTCGGCGGACATGAGTGCATAGTCGGGTGGGAGGGCGGGGGAGTCGGTGACGACGTATCCGCCTTCGTGGAGGGTGAGGGCGTCCTCCTCGGTCCATCCGCCCTTCGGGTCGGGCGGGGCGAAGCACGCGAAGAAGCCGCCTCCGAAGTTCCCTTCCTTCGCCCGCGGCAAATCCACGTGTCCGAATTTGCTTCGCTCGAATAAGGAGCGGCCCCGGCCCCGGCCTTTGAGGGAGAGGTTCAAAACGGTGTCGTTGTGGCCGTCGAAGATGGGGATATTTTCCATCGGGCGATGTTAGCAGCGTTCGGGGGGCGGTTCATCGAGCGAGGTATGCTCGCGCTTCGCGGAGGAAATCTTCGCCGACGGAGATAATCTCGTGGATTCTTTCGTCTTTCGGAGATGGTCTGGTCGAGTATTCCGCGAGCTGGCGCGAAGAGAACGCTTCGTTGAAGTACTTGTGGAAACGCCGATCCAGAATCTCGTCTTT
>JACCWD010000039.1 GCA_013697825.1 Rubrobacter sp.
ACTTTCTCTAAACTCCTCTTGTTCTGCGGCGTCGGCCTCCTCGTGGCGGGGCCGACCCGTCTTGAGCTTCACCTCGCGCCTCCTGAGAAGCCCCCCGACGCTCTCGGGATGGGAGTAATGGACGCCCGATCCCAAAGAAACCGGTGCGCCTGGGCTATGGTGGCTGTCTCGCCCGCCTTCGTCGCCTCCTCCATCTCCGCGAACGCCCCCTCGCTGACAAGCTCCGCCCGTCCACGCTCGTCCACCCTGCTGGCGAGCAGCTCCTCCATGCCCCCCTCCCTGCAGGCCGAGAGCCACCTCTGTCCCTGCCGGCGGCTGTAGCCGAGCGCCTCCACCGCCCTCAAGAGCGTGGAGCATTCCCCGCTCTTGAGGAGGCCGAGCATCCTTGCCCGGTGGAACAGATGGGTGTAGCGGTGACGTTTTTCGAGCTTCTCAAGTCTCTCTTCGCTCTCTTCGATCAGATGTGGGTAGTCTATGTGTGGCATGGGTGTATTGTGCCGTCAAAAACCGGGAACGGTATCACGCCCCGCAAAGCCGCAGCCAAGCGATATTCGGCCTTCGAGGCTCCCCCAACATTGACGTGATCCAGTATACAGAATCCACTCCGCGGGTCAACGCGCAGCAAAAAGCGGTCGGGGAAACGTTTCCCCGACCGCCCGATTCGAACTATCTTCTCGTTAGCTTTCCGGGTACCACTCCTCGCGCCACGCCTCCATTTGCTCGATCTCCGCTTCCTGAGCCGCGATAATCTCCTCGGCGAGGGCGCGTATCTCCTCGTTCTCCGAGTTTTCGAGGGCGACTTCGGCCATCTCTATGGCGGACTCGTGGTGCGGGACCATGCCCTCGATGAACGCGAGGTCGAAGGGTTCGGAGTTCGCGAACGCTTCGGGATCATCCATCATACGCATCATCGCCATGTCCTCTTGGGTCATGTCTCTCGACATCTCGCGCGTCCCGAAGGCTTCCTGTTTTATGTCACGCAATTCTTCGATCTCCGCGTTTTGCGTCTCGATGATGGTGCGGGAAAGATCCTCGATCTCCTCTCGTTCGGCGTTGCCGTCGAGGGCGATGCGGGCCATGTCAACCGCTCCTTGATGGTGCGGAACCATGAGGTCTATGAACCGCTCGTCCGAATATTCACCGTCTTCTTCGAGCATCGCCCCCATGTCCATCGAGCCGTGATCCATGCCTTCCATACCATCCATGTCTCCGGTGGTTTCCTCCATGCCTTCCATCGTCGTTTCGGATGTTTCTTCCATACCGGACATCTCTTCGTCTTCCATGCCCTCCATGCCGCCATTCTCCGAGCCTCCGCCCGCGCCTCCACACGCCGCGAGGACGAGGGATGCGGCGAGAAAAATACCCGCGAGTCCGAGCTTCGAGAAAAGCCTCATATGAAGCTCCTTTCTCCAAAATAGTTTTCTTTTCGACTGGACGTGCCTTATCCGAGGCGGCGTCTCACAGCGTGAAAACCTGGAGAGAGGAGAGGGTCGGCCCCCTCGGGAAGGGCGTGGCCGCCACGCCCCGGCGGACGCGCTCGAACGAGGCCGTGACCCTCGCCGGAAGCCTCTCGAACTTCGGACGAAGCGCGAAAAGCAGCGCGGCGAGGAAAAAGAGCGAGAGGACGGCGAAGTATTCGATCTCCGCCTCGTGGTGCGCGGCGAGGAGTCCGCCATGCCCGGCTTCGTGTTCCTCGTGGTTCGTGTGTCCCGCTTCGTGGGATGCGTGGGGCATATGGCTCCCGACGGGGGTTTCCGCCGGGAGATGGAGGGAACCCATCGCGCCGTGGCAGATGAGAACCGCCAGCGCGATAAAAAGCGCGAGGGCCGAGGTTCTCGCTCCGTTCCGGTTTTCGTGGTCGAAGATTCGCATCACACTAATCACACTATTTACGAATCCTCTCCGGGGCGGAGATCAAGGGTTCTCAAAAGCTGCGCGTTGAGTGCGACCACGATGGTCGAGAGGCTCATGAGAACCGCGCCGACGGCGGGGGAGAGGAGAATGCCGACGGGGGCGAGAACCCCCGCCGCGAGCGGCACGGCGACGACGTTGTATCCCGCCGCCCAAAAGAGGTTTTGGAGCATCTTCCGGTACCCGGCCTTCGAGAGCTTTATGACCGAGACGACCGACCTCGGGTCGTTCGACGCGAGGACGACGCCCGCCGACTCCATCGCCACGTCGGTTCCGGCCCCGATGGCGATGCCGACATCCGCCCGGGCGAGGGCCGGAGCGTCGTTCACGCCGTCCCCGACCATCGCGACCCGCTCGCCGCGACTTTGAAGCTCGGCGACGACGCGGTCTTTGTCCTCCGGCAAAACCTCCGCGAAGACTTCGTCGATCCCGAGGTCGTCGGCCACCGCGTCGGCGACTTGCCTCGCGTCGCCCGTGATCATGACGACCCGAACCCCTCGCTCGTGAAGCGCTTCGACGGCCTCCTTCGACTCGGGGCGAACCTCGTCTTCGAGCGCGAGGGCGCCGATCGCCGCCCCGCCCCGAACGACGTGGAGCGCCGCCGCTCCGCGCGCCTTCCATTTCTCGACCGCGTCTCGAAGCTCCTCCGAGTCCTCGATCCCTCTTTCCCGAAGGAGAGACGGCCCGCCGACGGCGACCTTCGCGCCGTCCACGACCGCCTCGACGCCGCGCCCCGTGAGCGACCGGAACCCGGTGGCGCCCCGAACCTCGCCACGCTCCTTCGCGGCGGCGACGATGGCGCGGGCGAGGGGGTGTTCGCTGTCGGCCTCGACGGCTCCGGCTATGGCGAGGAGGGTGTCTTCGTCCATGCCGTCGGCGGCGGCGACGTTCGTGAGGGCGGGTTCGCCCTTTGTGAGGGTTCCGGTTTTGTCGAAGAGGACGGTGTCAATGGAGCGCGTTCTTTCGAGTGCGAGGCGGTCTTTGACAAGGATGCCGTTTCGGGCGGAGATCCCGGTCGAAAGGGCTATGACGAGCGGTATCGCAAGCCCGAGCGCGTGCGGACATGAGATGACGAGGACGGTGATGGTGTTGTTTATGGCTTGTCCGGGGTCGCCGAGGGCGAGCCACGTGGAGAACGTTATGAGCGCCGCCCCGGCGGCGAAATAAAAGAGGAAGGCTGCCGCACGATCCGCGAGGGCTTGCGCCCGAGAGCGCGAACCTTGCGCCTCCTCCACGAGGCGCCGGATGCCCGAAAGCGCCGTATCTTCGCCGACCGCCGTGACCTCGACCCGTATCGCCGAGTCCGTCGCGACCGTCCCGGCGACCACACGGTCTCCCGCGCTTTTTGCCACGGGCCGCGACTCGCCCGTGATCATGGACTCGTCGAGTTCGGCCTCGCCGCTCGTGATCTCCCCGTCGGCGGGGACTCTCGCCCCGGAGCGCACGAGTACCACGTCCCCGACCCGAAGCTCGTCGAGGGAGACGTTCTCCGTGCCGGAGTCCGTGACCCTTTCGGCGTCGTCGGGGAGGAGGGCGGCGAGGGCTTCGAGGGCGCCGGAGGCTTGTCCGACGGCCCGCATCTCGAGCCAATGCCCGAGGAGCATTATGACCACGAGAAGGGCGAGTTCCCACCAGAAATCGAGGTCGAAAAAGCCGAAGGTCGTCGCCGCGCTCGCCACGAAGGCGACCGTTATAGCCATGCTTATGAGGAGCATCATCCCCGGCTGGAGGCTCTTCGCCTCCTCGAAGCCGCCCTTCAGAAACGGCCATCCGCCCCACGCGAAGATGAATGTCCCGAGAACCGGGGCGATGAGGCCCGATCCGGGGAACATGGGCGGCATGAAGCCGAGCCACATCCCGATCATCTCGCTGTATATGATGACCGGAACCGCGAGGACGAGCGTCACCCAGAAACGGTCGCGGAACATCGCCGCGTGATCCCCATGCCCGTGATGGCCGTGGCCGCCGGACGCTTTCCCGCCCCCGTGACCGCCGTGGGACGCGGTGGCTCCCCCGTGTTCTCCATCGTGCTTTCCGCTCGTGCTCATCGCTCGATCCTTCCCGCTCCACCGGACGGCGGCGCGACTAATTTCGTACGGTGTACCCGGCGTCTTCGACGGCCTTCGCGAGGCGGGCCGCATCCACACTCGCCTCGTCGTACGAAACCTCGACACGGTTCCCGTCCGAGTCGGCCTTTGCGGCGACACCCGGAAGTTTGCCGAGTTCTCCTTCGACCTTCGCCTCGCAATGGGCGCAACTCATTCCCTCGACGTTCATCGTTTCGTTCTTCACGAAAACCTCCTTTTTAAACTCTCAAAAACCGTTCGACGGCGGCGGTGAGTTCCTCGACCTTCGTGTCGGCGTCGTCGCCTCCGTGCGCCATCGCGTCCCGCACGCAGTGATCCACGTGGTCGTTCAAAAGAAGAAGCCCGACTTTTTCGAGGGCGGAGACGGTGCTCGCGATCTGGGTGAGCACGTCAATGCAATATTTCTCCTCGCCCACCATCCGATGAACGCCGCGAACCTGGCCCTCGATCCTCTTCAGCCGACCGAGTATCTTCTCTTTGTCGCCTTCTTTTATGTACCCGTGAGCCGCATGCTCGACGGTTTGCTCGCCACCTGCGTTCTCCATCTCGTCCACCTTCCTTTCGGTCGCTTTGCGACCGTTTCTTGGTTTTTAGTTCTCGGTTCTTGGCTAAAAACTAAAAACCAAGAACCAATAACCGGAGCGAAGCGACCTCAAACCACTTCCACGCGCCGCAACCTCAGTGCGTTCGACAACACCGTAACCGACGAAAGCGCCATCGCCATCGCCGCGAGAACGGGGTTCAAAAACCCATACTCCCCGAAGAACGGCGCGAGGAATTCCGGCACCGTCCCGCCCGAGAAGAACGGATACAAAATACCCGCCGCCACCGGAATGAGCGCGACGTTGTACGCGAACGCCCAAAAGAGGTTTTGCTTTATGTTCCGCACCGTCGCCTTCGAGAGGGATATCGCCCGCGCCACGCCTCGCACGTCGCCGGAGATGAGAGTCAAATCGGCGGCCTCCATTGCCACGTCCGCGCCCGTGCCGATGGCGACGCCGACGTCCGCCTGCGCGAGAGCGGGTGCGTCGTTTATGCCGTCCCCGACCATCCCGACCTTCATTCCCTCGCTTTGAAGACGCTTTATCTCGTCGGCCTTCCCTCCGGGCAAAACCTCCGCGAGAACACGGTCTATGCCGAGTTCTTCGGCGATTGCCTCCGCCGTCCGGCGATTGTCCCCGGTCATCATCGCGACTTCGAGGCCCATGGTGTGGAGTCGCTCCACCGCCTCCTTCGACTCTTTCTTCACCGTGTCGGCGACGGCGACGAGCCCGGCCATCTCACCGTCCACGGCGACGAGCATCGGCGTTTTGCCGGAGGACGAAAGCTCCCCGACTTTCGAGCCGAGACCGTTCTCGCCCACGCCGGATTCGCCCATGAACCTCGCGTTTCCGACGACAATTTCACGGCCTTCGACCTTCGCTTTTATTCCGCCGCCACTCACGGCATCGAAACCTTCCGCGTCCGCGAGGTCGAGGTTTCGGGCCTTCGCGCCGCGCACGATGGCTTCCCCGAGGGGGTGCTCGCTGCCGCGCTCGGCGGAGGCGGCGAGCCGAAGAAGGATGTCTTCCGAGAGGCCGTTCGTCGCCACGATGTCCGTGAGGGTCGGCTCGCCTTTCGTCAAAGTGCCGGTTTTGTCGAGGACGATGGTGTCGAGGTTTCGCGCCCCTTCGAGGGCTTCGCCGCCTTTTATGAGGATGCCGGACTGCGCGCCCTTCCCGGTGCCGACCATGATGGAGGTCGGGGTGGCGAGTCCCATCGCGCACGGGCAGGCGATGATGAGGACGGCCACGAAGTTGAGCATCGCGAACGTGAACGCCGGATCGGGGCCGATGAAGAGCCACACGAGGAAGGTGATGACGGCCACGACCATCACCGCTGGGACGAAGACCGAACTTATCTTGTCCGCGAGCCGTTGTATGGGGGCCTTCGATCCCTGCGCCTCCTCGACCATTCGCATGATCTGCGCGAGCGCGGTGTCCGCCCCGACCTTCGTCGCCTCGAACCGGAACGACCCGCTCGTATTAATCGTCGCCCCGATGACGACATCGCCGATCCCTTTCATCGCTGGAACGGATTCGCCCGTGATCATAGCCTCGTCCACCGCCGACTCCCCGGAGATCACCTTCCCGTCCACCGGAACTTTCTCGCCGGGCCGCACGATGACGACGTCCCCGGCCTCCACATCCTCGACGGGGATGTCCGTTTCCTCACCGCCTCGAACGACCCTCGCCGTCTTCGCTTGAAGCCCGGCGAGCTTCTTTATGGCGTCGTTCGTCCGGCCTTTCGCCCGGGCTTCGAGGAGCCTCCCGAGGAGAATCAGCGTGATGATGAGCGCGGAGGTGTCGAAGTACACGTCGGCCCTCCCGGCCAAAACGCCCGGCGCGAAGACGGCGACGACGCTGTAAAAATAAGCCGCGCTCGTCCCGACGGCGACGAGGGTGTTCATGTTCGCTTGTCCGTGCTTTATGGCCCCCCACGCGCCCTCGTAAAAACGCCGCCCCGCCCAAAACTGAACGGGAGTCGCGAGCATGAAAAGCCCGACGTTGAGAAGCGTCATCGGAACCGGACTCATCAAGCCGAACATGTGCGGTATGCTCCCCACGAGTATGAGAGCCGTGAGAGCCGCCGCCACGAGGAAACGGTTTTTGAGCTTCCGGTACTCCGACTCCCGCGCATCCTCCGCCGGAGCTTCCTCTTCTTCCCCGATGACCCCGTACCCGGCATCCTTCACGGCCCGCTCGAAATCACGCATCCCGGACGAATCCGGCAAATAATCCACGGTCGCCTTCTCCGTCGCGAGGTTCACGTTCACGTTTGTGACTCCGGAGACTCCGGCGAGGACTTTCTCCACGCTCGCGACGCACGAGGCGCACGACATCCCCGAAACGCCGAAGTTCGCCGTCCGACCCTCGACTCCGTATCCCGCGTCCTCGACCGCCCCGACAAGGTTTCTTTCGTCCACCAGATCCGGGTCGTATTCGACCGTCGCTTTCCCCGAAGCGAGGTTCACGTTCGCCGAGGAAACCCCGCCCATCCCGGAAAGAGCCTTCTCCACGCTCCCCACGCATGAAGCGCACGACATCCCCGAAACCGGGAGTGAAACCTTCCTCATGCTTTTCGTATCGCTCATGCCGCGCCTCCGACTCCGTGTGATTTAAAATGTCAATATACTATACCCCCCTACCCTATACAAGAAGAAAGAGGAAACGAGGTGGCGGAGGGTTCGGCGCATGTCGAGTTTGGCCGGAGATGGGGCGCGTTTTCTTCACCCGCGTAGAGGCGCGTCGGTGGCGCGTTTCATGCGGAGGCATGGGCTTTTTGGCGAAGCGCTTTCTTGGCGCCGGGATCCGCCGGGTCGTCTCCACGAAGAGCGGGTGAGGCGGGTTATGTGAGGGGAGGCGATGCTTTTTCGGGATTCGGGGCTTTTTCGTCGTCTTTGTGGGCGAGGAGAGGGACGGCGGCTCCGAGGAGCCATTCGGCGGGGAGCTCGGTGAAGAAGCCCGCGGCGATGAGGGCGGTTTGGGCGGTGGGGATCGCGCCCACGAGGAACTTTCTTCCGGTTGAGGTTTCGTCGGGTGAGTCGAGGAGCTTACGTTTCGCCACGGCGGCTTTGCCGCTTTTCGCTCGCTCCGTTCTCGCGGAGATCTCGTCCGGCCCTTCGGACTTGGGGGCGGGGAACGGGGTGTCGTAGGGCTTCGAGTTCTTGTTTTCGAAGAGGGCCATTATAAGGGTTTCAGGCATCGGGCTTCAGGTTTCAGGCTTGTTTTCCGGCACTCTTCGGCGCAAGTGTTTCGTTGGCAGACGACAGCCGCCGCGTGCTTCGGGGGGCGGCGAATGGCGAAGTGTTAACCTGATGCCTGAAACCTGAAGCCTCTTCACTTCGCGTCTTCGAGGATCTCGAATATGTCGTTTATGAGTGCTTCGCGCTTGTCGGGGGAGAGGTCGCGGGGATGTATGGTTTGCTTGTCTGACTGGAGGTTCCGGAGGGTCGCCTCCTCGGAGAGGTATTGGTCAATGAGGCGCACGATCGCGTCAACCTTCTCGCGGGGAAGCCCGTCGCCGCCTCGGGTGAGTCTGCTCCACATTATGTCCCATATCCCTTCCATAGTGGATATTTCGGAGATTATATCGTCTACCCTCTCGGCCCGAAGACCATCACCGCCACCCCGGCGAGGGCCAACGCCGCGCCGATGATGTCGTACCTGTCCGGCTCGAAGCCGTCCACGAGCACGCTCCACGCGATGGCGAGCGCGATGAACACGCCGCCGTACGCCGCGTACACCCGCCCGAACTCCGGAATCGGCTGGAGGGCGGCGACCACGCCGTAAAGCGCGAGGACGAGTCCGCCGACGAGTCCCCACAAAATCGGCTTATTATCCCGCAGCCAGCCCCACACGAGGTATCCGCCCCCGATCTCGCACAGCCCCGCCAGCACGAACAAGCCGCCGATGACAAAGACTTTCCCCACGAAAAACCTCCCGAGAAACGGACATGTCGAGGAAGATGTTATCTGATTGGGGAAATGGAAGAGTCGGGGTGGAGGACGCGAACCGTTGGTCGCGAATCGGGAAAATACGGCTCTCTATTCGCTGTTCGCGGTCTTTCCGATGCCTCCACTCCTCCGGGGAAAGGAGCGTTCGGCGGAGGGGAGGAAGCCCTTCTTTTGCCACGTGTGGGTGACGAGGTGGAGGGTGTCGCCCTCGATCTCGACGAGGTTGAAGCTCGAGTTCCGCCCCGCCCGGAGGCGGTTCGATATCGTCCCGGCGGTCGAGATCACGAGTCCGGGGAATGTCTTCTCGGAGGTGTGGACGGCCTCCTCGTGGTCGTGGCCGCAAAGGATGAGCTCCACCCCCATCGAGGTGAAGGACGAGAGCGCTTGCTTCGTGTTCGCGAGGCCGTGGCGGCCCGAGGAGTCGCCTTTTATGGGGTTGTGGTGGATCATGACGATGCGGGCCGCCTCCGGGGAGGATTTGTCGAAAGCGTCCCGCGCGATCTCGATGTCCCTTTTCTTCACGTGGCCGATCACGCCAAGATCCCGCAACCTCGTCGTGAGGGAGCCGCGGCTTATGCCGTGCGCCGTGTTCAGCCCCGCGACGACCGCCCCCGGAACTTCGAGGGAGGGACTCAATTCCTCGGAGATGTGGTGTATATAGCGAGAGTATTTGAAATCGTGGGCCTTCTTTCGGAAAAGTCCCGCGCCGCCGAGGTTCCTCGCTACCGCGCCGAGCCAGCGTATGTCGTGGTTGCCGGGGATCACGACGTATGGGGCTATCTCCTCGACCTCCCGAAGATACTCCTTCGCCCGCGTGAACTCGCGGTTCGTGCATCTTTGCGTGAGGTCGCCGGATATGGCGACGGCCTCCGGCGAGATGTCCGCTATGAGTTCCTTGAGGGCTTCGAGGCGCTCGTTCGCGGCGGGCCGACCGAAGTGGAGATCCGAGATGTGGACAATTTGCGTCACGATCACCGATTGTAACCGAGCGGAGACTCGCCGGAAACCGCTTCGTTCACGGAAAGCCGGAAGTCGGGACGCTTCGCCCTCGGCTCCGCTCCGGGGAGTCGGGAGCGCTCGCTGACGCTCGCTTCGGGAGGCACTCGCTTCGCCTCCCGCTTCGCGAGTCGTGGTGCGACTCGCTTTCCTCGAATGCTCCCGCCCGACGGCCTCTCGCCGAATTCGATCGGAGGCTTCGGCGACGCGGGCTTCGATCCACACGCCTTCCCCGGCTCCCGAAGCGTCGCGGAGGCAAACCGCCGGACTCTCCGTCCTTTAGAATGTCGCGGTCATGCAACTCGTATACACATGTCTTCTCGTCGGGGTCACGGCTGTGTGGGGATGGACGTTCGTCGTGGTCGCCGATGCGATCGCACTTTATGGTGTCCTCGCGTTTTTGACGCTCCGCTTCGCGCTGGCGAGCTTCGCGCTCTCTCCGGCGGCGATTCGCATGACGAAGCGGACGCTCTTCGTCGGGGGCGGCATCGGCATCGTTTACGCCGCCGGATACCTATTCCAAACCCTCGGCCTCCTTTACACGACCCCGACGAACTCCGGTCTTATAACCGGGCTCTTCGTCGTGTTCGCCCCGCTTACGGCGAGGGCTTTGTTCGGGGTTCGGTTCTCGCGCCCGGTTTTGTTCGCGATCTTTATGAGCCTCTTCGGGATGGTTCTCCTCGCCGGGCAAAGCTCCGAGGGGGTGCGCCTCGGGGACGCTTTGACCGTCGTATGCGCCGCCGCCCTCGGAGCGCACATCGCCCTCCTCTCGCGCTACGCCTCCGAACACGACGCGAGCGCCCTCACCCTCGCGCAAACTTTGTCTATGACCGCACTCTTCGCGGTCATGTGGCCCCTTTTCGAGCCGATCGAGGCTCCGCCGCCGGAGGTGTGGTTCGCCATAATTTTGACCGGGCTTGTCGCGTCCGCCGGGGCATTTTGGGTTCAGACGACCGTCCAGCAAAAAATACCCGCCGCCCGGACGGCGATCATACTCACGATGGAGCCAGTCTTCGCCGCGTTCTTCGGATATTGGCTGGCGGAGGATAGGCTCGTCGCGATTCAGATCGCCGGAGCCATCCTCATCGTTTCGGCCTTGCTCATCGGAGAGGTTTTGCCGACTTTGGTTCGCCGGAAGAAGTGAGCTATTTCGAGGTGTCTACGTTGTCGCGGGCGATGGAGATCAAAGCCCGAAGAGCGCGGTTCACCGATTCGGAATCGGGAAAGGACTTCGCCACGTCCGGTGAAAGCACCACGACGTTGCTTCTCTTCGCATAGTGCTCGGCGTATTTGCCGCGTGTTCCCGCGCTGAAATCGTACTCTTCGAGCATATCCGGGTTGTGGCGGAAGTCGTCGTTCATCGGGACGATTATACGCGCTTGTTCTCTCCGCTCCCGTCTTCGGCAAAGTGGTGTCGGCATTGTGCCATCGAGAAAAGGCGCGAATCGCAAGTTGTGTTCTTCGATCCGCGCTTCGCGGCCAGAAGGGCATGAAAAAGCGGCCCCCGAAAGTGGGAGCCGCATGGTTCGACCGCAATCGGTCGGGTTTAGTTAGTGGCGGGTTCGGGGGCGGGGATGACTTCGACTTGGTTGAGTTCTTCGCCTTCGACGGCGAGGAGCTCGTAGTCGGAGGTGACGTCGCCGTTTTCGTCGAAGTTTTGGGAGCCGGCCGCTCCTTCGTAGTTCACGTCTTCTCCGGCGGAGGCTTGCTCGAGGCCGTCGCAGATCGTCTCGCCTGTGATCTCGGCTCCGCCTTCGGAGACGTCGGTGAGGTTTTCCTGGATTGCCTGGCCGCTCGTGTCCCCGGCGGCGGAGGCGGCGAGCGCGGCGAGCATCACCGCATCGTACGTGTTCGCCGAGAAGATGCCCGGCTCCTCGTCGTCGAACTGCTCGCCATAGGCGTTCGTGTAGAAGTCCGTCCCGGCGCCCTCGGAGAACGGCCTCGTGCCGCGCACGTCCTCGGCGTCAATGCCCGCGTCGGCGAGGAGCGGGGGGAACTCCTCGGTGGCGAGGCCGTCGGTGATGAGGATCGGGATCTCACCCAAAGTCCCCTGCTCGGCGAACGCCTGCATGATGCTCGTCCCCGTCTCCGGGAAGCCGACGAAGAGGATGGCGTCGGGATCTCCCTCCGCGACCTGTCCGGCCTCGGAGTTGAAGTTCGTCCCTTGCGGGTTGTACGCGACGTTCGCGCCGACCTCGCCCTCGAAGACGCCCTCGAAGGTCTCGGCGATTCCCTGCCCGTAGTCGTCGTTGAGCGCGATGACGTTGACCGTCTCGTATCCCTCTTCCTGCGCGATGTCCGAGAGAGCGACCGCCTGGAAGTTGTCCGACGGAACCGTGCGGAAGAAGTATCCGTTGTCCTCATAGTCCGTGAAGTCCGGCGATGTGGACGACGGGGAAATCTGGACGACGCTGTTTTGGGCCGCCGGGTCTATGACCGCGAACGAGGCCGCGCTCGCCGCCGCGCCGATGATCGCCGAGGCGTTGTCGGTGTTTATGAGCTTGTCGGCGGCCTGCGCCGTCACGTTCGGGTCGCCCGCCTCGTCTTCATCCACCTGGTTTATCGTGAGCGCGCCGCACTCGTTTATCTGGTCCACGGCGAGCGTCGCCCCGTTTTGCATCGAAGGCCCGACCGCCGCGAGGTCGCCCGTGAGCGGCAAGAGCGTTCCGAGGGTCATCTCCATGCCATCGCCCTCTTCGCCGCCGTTCCCGCCGCCGCCCTCTCCGCCACCGCCGCCTCCACACGCGCCGAGCGCGAGCGACGCGGCCACCAGTCCGATGAGCGGTAGCTTGCCGAACTTCCCATTACTCCTTAAAGGCATGCGCCTCCTTCCAAATGTAGATGCCCCGGCGACGAGATGCGCGTCCGGAGACAAAACCCCATGAACCATAAACGTACTAAAGCCCATGTTACAGAGTATGGATTTCTCCGGCAACCCACGGTGAACCCGAGGCGTGTTGACACGGGATGACCATACATAGAGAATGCACGTCAATTCATCGTGCATGCCGGGTGGAAAGAAGGAAGTTTGCAGGAAGCATTTCAGTTGCTGGCGAATGGGATAGTCATCGGGTCGGTGATCGCCGTCGCCGCCGTCGGCCTCTCCCTCGTCTTCGGCGTGCTCGGCCTCATAAACGTCGCCCACGGAGACTTTTTGACGCTCGGAGCCTTCACCGCCCTCGTCTTCGTTGGCCTCGGACTCCCGCTTTACGTGGCCGCCGTCCCGGCCATAGCCGCGGGCGCGCTTGCGATGGGCGGCCTCGAAAAGGTTCTCTGGAAGCCGATGCGCGACCGAGGAACCTCGAACGTGAACCTCCTCATCATCTCCATCGGACTCGCGCTCGTTTTGCGCCACGTCATTTTCTGGATCTTCGGCGCGAGGGTTCAGCGTTTCGGCCCCGTCTCCGAACGCATAGACTTCGGCCTCTTCGCCCTCACCCCGCAAGACATAATCATCGTCGTCGGAAGCGCGATCGCCCTCATCGGAACCGGACTCATGCTCCAGAAAACCCGCATCGGAACCGCGATGCGAGCCCTTTCGGACAACAAGGATCTCGCCGAGGCGAGCGGCATAAACGTGAGCCGGGTCATCCTTTACACGTGGGTCATCGCCGGGGCGTTGACGGCTTATGGCGGCGTCCTCCTCGGTTTGCAAGGACGGCTCTTCCCGAACATGGGGTGGTTCCTCCTCCTCCTCATCTTCGCGGGGGTGATACTCGGCGGGATCGGCTCGGCGTACGGGGCGATGATCGGGAGCCTCATCATCGGCGTAGCGCAGGAGATGGCGACGCATTCGATCATCGGGCTTCCGGCCGACCTCAAAACGGCGGTCGCGTTCCTCGTCCTCATTCTCGTGCTTCTCGTGCGTCCGCAGGGAATCTTCGGCAGAAGGAAGGCCATATGATCGCGTACTTCCAGACCGTCCTTATAACGGCGGGCATCTTCGCCCTTTTGGCGCAGGGACTCAACCTCCACCGCGGATACACCGGGCTTCTCAACTTCGGGCATGTCGCGTTCTTCGCCATCGGCTCGTACACGATGGCGATCATGATCGTCACGTTCGAGTTCGGACTCCTCATAAGCTTCATAGCCGCGATGCTCGCCGCGACCATCTTCGGCATAGTCGTCGCGCTTCCGGCCATACGCCTCCGGACGGACTATCTCGCGATCGTTACGATAACCATCGGCGAGATCTTCCGCCTCGTCATCCAAAGTGGCCCCGGCGTCACCGAACTCACCCGCGGCCCCCGCGGCATCCGGGGATATTCAAACGAGTTCTTCTTCCTCCGCGAAGACCTCGGACTCGGCTTCCTCGACCCGCAAATGTATCTTCTCGTGATCGTGTGGGCCGCCGTCATCGTCGTCGGCCTCCTTCTTTTCCTCCTCCTCCGAAGCCCGTGGGGGCGGGTTCTCAAAGGCATCCGCGAGGACGAGGACGCGATGCGCGCGCTCGGGAAGAACGTTACGTCGTACAAAATCCAGTCGTTCGCCATCGGCGCGGCGATCGCGGGCCTCGCCGGGGTTCTCTTCGCGATGGACATCGGGAGCTTGTCTCCGGTTGCGTATCTCCCGCTCATAACTTTCCAGGCGTGGACGATCATGATGCTCGGCGGGATGGGGACGCACCTCGGGCCGATTATCGGCTCGATCATTTTCTGGTCTATCTTCAATGGGACGCTCTTCATCCCCGACAGCATCGTAACGGGGGCGGAGGCGGCTTATCTGCGCCAGATCGGGGTCGGCGCGCTCATCATGCTCATAATCATAGTGCGGCCGCAGGGAATACTCGGCAGCCGGGAGGAGATGGTTCTCGATAAGTGACGCGATCCTGAAAGTGGACGATTTGCAACTCAGCTTCGGCGGCCTCAAAGCCGTGGACGGCGCGACGCTCGAGGTCGAACCGGGGAAGATAACCGCCCTCATCGGCCCGAACGGAGCCGGGAAGACGAGCCTTTTCAACGTCGTCACCGGCTTCTATAAAGCCGACGGCGGGGCCATCTCCTTCGATGGAGGCTCGATCATGGGCCGCCGCCCGCACTCGATAGCGAAGCGCGGCCTCGTGCGAACCTTCCAACTCACGAAGTCGCTCGGTCGGATGTCCGTCCTCGAGAACATGATGGTCGCCGCCCCCGGACAGGCGGGCGAGAAGGTCTTCGCCGCGTGGGTCGTCCCGTGGATGATAAACAGGCAGGAAAAGGAGAACCACCGGAAGGCGATCGAACTCCTCGAGCTTTTTAATTTGATCGACAAAAAAGACGACTATGCGGCGACGTTGTCCGGTGGGCAGCGGAAGCTCCTCGAGCTCGCCCGCGCGCTCATGATGGAGCCGAAGATGATCCTCCTCGACGAGCCGATGGCGGGCATTAACCCGACCCTCGGCGCCCGCCTCCTCGAACACGTCGGCGAACTGAGGGATCGCGGCATGACCTTCGTCCTCGTCGAGCATGACATGGACGTTGTGATGCGCGTCTCCGAGCACGTCATCGTGATGGCGAACGGCAAGGTCATAACGCAAGGCTCCGCCGACGAAGTCCGCCAAAATCAGGAAGTCATAGACGCATACCTCGGAACAGGGGGCGGCGCCGTGGACGAAGCCCTCGACGAGGTCTTCGAGGAGGATGCCCGTGGCTGAGGCGAACGGCCCGAACGAGGCTCGCGAAGCGGAAGAGCCGAAAGAGGCGGGAACCCTCCTCCTCGAAGCGCGGGATCTTTTGTCGGGGTATGTCCCCGAGGTGGACATCGTGCGCGGCTGCGACGTGGAGGTCGCCGCGGGGGAGCTCGTCAGCGTCATCGGCCCGAACGGGGCCGGGAAGTCCACCCTCATAAAAAGCCTCTTCGGCCTCGTCCCGGTTCGGGGAGGCACGATTTATTTCGAGGAGAACGAAGTTACCCGCTTCCCGACGCATCGACTCGTCGAGGCGGGCATCGGATACGTCCCGCAGACCGAGAACGTCTTCCCGACCCTCACCGTCGAGGAGAATCTGGAGATGGGCGCGTACCTCCGCCCGAAGGTCATTCAAGAACGTTATGAAGAACTCTTCGAGTGGTTCCCCATCCTCGCCGAGCGCCGGAGCCAGCGGGCCGGGACGATGTCCGGCGGGCAAAGGCAGCTCGTCGCGCTCGCCCGCGCGCTCATGCTCCAGCCGTCACTCCTCCTCCTCGACGAGCCTTCGGCGGGGCTATCGCCCGCGAACGTGGATGTGATCTTCGACCGCATACAGCTCATAAATTCCAAAGGCGTCGCCATCCTCATGGTCGAGCAAAACGCGAAGCGCGCCCTCGCCATGAGCGACCGGGGATACGTTCTCGAGATGGGCCAAAACCGTTTCACCGGCCCCGGCGAGGAGCTTCTCAACGACCCGAAGGTCGCGGATTTATATCTCGGGGGCCGGGCGAAGGGTTGAGGGTCGCACAGCGACCCCGCTATTTCACAACCTCACGCTCTTTCTCCTTCTTCGCCAGATAATCGCCGATGAACTTCACGGAGATGAATCCGACGACGAGGAGGACGAGGAAGCCGATGGTCAAAAGCTCGAAGTATTCGTCTATGGCGGTTTGGATCGCGGGGCCGAAGATGTATATGGCTCCGGCGAGCGCGAAGAAGCGCCCTCCGCGGGCGACGACGGAGACGAGCATGAAGCGCCAGAAATTGAGGTGCGCCACCCCGGCGGTGATCGTGAAGACTTTGTATGGGATCGGGGTGAGCGCGGCGGCCCCGACGGCCCATACGTCGTATTTCTGGTAAAGGTTCTCGGCGGTGAGGATCTTTTTCTGGCTGAAGAACCGCTCGACGAGCGGACGCCCGCCCCACTTGCCGATGCCGTACCCGAGGGCCGCGCCCGAGACCGAGGCGACGGTGCAAATCGTGGCGAAGAGGAGCGCGTTCGCCGGGTTTCCGACAGCCATCGCGATGAGGAGCGGGTCGGTGGGGATGGGGAAGAAGCTCGACTCCCAGAACGTGAGGACGAAGAGGGCGAGGAGCGCGTACGGCGAGTCCGCCCACGAAATAACCCAGTCAACCGCGCTGTGTAAAAGATCCAAGTAAAGCCTTCCCGCCGGAGCGTCGTTTCAAGTTCGTTTGCTACACGCTTGCAACAAGATGAGAGTATACACGAGCGCACCTGGATGCCCGGAGGCGGTCGGCTTTATCTCTCCGCTTTCTTGAGTATGGAGCGAAGGGCGGCGAGTTCGCGTTCGCTAAGCTCGACGTTTTCCTCGTCTTCTTTTTCCGGCGCGGGTTGCCGGGCGTCGAGGTCCACGAGGACGGAGGCGATGGAGGCGATGAAGTACGAGAAGACCCCGATGGCGTAGATCATCATCAGGAAGGCGAGGACGCGCCCGCCGACGGTCACCGGGTAGAGTTCGCTCGAGACCGTCGTGATGAGCGCCGCCGACCACCAAAGCGCGTCGCCGAAATTCTCGATGTTGCCTCCCGTAGCCCCTTCTTCGAGGAGGAAGGCGACCGCGGCTCCGACGAGGACGACCATCGCGGAGATGATGGCGAGTTGTCCCAGCCGCCGTCGTTTGAGGAGCGCGAGGGTCGAGCTTGAGCCGCGCCCCCCGAAGACGAGGAGCCGGAAGAGCGGAAGCCCCCGCGTCGCCCGCAGGATGCGGAGTGCCCGAAGGAGGCGGAGGAACGGGAGGAGCAGGATCAGCACGTCGAGCCAGTTCTTCCGCAAATAGCGGCGCTTCACGGGCGCGAGCGCGAACTTGGCGGCGAACTCCATGAAGAAAAGCCCCCACACCACCCAGCTCAAAACCTCGATCCTGCCTTCCCACTCCCGGCCCACCTCGCCGGTCAGTTGGATGACCACGAGCAAAACCACCACGACCGAAGCGAGAGCCAAAGGGATATCCAAGTAACGATCCAGCTTGTCGCGAGCCTCCTCGCGAGCCGGGAAATCCTCCCAGAACCGCCCGGATCCGGCTTTCTCGTCGTCTGGCATGGCGCAATTCTACATAAATTCACGAGGCGGTAAACTGAGGCCCGTGGCAACGGAGATACACGGAAAGGGTCCCACATGCCCCACACACTCGAAGTCCCCGAATACGAGATCCACGAGGAAACGCGCCTCGACCCCTCGAAAACCGCCCTCATAGTCGTGGATATGCAAAACGACTTCGTGAAGGAAGGCGGCTCCCTCCTCGTCCCGGACGCGGAAGCGACCGTCCCGAACATAAAGAACCTCCTCGCCCTCGCCCGCGAGAACCATATGAAGGTCGTCTTCACACAGGACACGCACTCCGACGGAGACCCCGAATGGGACATATGGCCCGAGCATGCGCGGGAAGGGACATGGGGATGGGAGATAATAGGCGAACTCGCGCCCCGCGAAAGCGAGACCGTCATCCGGAAAGTCCGCTACGACGCTTTCTATGGGACGCACCTCGACCATTTCCTTCGGCTATGGAAAGTGGACACGCTCGTGATTTGCGGGACGGTCGCCAATATTTGCGTCCACTATACAGCCGCGAGCGCCGCGCTCCGCTGGTACGATGTCGTCGTCCCGAAGGACGCGACCTCCGCGCTCGACCCTTTCGACCTCGAAGCCTCGCTCCGGCAGACATCGTTCCTTTTTTCGGGCCGTATCACGACGAGCGGCGCAATAAAGGCCGAAGCACCCGGATACCGGAGCAAAATAGAGGAGGCCGCGAAAGAGGGATAGTCGGTGGGGCATCGTTGCCGTTGCGCTTAGGAAATGATGGTCGGTGGCCGCCTTCCCCTATCAATCAAAAACCAGCGCAAGATTATCTTCCCGCCATTTCGGGAAGGAAGGTATCGTCGAACCTACACGTTATGTAGTATTGGTTTGGCCTCGTAAAAAACGAAGGAAACAGCAACCGTGTTGAATGTCAAGGAGTCAGGGCATGAGGACACCTCCAAATAGAGCGATCGCGCATCAGGGCGTTGAGGATCGACAGCAGCTTCCTCATGCACGCCACCAGAGCCACCTTCCTGGGCTTGCCGGCGTCGAGGAGTCGCTGGCAGAACTCCTTGATGGCGGGGTTGTGTCGGGTGGCAGCGAGCGCGCCCATGTAGAGCGTGGCCCTCACCGGCGCCCTCCCGCCCCACGCCTCCCGCTTGCCGCTTCTCTGGCCGGAGTCGCGGTTGAAAGGGGCTACGCCCACCAGGGCGCACAGGCGCCTGTGGGTAATCCCCCCCAGTTCGGGCAGCTCGTCAAGCAGCGTGCGGGAGAGGGCTCGCCCGACTCCGGGGACGCTTCTGAGGAGACTCCCGCTGGCCTTGAAGGCGGCGTTGTTCTCGATGGCGTCGTCGAGGTCGGAGTCGGTGCGCCCGATCTCCTTCTCGAGCCACCCGACGTGCGCCCGGATGCGTTTGGCGAGCGCCTTCGGAGCCATCTGGAGGCGGTTGCCCTCGGAGACGAGCATTTCGATGAGCTGTCGCCTCCTGGCGAGAATCCCCTGCAAAGCGGCGGCATCCTCGTCGGGGATCACGCTGGCCTCCGGCTCGATGGCCTCGGCGAAGCGGGCGAGGACGAAGGCGTCTATCTTGTCGGTTTTCGCGAGCCTTCCCATGGCTTTGGCGAAGTCCCTCGCCTGCCGGGGGTTTATGACCGCCACGGATATTCCGGCGGCGGCGATGGAGGTGGCGGCGAGGCGCTCGTATCGTCCGGTGGCCTCCATGACGACGAGTTTCGGGCTTCCCCCCGGCTTCGCCAGCCGGGAGAGGATCCCGTCGACGCCCTCCTGGTCGTTCGCCACCACGAAGGACCCCCCATGGGGGGTGCCGGCTTCGCCAAAGGCGCTTGCGCCGGGAAGGACGCACACGTCGAGGGTCCCCTTGGAGACGTCGATGCCGACATGGATTTCTTGCGCGGAACTCGTCGTTCGTTTTCCCCTTCATCTTCGTGTAGGCCCGGCCTTGCGGATACGGGCTTGCCCAGCGTAGCTGTGGCAGAGGCTCAGGCAACCGTTCGGGCTCCTCCGAAACCAGGGGCGCGACGACGGGTGCTGTCTCGCGGTCTTAGCGGAAGGCATGGGCCGAGGAGGAATCGGTCTGTCGCGCCCATTGTGGCCGCATTGTGAACGACCGAAATCAATATACAAGGAGGGGCGGGCCTCATCGGCTCGCACCTCTCCGACCTCCTCATCTCCGAGAAATATTCGGTTCGCATCCTCGACAACCTCGAACCGCAAACCCACCGGAACGGCGAACCGTCGTGGCTCCCTTCCGAGGCCGAGTTCGACCATGCCGACATGCGTGACCGCGACGCCGTGCGAGCCGCGCTCGAAGGCGTGAACGTCGTCTTCCATCAAGCCGCGTACGGCGGATACATGCCCGAGATGGCGAAGTACGTCCATGTGAACAGCCTCGGAACCGCCCAAATGCTCGAAACGATCCGGGACGAGAATTTGCCCGTCGAGAAAGTCGTCGTCGCCTCCTCGCAAGCCGTGTACCGCGAGGGGGCCGCGCTTTGCCCCGAGCATGGCCTCGTCTTCCCCGAGACGCGCCCGACCGAACAACTCGCCGCCGGGGATTTTTCGGTGCGGTGTCCGGTGTGCGGCGAGCCTTCGGAGCCGACTGCCACGCCGGAGGATGCTCCGGTCGGGGGGGAGATGGTGTATGCGATCACGAAGATGGATCAAGAACGCCTCGTCCTCACGTGGGGGCGGCAAACCGGAACGCCGACCGTCGCGCTCCGGTACTCATGCACATACGGCCCCCGCCAGTCCGTCTTCAATCCGTATACCGGGGTCATCGCGATTTTTTGCACACGCCTCCTCAGCGGCAATCCTCCCATCCTCTACGAGGACGGGGGGCAAACCCGCGACCTTTGCTTCGTCGGGGACATCGCCCGCGCCAACCTCCTCGCCGCTACGACAGATAAGCTCGACGGCCTCCCGGTGAACATCGGCACCGGTCGACCGACGACGATCCGCGGTGTCGCCGAGATGGTCTCCTCCGCCCTCGGCATAGACATCGAGCCATTGGCGAGGGGCGAGTTCCGTCCCGGCGAGATGCGCCACCTCACGCCGGACATCTCGCGCGCCTCCGCCGCCGGATACGCCCCCGAAGTGGAGCTTTCGGACGGCATCGAACGGTACATCGAGTGGATAAAAAAGCAAGGAAGCATCCGCGACTATTTCGCCGAAGCCGAGGAGGCGCTCCGCGAGAAGCGCATCGTCCACGAGGTGAAGTGAAGCGGTGTCCGCGAGGAACCGCGTCGAACGCGCTGTCGAGGCTTCGACAAACAAAGATGGTTCGCTCGAAAGCGCATGATGCCGAGGCCGTCCACTCGCTGCCGCGTTTCATGCCGGGAGTCGCCAGTCCCTTCCGGCTCACGCACGTCCGAGAGACGACCGGGCGAGCCGTCCCCGAGCCGGGAGCTGTCTCCGAGCCGCTCCCTTCGGTCGTTCCGAGGAGTCGGGAGGAACTCGCTCCATATCCGGATTCGCCGCCTTCGGTTCCGCTCGTTTCGGGGGTCGGGAAAGTCGAGGGATCGAAGCCCGCGACATCGAAACATGGCCGAACCCGGGGAGAGTCCGTCGGGCGGGGAACCGGGAAAGGCACGAGGGTGAAAGCCCGCGGCTCGGACGCATCCGGTCGAGTCCGGCGGGGGTCCGTCGGGCGGAGAAGCGAAGACCACGGGACGAGAAAGTCGAGAATACCCCGACTTCCTACGAGCGAAGCGAGCGGCTCCCGGCGAGCGTCGGCGAGTGCGATTCGATTCCGTATGACTTCCGACGCCGACAGCTTCTCATAGAATAACGTCATGTCTTCGTTTTGGAGATCACACACCGCCTCCCGGCTGCGGAAGGCGGCTCGGGGCCGGGAAAGCCTCCTCGCCGACGCCGGGGCGGTCGGGCTCATCCTCGTCCTCACCGTCTTCTCGGCGCGGAATGTCCTTCTCGGCGGAATGACCGTCGGCCTCGACTCGGCGAGCCAGTTTTATCCGTGGTACTCGTTTCTCGGCGAGACGCTCCGATCCGGGGAGCTTCCGGGCTGGAACCCGCGCCAGTTCTCCGGCGCCCCCTTCGCCGCCGACCCGCTCTCCGGGTGGACGTATCTGCCCGCGATGGTTTTATTCACCCTCCTTCCCACTGTTTCCGCCGCGAAAAGCTATGTATTCCTCCATCTCCTCATGGCCGGACTCGCAGTCTTCGCTCTGGCGCGGACACTAAAAATGGGGACTTCCGGCACTCTCGTGGCGGCGGTCGCTTATGAATTCGGAAGCTATTTTTACGTGCGGAATACTTGTTGCTTCGCGTTTTCGAGCGTCATGGTTTGGCTGCCCATCTCCATACTCGGGGCGGAGATGGCGATCCGGAGCCGGAGAAGCCTCGACCGCAT
>JACCWD010000061.1 GCA_013697825.1 Rubrobacter sp.
AGGACAGCGAAACCAGCTTGTCCAAATCCGACACAAACGTGTACCTCGACGGGGAGGAGATGGCGAGGTTCAACTACCGCCAGTCTACCGGCAGCCCGAGATGCTCCAACCGCAGACTCTCCTCGGGTACCCACGCGGTCGAAATAGATGCCGGCGCCGCCGAAGGGAGCAAGCTTCGTCGCAAAGTAACGGGCATTGGAGGAGGGGATCCGGTTCGGTCGCGCGCTCCCTTCCGGCGCCCACCGGGTGGAGATAGAGTCCGAGTCCGGGGACAATCAGGGAAGTTTCAGCGGCAAGGCCAGAAAGAGATGGACCTTCACGGTGGCGTGGCGGGATCCGGATTTCAACCTCGCCCACCGAAGCCGGAACCCATCGAACGACCGATCGAACCATCGAAGGAGGGAACCACCCTTTGTCAGCCGGAGAATCGAATCCACAGAGCCAAAACGAAAGTCCCTCGAACGAGTCTGCCTCGGAGCGGACCGTCCCGGAGCAGGAATACGAAGACCAGGTGAAGAGCGGTGAGGACCCCGATGTGTTGCTCGACGTTCCGGTGCTCAAGGTCGAGGAGATCAGCCTGGAACTGAAGGATTTGCGAGTGCATGTCTCGCTCCGGGCGAACCTCGCGGACCTCGTGAGCGTGGACGTCGGGGTGGACGCGTACCTCGACGAAGCCAAGCTGGAGATAAAAGGCGTCGAGGCGCAGGCTCTCCTCAAGGTGAGGCTGGATCGCGTCCTCGACACCTTCAACCGCGCCCTCGACACCATTGACCGGAACCCCGGGATCCTCGGCGGCAAGCCGCGAAGCGCGGAAGGCTCCGAAGAAGAAGCAACCCGCGCCGACGATGAAACCGGAAACCTCGCGCCGGACGCCACCTCGCTCGGCGAGGCGGCCGACGAAGCGGGGCAGACTATCCAGCGTTCCGTGGACGAGGCCGGGAACCTCATGGAGACCACTCTGGACGGCTCGGGCGCGGTGACGGATGAGAAAGTAACGGGCAACGTCGAGGATCTCCCCGTCGAGCAGGAATACATAGACGACGAGGGGCGGATCACGACCCAGGCGAGGGACGATCATGGCAGCCTCGTGGAGAGAACCCTCGACGAGCAAGGCAACGCCGTCGGCGCGAATATGCCGGAAAACGACGAGCGACAGGACGGGCCGGACTCCGGGGACGGCGCCGCGGACGACATAGAAGCCACCGCGGCCGCCGAGAGGAAAGCCCGGGAACTCGGCGTGGATCTTTCCGTGGTGGACGGCACCGGCTCCGGCGGACGCATAATCGTCAAGGACATCGAAGAAGCCGCCGGAGGGCAAGCCTAACCCCCCCTCCGGCAGTCGTACTCCGTACCGTACAGCGATTCTCTGAATGAGCGGGCCGGCCTTCGCCTCGAATGGCATACGCCCGAACGGAGGCGGAAAGCTGAATTGCCGACTGGCTGGCAAGCGCGAAGCAAAGCGAAGCGCGTGCGCGGTTTTTCGAGCGGCTCCGGCAGCCCCGAAGTGTAACGTTTTCGGTGGCTCGCTTCGTCATACCTGTTGAAAGCGTACAACACGAGAGGAGGTAGAGAAAATGCGTGGCGGAACATGAAGTCTGGTGATCACCGTTTTGGTCATAATCTTGCTGGTCGTAATCATACTCCAATTCATCTGAGCCTCCGTCCCCTCCCGACGCGGTTCCCGCTCTGAACGATGCATCCGAGCGGGAACCGGTTCGCCGGGCTTGCTCCGGCCCGGCCGAGATCGAGCCTGGCGTAGATCTCTTCCGGCTCTCCACAAGGTTTCCGCAATGACATTGCAAAACGCAGGTCTGCTATCTTACGGGAATGAAGAAAGCCCCCCGGCAGACGTTTGGGCCATGCCTCGCCTGTTCAAAGGACATGATTCGGTGAGCATCCCAGGCGGAAGCGCCGAAGACAGGAACCTCATAGTCCGGGCCTCTCGGGGCGATGTGGAGGCTTTCTCCCGAGTAGTCCGGGATCGCTCCGGATTCGTGTATCGGGTGGCGCAGCGGATAGTGGGTCCGGACAAAGCACAGGACGCGAGCCAGGAAGTGTGGGTGCGCGTCTGGCAGCGTATACAAGATTTCAGAGGAGAAAGCGCCTTCAGCACGTGGCTATACAAGATAACGGTGAACGCTTGCCTGGACGCCCGAAGGAAGGACCAGCGCCGGGAAGCGCGCGAACTGCCGGAGGAGCCGCCTTATCTACCGGAGGCGCCGACCAGCGACAACGACCCCGAATCCTCGGCCCTCAACCGGGAACGGCGGGAGGAGATCTTCGAGTCCCTCGAATACGTCCGGGAGGATCACCGTGCGGCCCTGGTTCTCAGGCACATGGAAGGTCTCAGCTATGAGGAGATAGCCGAGGTCATGGACGTTCCCACAGGCACCGCGAAGGGCTGGGTCAGCCGGGGCCGGGCCTCCATGCTAGTCGCGCTCTTCGAAAAGGGGAAAAAGGGGAAGGGAACACCCGGCGGCGACGCAGAGGCTGGAGGCCGCCCGTGATGCCTTCGGTCGAGAGCGAGCGGTGGGAGTTCCTGGAGAGGGTCGGAGCCTACGCCGCCGGCGAGTTGGAAGGAGCGGAGGCCCGCGAGGTCGAGCGGCTCATGCTCGAGACCGAGGACAACCGGCGCCTCGCCGAGTCATACGCGCAGATGCTCGCCTTGCTCTCCGCCCTCGGGCAGGAGACCCCCGAAGCGCCGGACGCGATGGTGAATTACGCCATCCGGCGGGCCTACGTCTCCGCGACGCTTCGGCGGGCCGACAGCATAATGCGTGGTCTGGCGATAGACTACCTCGGTGCGTTGGTCCATTATCTGGGCCTCCGCCCGTCGGAGCGGCGATAAAACACGGGAGGCTTTGATGCAGGAAACGGTAGACGCACTGGGGGTCGCTTTCACCGATTTCGCGCCCAGGCTGCTCGGCGCCGGACTCGTGCTGCTGGTGGCGTTCTTCATCGCCCGGCTCTTGCGGAGGCTCGTGCAACGGTTCCTCGAACGCGCCGGCTTCGACGACCTTTTCGAGAGGACGGGCTCGAGCTCGTCAATGGAGCGCATAGGCTTGAGCATGGCGCCTTCGGCGGTGCTCGGGCACGTGGTCTTCTGGGGCGTCGTCCTCGCGGGCATCGCATCGTCCCTGAGCATTCTGGGCCTGCCCTCCCTGCAACGGAACATGGACCTCCTCGTCGCGCTCGCGGGGCGGGCCTTGATCGCCATCCTCATCCTCGCCGCCGGACTAGCGACCGCCGGATGGCTCTCGAACCTCGCCTCCCAAGAAGCCGAGCGCGCCGGCATTTCAGGCGGCGTCCTCTTCGGACGGGCCACCTTCGCGGGCGTGCTGGCGGTGGCCGCGCTGCTCGCCGCCGCCCAGCTCGGCGTCGAGGTCTCGCTGCTCATCGTCCTCGCCGTGATGCTCCTCGGGACGGTGGGGCTCGTCACCACGCTCGCCCTGGGACTCGGGCTGGTTCCCCTCTCGGGGAACGTAACCGCCGGACGCTACGTGAAAGAGAACGTGCGGCAGGGGGATGAGATCTCCGTGAACGGCATAGAGGGCATCGTCGAAGAGCTCGGATACGCCTCGATCATCTTGAGATCCGACGACGGCTTCCTGCACTACATCCCAAACCGCATCATGCTCGAAGGGGTCGTGAGCAAGAAGACTCGGGAAGAATGACCGAAGAATCCAAAAGGCTGCTGCCGGACCAGGATTCGAACCTGGACTAAGTGATTCAGAGTCACTCGTGCTGCCGTTACACCATCCGGCAATCGTTCGGTGGAGTATTGTAACGCTTATCCTCCCGAACGTCGAGGCGAGAAGCTGACCTTCGGCAGTAAGTTCAGACAGACGGATGGCGGGTAAATTCAGAGCATGGTTGCCACACAGAGACAATCGCCGTTCGGCCCCGAGGAACTTCGACCCTTCACCGAGGAGCTTTTCGACCGCGAGGAGGAGAAGGCCGCCCGCATCCTTTGGTCGATCCTTGAGAGCCGCTCCCCCAGGAAAAGCGACTGGGCGCAAGTGTTCTCCGAGAGTTCGGAGGGCGCCAACCATCGCACCATAGACCGTGTTTTGCCCAAGCTGGACGCCAAGCGGGCGCTGATGAGACTCTACGACCCCGAGAGTCCTTTCGTCCTTGTGGACCCCACCGAGATGGAGAGGGGCCAGGCGAAAAGCACCGGGTACGCGGGCCGCCTCTCGGACGGCGAGACTCTCGGGTATTGGAATGGTCGTCTTCGCCCAGCCCTTTCGGGGGAGGGCGGCTCCCTTCCACTTCGGGCTGTGTTCGGAGAAGACCCTGAACGAGGAGGCCACGAGCCGCAACATCGAGTGGCGCAAGATGCTTTTGGAGATCAGGGAGCTGGTGGGAGAGACGCCGCTTCCCTTCGACCGGGGGTTCTCTCCGCAGCGGTGGCTCGACGCGCTCTCACAGTCGGGATGCTCGTGGGTGGCGGGGCTCAACAAGGGCGGCGGGGCGAAGTCCACCGAGGAGGAGGGTGAGGAGGTTCCGCTGTTCGTCGAGAAGGGCGAAAAGCGGGAGGTCGAAGGCGTGTACTACCGCGGGCGGACGAAAGTGAACGTGGCGGGGGTGTGGCGCGAGGGGTTCAAGGAGCCTTTGTGGGTGATGGGCGACCTCCCCCCCGAGCGGCTCGTGGAGGTCTATTCCGAAAGAATGAAGATCGAGCAGAGCTTCAAGGACGCAAAGAGTCTTTTGGACATCGACAAGGCGGTGAACAAAAAGCTCTCCCAGTTGGAGGCGACGCTCGCGCTGGCGCTCATGGCCTACGCTCTGGGATTGTCTGGGATTGATGGTGGGCGAGGAGGCGAGGGACGAGGCGTACCGCCCGAAAGGGCGAAAAGGGGGCTGTATTCGGGGTTGTTCGTCTTGCTCAAAAAGCGGCTCCCCTTCACGAGGCGGAGATGGCGCGGCATTTTGGGGCGAGTATTGGCGTCATGGAGACGGGGATTGTTCCCGCCCTTGCCCGGTGGTGTCCGATCTCATGGCTGAAGATCAGGAGAAGCGGGTCGCGGCTTTGCCGCAACCCGCGCCGTCAGCCGCCGGTTTTTCGTTTTTGCTGACGGCTGAACGCAGCGAAGCGAAGCGCATGCGCGGTTTCGAGTTCTCCCCGAAACCATCGTCAATCCCGCTCCGGGACGCCTCCGACCACCTGTCCGACGGTCTCCCTCGCGCCGTCGAGGATCGGTTCGTATTCGTTGATCTTGTCTATGGAGAGACCCATCGCCGCATTCGTCTCCCGCTCGCACATGACCTCCACGAGGACGGGGACTCCCTTCTCCTCGCTCGTCCGAGACGCCCATTCGAAGGCGTCCCTCATGTCCTCGGGGCGGTGGACTCGCCTCCCCATCGCGCCCATAGCCTCCATGATGGCGACGTTGTCTATGCCATAGTCGCTGTCCGGCCCCACATAGGCGATGTCCACCGCGTAGTTCATGTCGTAATTCTGCTCGCCCTGGCGGATGAGGCCCATGTACGCGTTGTTGAGCATCACGAGGACATACGGAATTTTGTACTGAACCGCCACCGCGATCTCCTCCATCAGAAACTGGAAAGAATAATCCCCCACGACCCCGACGACGAGGTTCCCCGGCCTCCCGAGCTTGACCCCGATGCACGCCGGAACCTCCCACCCGAGCGGCCCGGCCTGCCCGCAACAAAGATAATGG
>JACCWD010000092.1 GCA_013697825.1 Rubrobacter sp.
CCACGCTCCAATAAACGACGGAGAAATGTATGGGGAGCGTCCTTCCGTCCTCGGTGAAGTCTCTTTGCTGGATGTTTATGGAGAAGCGGAGATCCTTGAATCGGCGCTCGATCTGGCAAACTTGCCCGCCTTGAATACGGTACTTCGAATCAAGCCCGTCCTCGACATTCACGACCCGCCCGAGCGGGTTCTCACGCCGTTCGAGAGAAAGCGGCATCCCGCCTTCGGCCTCTTCGTATGGGAGGTGCCAATGATGGCCGACCATCGAGGCAAGCTCCCACCGGAAATGCTCGTCGCAGCCGCTTATGCCGCCTTCATAGCGGATGCTCGAAGGGGACTCGACCCGAACCGCCCCTCCCCAGCTTTCCTGATCCCATGCGTAATGAACCCCCGCCGAAAACCCCCCGAACTCCGGCGGATACCGATACACCGCCTCATACGCGCCACGAAGAAGCTCCCTCGCCCCATCCCCGTCGGTGGACGGCACACTCCCCGTGTTCTCTCGCTTATCCCTCACGGACGAGTTCGGCGAATTTGTCCGCCGCCTCGGTAGCCCATTCCCTCGCGCCCTCGACATCGTCGTCCTCGGGATACCCGTCTATCTCATACCGCCCGACGACCTCCGTCGCCCCGAGTCCGGTTAAAAAGCCGCTCCATATCTTCCCCGCCTCGCAGAAATCCGCGTACGCGCTGTCACCGAGGACGAGAACCGCGAACGATACGCCGCTGAGATCCGAGCCCTCGTCCTCGATCGCCTCATAAAACTCCGTGGAATTGTCCGGCAATTCGCCGTCACCGTGCGTCGCCGTGCAAATAATGAGAGCTTTCGACGGGTCGATGACATCCACTTCGACATCCTCCATGTCGTGGATCTCGGCCTCGATCCCCGCCTCCGAAAACGCCTCGGACAACTCGTCGGCAATGTCCTCCGCCGTCCCCGTCTCCGTCCCAACCAAGATCACCGCTCTCTCCATGAAGACCCTCCTTCTCGATGATGCCACCGACTCTCCTGCTTTATTTGCTAATGGTTTTCATTAGCTAGTTTACGCAAAATAATTCGGAAGGGAAGAATCTTCGAGCTGGATGTGATCGAGGTCAGTGATCCGGGTCAAAAAACCGGGAGTCGGGAGTCGGGAGTGCGGTTCGCCTCCGGCTCCCTTTCCGAGGCGGCACGGCTTCCGTGGGGCGGTGCTTTCGTCAGATGCCGTGGCGCGAGGGGGTTTCGCGTGGAAGCGACGCCATGCGCCGGGTTCGATGGCCGCAGCGGGGCATCGCTCCGTGTCTTTCCCGACTCCCGACTCCCGAAACGAGCGAAGCGAGTGCCTCCCGACTCCCGGCTTTTCAGTCCTCCATGAACCGAGCGAAGGAGTCCTCGTGTTCGGGATGCCAGCGCGAGAGGGCGGGGCGGTTCTCTACGAGGTCTCCGGCGGCCCATTCGATGCGCTTTTCGTCTGTTTCGCGGCTGACGCTATTGTCTTGGCAGATGATGTAGAAATCCCCGCTTTCGAGGCCGTCGAGCATGAACCCGGCGACTTGATCCGCCGTCCACGCCCCGTCCGGCTTGTTCGCCTCCTCGATCGGGGCGGAGGAGTTTATCGAGGTGAACGTCCATCCGGGGACGAGGAGGTGCGCGCTAATTTTGCAGCCTTCTATTTGGCGAAGCTCATAGGCGAGTTGCTCGGTGAGAACCTTCACCCCCGCCTTCGAGACCGAGTACGCCACGTTGCCGGGAGGCGTCGTGATCCCCTCCTTCGACCCGACATTCACGATGGCCGAAGGGGAATTTTGCGCGAGCATCGCCTCGGTGAAAGCCTGAACGCCGTGTGCGATCCCCCAGAAATTCACGTCGAGGATGCGGCTCCACACATCCGGGCCGTCCCACGGCTTCATGCGCGGCCCACCGACACCCGCATTGTTCATAAGGAGCGCGACCTCCCCGAAAGCATCATAAGCAACGTCCCGGAGCCGCTCCACCTCCTCGAACTTCGACACATCCACGGTTTCCAGGCGAAGGCCATTCTCGCCGGATACGAGCGGCGAAACTTCTTCGCCCGCCTTCTCCAAAGCATCGCCGTCGTTGTCCGCGAGGCATATTTTCATGCCGAGGCCCGCCAGCCGCTTCGCCGCCGCGAGGCCGATGCCCTTCGCCCCGCCCGTTATGACCGCCGCGCGCCCTTCGAGTTCATTCGGGGAAATGGATTCCCTCACCATACCCGACAACCTCCCTCATATACGACATCGAATCCTTGCCGGAAACAAGCGTAGCATTTAACGTCCGCGATTCCGGGGGTCGAGGATCGCCGGGCGATCCCCATCGCTTTCGGCCCGTACTTTTATACTCTTTCGAGGCTCCCGACACGATATTGGATGACCTCTTCGAGAGGGTCGTCGCCGGAGCTTCCGAGCGTCATCACCGACCCGGACGCCTCGATGGAGGCATGGTACGCGCCGCCGTTCCCGGTCTTCGGGTCTTCGTACTCGATGCGAACCTCGGCGAGGGTATCGTCCCCGTTGACGGAGAGAAGCTCGCCTCGCTTATGGAAGCCCGTCCATTTCCAACCGACCTCGGCGAGTATTTCGCGCTCGGCTATCTGCGCGAACTTCCCGAACCCCGACCATCCCCGGTAATTATTTCGGAATCCCGAAAACGGCGCGTCCCGCCAGACGAGGGATGCGGCCTCCCCGCGTTCGAGATGCCCCCACCACATCCCCGACGGAAAATCCATGAGCGTCGGGGCGAAGCGATGACCGCCGATGTGGCTCGTCCGCCACACCCGGAGGCCATCGCCCGCGCAAGTTTTCCGCAATTCCTTGTAAACCGGGTCGCCGAACTTCCCGCAGCAAACATCGCGGTTATTGTGCGTGCATACGAAGACATCGCGCACGTTCTCCGAACCCCTCCGATACTCCTCGGGAAACCCCCGCCCCGAAAGAAGAGCCTCGACGACCGGGGCGAGATCTTCGGGGGGAACGAGGAGGTCATCCTTCTCGAACGAGGCGAATGGCCCGGAGCCGTCAGGGCGGCGGAAGAAGAGGACGCGGGCGTATCCCCTCTCGGAGTATTCGCGGTCGGGCATGAACGCGCCGAACTTTTGGATGAGGCCGCCGTCCATCGCTTTGTCCACGACCTCCGAGAGACGCTCCGGGAAGCGGCGCGAGTCGAGGGCGTTCCTTTGGAATGGGGGCCGAACCTCCACCATGAGGCACCGCTCGAACGGGGTGGCGGAGCCTATCGGGTCGTCGCCGGCCTCCCGCGATATGACGGAGCAAAGCCTGACATCGTTGTTCGCCTCCATGAAAGCCCTCCTCCTCGTGGTCCGGCACCATCGGCCAGTCTATAAGGTTTTCCGGGGAAAGTGCGGAGGCTACGACCCTTCCCCCCACCACTCCGGCGGCAATGTCGCAAAGACCTCGAAGCCGCCCCCGCCCCGAGGCTCGAAGACGACCGCTCCGCCCTCCGGCACCGACGCTCCGCTCACGAGCCGGAGATTGAGTTCGTGGCTCATCACGAACGTGTTCGTTCCCTCGGCGGGCGGCGTGGAGAAGATATTTCGGAGATATTCGATCCTCGCATCCGCCTCGGGGTCGTCCGGCGGGAGGTATCTCGGCGTCGCGAGCTCCGGGGCTTCCTCGACATCGCCGAATGCGAGTTCCGCCGTCTCGCTCGTCCGGCAATACGGGCTGGCGAGAACCTCGCCGACGGGGACATCCAAACGCTCGATGTCCTCCCCGAGGCTTCTCGCGTCCTCCCTTCCCGCGTCCGTCAAATTTCTTTGGAGGGAGCAATCCGAGAGGTTTTCGAGGTGGCCGTCCGCGTCCGCCGACATCGGGGATGCATCCGTCTCCGGGTGCCGAACGAATACGACGAAGCCGCCGTCGCGCATCGCGTCGAACTCCGGGTTTCCGGAGGAGGCTTCGGTGGTTTCTTCGGTCGGCTCCGGCGGGGTTTCGATGGTTTCCTCGACGGGTTCGGCGGTGGCTTCTTCCGTGGTTACCCCGGTCGTCGCAGCCCCTTCGTTTTGCGATGCATCTTCTTCGGCAGCGCATCCGAGGAGCATGAACGCGGCGAGGAGGATCATTGAAAAGAACTTCGCCATGCTCCCATGCTATCGCGGAATCGCTCGGAGGGAGCGGAGTTTCATATGAAGCTCGGACAAAGAGTCCCGTCGTCGGCGGGTTCGTAGCCCATTCTTGCCAAAAACCAACAATCAATAACCGTCGCGAAGCGACCCCTCACGCCACCGTCCCACCGAATTGGCGATCATGCAACTTCCGGCAAAGGCCGTCGCCGTTTACGAGATCCCCATGCCTCCCTTTCTCGATGATTCGTCGCCACGATTCGCTCGGCATTCGCCGGGTCTCAATGCTCCCCTCGCCCGAACGCACCTCGCGCGTTTCGCCGGAAGACGAGTCTCCATCCGAACCACCGCACCCGGCGAGAAGGAGCGCCGCCGCCCCGCCGACGAGAAAGTCCCGCCTCGTTATATCTTCGATGCCGGGAAGTGTGAACCCCGGAACCTCGATGGCCTTCATCTCTTCCCTTTCCGTTCGATGGTGGTTTTCCGTAGTCGGCGGGCGATATTTCGGGGGCGGGGGTCTCGGCGGACACGCTATACTTCACGCATGGCTGAACGGACGACACCACAAGGACTCATGAGCGTCGAGGAGTACCTCGAGTTCGAGAGGAACTCGCCCGTCAAGCACGAGTTCGTCGGCGGTCGAGTGTACGCGATGACCGGGGTGAGCCGTCCGCACAGTCGTGTCTCCGGCAATATCTTCCGCAAACTCGCGGACGACGCCGAGGGCGGCCCGTGCCGCGTCCACCAGAGCGACATGAAGGTTCCGACACCCGACGGCCCGTACTATTATCCGGATGTGGTCTTCGCGTGCGGAAGGGAGCCGGAAGACGAGTACATCGAGGACGAGCCATGCCTCCTCGTCGAGATTCTTTCGCCGAACACCGAGTCCATAGACCGCCGCGAGAAGCTCCTCGCGTACCGGAGGATACCGACCCTCCGCTCGTATTTGATAGCCTCCCAGACGGAGCCGATGGTCGAGCGCCACTTCCGCGACGACAACGGAGACTGGCGAACCGAAATCCTCGAAGAAGGACGCTTCCCTGTCCCATGCCCTCCGGGCGCCAATCTCTCGCTGGCGGATATTTACCGCGGCGTTCAAATACCGGGGGTCGGGAGGTTGCTGTCGTAAGCGGGCGCTTCGCCGAGTTTTGCTCGGCCTCGACTCCACGGCCTTCATCCCGACATCGCTTCCAACGCGAGCCGCTCTCGCTCTTCCTGTGAAAGCAAAGGGCATGTTCCGCAGTATCCGTGCTCGGGGTCTTTGTATGCATGGCAGCAACATCCGCGCACGAGGCATACCTCATCCCGCCCCCCGCGCTCGACGACGAAGAACCTCGTCGCGCCGTCGAGCGGGGAGCCGGACGATTTCACGAGCCTTTCGGCCTCATGGCCGCACCACGACTTGTCCGCGACGGTTTCGCCGAACTGGAGCATTCTTTGGCCGATGAGATCCGAGGCCCGGTTCCACATCGTCCGCTTCGAGACCCGCATGGCCGCCCGGACGTTGTCCACCGCGGGGGAGAGCATGCCCTCGATCCCCTCGCGGAGATGCCCCCGCAACCCGCTCTCATCGGCGAAGAGGGCGGTCGCGTTCCCCGACTGCGAGTCCGTCGCCAGCGCAGCGAAGCTCCCGCTTACGAAAGCGACCTCCGCCAACCCGCCCTCCACGAGGTGGATCCTCACGTTCTCCGGCGAAAGGTCGGGAACGCGGCGCTCGGTCGCGTATACGAAAAGGGCCGCGCCGCCGACTTGCCACGCGAGGCCGCCGACGATGCCGATGGCGGCGTTTCGGTTGTTCACGTCCCACTTCTCCTTCATGATCCGAAGCTGCCGGCCCACGAACTCGCCGTCGTCCATGAGCCTCGACATCGGGAGCCAGCCATCGCCGTCCGGCATTCCGAGGCGGGCGAAAAGGTAAAGGTCGTCTTTCATCTCCGCCATGCGCTCGAAGGACGGGGCGAGCGGCGAGGCGGCGAGGTCGGTTTTCGTGTCTCTCATGAGTCTCCTTCCGGTGCGTCGTTCATCCGAAGCGGCGGACGAGTTCTTCGGTGTCGTCGGGGCGGACAGAGCCTCTCGACGCGCCGGGCACCTGTGCGGTAATGCCGTTCATCTCTTCTCCTCCGTGTCTCGGTCTTCTTCGATGCCGCTCACTGAATCGTCCCAAAGACGGGCGGCCCGCGTGGTTGCCCGAGGCATGCTTTCGGCGTACACTTATTTTGTACATTCAAAGTCGAAAGGGATGGGGTTTTGTGGAGCGGGTGAGTGTCAAAGAGGTGCGGGAGAGGCTTCGGTCGTACATCGAGCGGGCGGAGGCTGGGGAGGAAATCGTGATTTTGAGGCGCGGCAGGGAGGTCGCTCGGCTGGTGCCGCCGGAGAGGGAGGGGGGGCGGTTCCCGGATCTCACAGAGTTTCGGGCTTCCATAAACTTGAGGGGGGGGTCGGCGAGCGAGACCGTCATCCGGCAGCGGCGCGAAGCGAGGTATTGATCTACGCCGACACGAGCGTCGTGGCCGCCTATTATCTGCCGGAAGCATTGAGCGGCCGCGTCCAAAGCATCTTCGGGGAGCATGACGAAGTCTTCATCAGCGAGCTTGTCGAGGTCGAGTTCATGGCCGCCGTCTCGCTGAGGTTGAGGCTCGGCGACATCACCCCCGACGAGGCCCGCCAGGCCACGGACCTCTTCACCGCCCACGCCGACGGCGGACTTTATGGAAAGGTGCGGCTCGCCGCCGGACACTACCGGACGGCGCGCGACTACATCGGGCGCTTCGACGCGCCGCTCAAATCGCCCGACGCGCTGCATATCGCGGCGGCGAGCCAAAGAAGGCTTCCGCTCGTGGCCGCCGACCGCCAGCTCGTCCGGAACGCCGAGGCTTTCGGCGTGGAGGCCGAACTCATAGAAGCCTGAAAGGCCCTCCAACGCGCGATGGGGCCGACCGGGCCGGAAGGTTGCGGAAGTCGCGCTCATGCCTTCCTTTCGGGCGTTCATCCGAGGCGGCGGATCACCCACCCTCCATATCGTCGGGGGTGAGGCCGTTCGTCGAATAACGGAGTCCGTGAGGAATGCACAAAGGGATGCCGCTGCGTGGGTCGGCGACGATGTCCGCCTCGACGTGGAAGACTTCGCGGAAGAGGTCTTCGGTCATCACCTCGGCGGGGGTTCCGGCCCGGTACACCTTCCCCTCCGAGAGGGCGATGATGTGGTGCGAATAGCGCGAAGCGTTGTTCAAGTCGTGGAGAACCATGAGGACGGTGCGTCCCTCCTCCCGGTTGAGACGGTCGAGGAGTTGCAAAACTTCGAGTTGGTGGGCCATGTCGAGGAAAGTCGTCGGCTCGTCGAGGAGGAGCGTCTCGGTTTCCTGGGCGAGGGCCATCGAGATCCACGCCCGCTGGCGCTGCCCGCCGGACAAAGTGTCGAGCGGACGGTCGGCGAACTCGAGGACCCCGGTCGTCTCCATCGCCCTCTCGACGGAGCTTTCGTCGTCCTTCGACCATTGCTGGAACCAGCTTTGATGCGGATAACGACCCTGCGCCGCAAGCTCGCGCACCGTAAGCCCTTCGGGAGCCTCCGGGCTTTGCGGCAATATCCCGAGCCGCTTCGCCACCTCGCGGGTCGGAAGTTCGGAGATGGCGTTCCCGTCGAGGTATACGGCTCCGCCTCGGGGCTTCATAAGCCTCGCCATCGAGCGGAGGAGCGTGGACTTCCCGCAGCCGTTCGGGCCGACGACGGAGGTTATTTTTCCGGCGGGAACCTCCGTCGCGAGCTTCTTGATAATATCCTCGCCATCGTAGCCGAGGACGAGGTCTTTCGTCTCGATTTTGCTCACGAGGATTCTCCGAGGAAGTGCTCTTCGATGTCGTCGAGGATGAGGCTTGCGGCGAGCGGCCCCAGGCCGAGCCAGTGCTTTCCCACCTCATGGACCTCTCCGCGCTGGACGGCTCCGAGTCTTTGGAATAGTGGGTCTTCGAGAAGATCGTTTATAGCCGCTTCTTCGTCTTCCGGGGTTCCTTCGTAGGCCCACACGAATACGGCATCGGCGTCGGCCAGGCCGAGGCGTTCGCGCGAGATATCGAGCAGCACTTCGCCTTCTTCCAAACCCGGCACGGGAGCCACCGAGAACCCCGCATCCCTTACCACCGTGCCGGCAAAGGACGCTCCCGAATAAAGACGCAAGGTATCGGGACGAGGCCGGACTATGGAGACCTCGTCCCCTCCGCCGATAGCTTCTCCCAACTCCCGCGTCCGTAGTTCGTAGTCGGACAGGATGCGCTCGCCTTCCCCCGCCTCTCCCAGTGCTTCGGAGAATTTCAGGTGGGCTTCTTTCCAGTCCTCCTCGTTCTCGTAGACCGCCGCGACGGTGGGGGCGATTTGGGATAGCTCGTCGTAGACGGGTTCCGCGTCGGATTGGCGGGCCAGGATCAAGTCGGGTTCGAGGGCGGCGAGGGACTCGAGATCCGGCTCCTCGGTACTCCCGATGCTCCGGGTTTCTTCGAGGCGATTCCGCACATAAGGAGGCAAAGATTCCGGGCTAGGCACACCCGCAGGCTGTATGCCAAGAGCCAACAAAGTGTCGGTTGCAAGCCCGTCAAGGTCAATGATCCGCTCCGGCCCCACCGGAACCTCCGTTTCGCCCAGCGCATGCTCGACAATCCGCGTCTCGCCGGAGGACGCGTCCTCGCCCGACTCTTCGCCGCCGCAGCCATACGGCGCGAGGAGAAAAAGCCCTCCGGCCCTGACGAGGAAATCGCGCCTTGTTATGTCCTCGATAGTCAAGGGGTGTGGATCGAGATGCCACAAACGAGCCGGAATGGAGGCCAGGATCCCGACGAGGGGGTTCTCGATGTTCGGGAGCGCCTTTCTCTTCATGCGATCTCCTTTCGGGTTTGGCTGTTTTGCGCGGTGTGCCGTCGGGCTATACTTCCCTTATGGAAAGTTTCCCGGCATCCGGCCTCATGAGCGTCGAGGAGTACCTCGAATTCGAGAGGGAGTCGGAGGCGCGCCACGAGTTCGTCGGCGGGGTCGTCCACGCAATGACCCGCCCCACCCTCCGGCACAATCGTATCGCCGGGAACATCTACGCCGCTCTCCTTGCCGCGGCCCGTGGTGGGCCTTGCCGCGTCTACATCGAGAACGCGAAGGTGAGGATCGGCGACGACCTTTTTTATTATCCAGACATCATGGTCGTGTGCGGCCCCGAATCCGACGACCCGTACTTCGAGATAGATCCGTGCCTCCTCGTCGAGGTCGTCTCCCCGAACACCGAGCATATAGACCGCCGGGAGAAGTTCGCGTTCTGCCAAAGCATCTCTTCTTTGAAGGCGTACCTCATCGTCGAACAGGATCGCCCCGTCGTCGAATGCTTCTTCCGCGACGAGGATGGCGAGTGGGGACGCGCCGCGCATTTCGAGACGGGATCGCTCCCCGTCCCATGCCCGCCGGACGTGCGGCTCTCGCTCGCCGAGGTTTACGAGGGACTGTAAAGCTCCGGGCGTTTTCGTACTTCCCATCATCACTTCACCTGGCTGCTCCGGTAGAGGAGATACAAAAAGTACGGCGCCCCGATTATCGAGGTGACGATCCCGCACGGTATCTCTATCGGCGCGACGATCGTCCGCCCGACGAGATCCGCGAGAACGACGATGACCCCGCCCACGACCGCCGAGACGGGAAGAAGCCCCCCATGATTCGGCCCGACAAGCTGGCGGGCGATATGCGGCGCGATGAACGCCACGAACCCGACCGTCCCCGCGGTCGCCACCGCCGAGGCCGCGAGCGCGACGCTGCAAAATATGAGAAGCCCGCGCTGCCTCTCGACGCGGCTCCCGAGGCCGACGGCGACCTCGTCCCCGAGTCCGAGGGTGTTCAAATGGCGAGAACACAAAATCACGATCGGGACGAAAACTATGAGCCACGGGAGGAAGGAGGCGACCTCGTCCCACGACCTTCCGTACACGCTCCCGGTCAGCCACACGAGGGCTTGCGAGACTTCATAAATATCGCCGAACGTGATCATGAACGTCGTCATCGCCCCCGCTATCGCCCCGAGTCCGATGCCGATCAATATGAGCCGAATCGGCGAAGAGTTCCCCCGCCAGGCGATGACATACAAAAGCGCGGCGACCACGCAAGCCCCGACAAACGCCGCCGGAGGCACGAACGCCGCCGAGACCGAGGGGAACACCACGATGAGCGATACGGCGGCAAGCCCGGCCCCCGCGTTTATCCCAATGATGTCCGGGGCGGCAAGCGGATTCCGGGTGAGTCCCTGCAAAATGGCCCCGGACAAAGCGAGCGCCAACCCGACGAGGAAGGCGACGAGGGCGCGTGGAAGCCGGAGCGTATTCACGATGAAATCGTAGTTTCCGTCGGCGAGCTCGATGCCGAAGATGGTTCGGACTACGTCGGGTGGGGAAATCGGGTATTCGCCGACCCCGACGTTTATGACGATCCCGGCTATGGCTATCGCGCCGAGCACGATGAACACGAAGACCGAGCGCATGTCTATCTTGAAGGAGAACGGAAACTTACCGCCCCGGACGGTCTTCTTCCCCCTCCACCGCGAGGCTTTCATCGCTTGATCCTCCACCTAGCGAGGTATATGAAGAACGGCGCCCCGACGAACGCGGTCATGATGCCGACGGGTATTTCCTGCGGACGGAGAACGAGCCTCGCCGCGATGTCCGCCGAGACGAGGAGAATCGCGCCGAAAATTATCGAATACGGAAGTATCCACCGATAATCCACCCCGACGAAGAACCTCACGATGTGCGGGATGACAAGCCCCACGAAGCCGATCGGCCCGGCGATGGCGACCGCGCTCCCGGCGAGAAGCACGACCCCGATGGCGGCGAGTCCCTTCACCCACCCGGTCCTTTGCCCGAGGCCCGCCGCCACATCGTCGCCGAGCGAGAGCGTCGTAACCTGCCGCGCAATCGCAAGCGAGAGAACGAGGCCAACGAGGATGTACGGGAGAACCTGAAGAAGCAGATTCAGATCCCGGCCCGCCACCGACCCGGCCAGCCAGAAACGTATCTCCTCCAAAGTCCGTTGATTCAAAATAAGCATCGCCGTCGTGAGCGAAGACAGTAACGCCGTGAAGGCGGCCCCGGCGATGGTCAATTTCATCGGGGTCATCCCGCCCCGGCCCATCGAGCCGAGGCCATAGACGAGTACCGCCGTTATGCCTCCCCCGAGGAAGGCGAAGAGCGCGTACGTCGAGAGCGACGACACCCCGAAGAGAAACACCGCCCCGACGACGGCGAGGGCGGCCCCGGCTTCGATGCCGAGGATTCCGGGGTCCGCCAATGGATTCCGGGTCAAACCTTGCATGATGGCTCCGGCGACGGCGAGCGAGGCTCCGACGAGGGCGGCGATGATCGCCCGTGGAACCCGGAGCGTGCGGATGATGAGGTCCTCTTCGGAGTTCGGGTCGTAGTCGGTGAAGGTTTGGATGACTTGCATCGTCCCGATCTCCGCCGCCCCGAAGCGGATGCTCGCGAGCATGCAGAAAAACAGGAGGCCCACCGCCACGACTAGCCCAAAGAGCATCATAAAGCGCGAATCGAAGAAGCGCGTCATGTCCCGCCCCGCCCCCCGACGGGACGGAACGGGATATGACCGCGATCACACCGTGCTTGACGGCCTCGGACACAACGTCTATGTTGCTTCATGAAGCCGGGAATGGTTGTCAAAAGCGACATAAAGGCCACGATACACGAGCGGGAGAAGCATGGCAACGGAGGGGATGACCCAGATCAAAAAGCCTTTGGCGATATTCGGCATTTTAGCGATGTCTCTGGCGATGTTCACAGCGTGCGGCGAATCCGGCAGCGGAGGGGATGAAAGGGACGCGGACGGGCCGGCCATGCGAACCGTCGAGCACGCGATGGGCGAAACGGAGGTGCCGGAGGAGCCGGAGCGCGTCGCCGCTCTCGACAACGGCGCGACGGACGCGATGCTCGCCCTCGGGGTCGAGCCGGCCGGGGTCACGACCTTCACCGGAACGGACTTCGAGTCGTACGAGTACGTGGAGGAGGAGCTTCGGGGGGTCGAACTCCTCGGCCAGTTCGTCGAGCCGAATCTGGAAGCGGTGGCGAATCTCGGCCCCGATCTCATCGTGGCCAGCGAGGGGAGCCACGGGGAGATATACAACGAACTCACCCAGGTCGCCCCCACCGTCGCGATGGAGGATACGAACGGAGACTTCCGCGAGTACGTCCGAAACGTCGGAGCCGTCCTCGCCATGGAGGACGAAGTCGAGGAGCGCGTCGAAGAATACGAGCGAGAGGCCGCCGAGGCAGCCGAGAATCTCGAAGGGGCGGTCGGGGATGAGTCGGTCGCGTTCCTTCGCGTAACGTCCGAGGATTATCGGTTGTATGGCAATGATCGGCTCGTTGGCCCGATCCTTTACGGCGACCTCGGACTCGAGATTCCGTCGCTCGTCGAGGAGCTTGCGGCGGATGAAAACTACGTCGAAATATCCCTCGAAAGAGTCCCCGACCTCGACGCGGAGCATCTTTTCGTCCTCGACCAGACCGACGATGAGATGGAGGAGTTGACGGAAAGTCCGTTGTGGCAAAGCGTCCCCGCCGTTCCGCAAGGCAACGTGTATCCGGCGGGGCGGGACACGTGGATCGCCGTCGGCCTCCTCGCCTCGGAGTCCATGATCGAAGACATCGAAGAGGCGCTCATGGACTGACGTCAAACGAAGCCGGGCGACGTGCCAACGAACGAGAAAAGGAGTGGATGTGATCAAGAAATATCTGTCGGCGATTTTACTGGCAACGGCGATGCTCGCCCTCACAGCGTGCGGAGGTGGCTCCGACGGCGGCGAAGAAGGAGGCTCGGAAGGGGGCGGGGAGGAATCCGCCACCCGAACCATCGAGCACGCGATGGGAGAATCGGAAGTCCCAGAGAACCCCGAGCGCGTCGTCGTGCTCGACACCGGGGAGCTCGACAGCGCGATGACGCTCGGGGTAACGCCCGTCGGGGCGACGGAAACCATAGCGGGGGCGGACTTCCCATCGTACCTCGAAGGCACCGAGGACATCGAAACCGTCGGGACCGTCGAGGAGCCGAATTTGGAAACGCTCTCCACCCTCGAACCCGATCTCATACTTTCGAGCAGTTTGCGACACGAGCAAATATACGATCAGTTGTCGCAGATCGCCCCGACCGTCTTCACCGAGGAGACGGGCGCAACGTGGCGCGAGAACTTCGAGGTTCACGCCGAGGCTTTGAATAAAGAGGATGAGGCCGAAGAAGCCGTTTCAGACTACGAGACGCGCATGGAGGAGTTCCGAAACGCCGTCGGGGACGACCCGCCGATCGTCTCGGTGGTTCGCTTTTTGCAGGGCGACACCCGCATTTACCAGAAAGAGTCGTTCATCGGGACGATCCTCGAGGACGCGGACCTTCCCCGACCCGAGTCGCAAAACGTGGACGACTTCGCGCTCCTCGAAGTCAGCCGCGAGGCGATCCCGCAGATGGAGGGCGACATCATATTCACGACCGTGTACGGCGAGGAGTCCGAGACGACCATCGAAGATATCACCTCCGACCCGGTGTGGCGACAGCTCGACGCGATCGAGGAAGGGAACATCCACGAAGTCTCCGACGACTTGTGGATGCTCGGCATCGGATACACCGCCGCCGACGGCGTCATAGACGACCTCGAAGAGTACATCCTCGAAGACGGCGGAGAAGAGACGACCGGATGAGGAAACCGGGAGTCGGGAGGCGCTCGCTGGCGCTCGCCTCGGGAGCCGTTCGCTCCGTCCGCTTCGGGGGCCGGGAAAGGCGAGGAGGTGAAACCCGCGCCGTCGAAGCATCGGTCGAAAGTCTGCCGGGCGGGAAGTCGAGGGTGTCGAAGGAAAGGAAGCCGGGAGCGTCCCCACTCCCGGTCTTTCCGGCGGCGGTGCGCCCGACGCGACGCGAGTTTCTTGTCGGAGCCGGGAGCCTCCTCCTTCTCGGCCGGCGGGGTGCGGTGGAGAGGAAAGCGGCGGAGAATCGCCGGAGGGGCGCCTCATCCGGCACGAGTATGGGGAGACGCGGGTGCCGGAAAACCCCAAGAAGATCATGGTTCTCGACCCGGCCCTCCTCGACATCACGCTCGCTCTCGAGGTCGTTCCGGCGGGCGCTTCCCCCATCTTTCCCTCCGAGGACGCTCCCGGCCCTTTCCCTCCGTACCTCGAAGGCGCCGAAGGCATCGGCGAGGTCGAGGAAGTCGGTCCCGCCGGGGCGCCGAATTTGGAGAGCCTCGCGTCTTTCGGCCCGGATCTCATCGTCGGGAGCAGTTTCTATTTCGACGAGAACGTGTATGAGCAATTATCCGAGATCGCCCCGACCGTCGCCCTCGCCACATATTCGAACCCGATGTGGAAGGAAGAAATCGTCCCGCTCGTCGGCGAAATATACGGTGCTCCCGAGGCTGCGGAGGATGCCCTCGGAGATTATGAGGCGCGGATCGAAAACCTCCGTTCGGAACTCGGCGTTCCCGAGGACATCGTGGTCTCCATTGTGAGCGTCTTCGCGGACAGCATATCCTTGAGCGGGACGATCTCGCCGAGCGGCCTCGTTCTCGGAGACATCGGGTTCGCCCGTCCCGAGGCGCAAAACTTCGAGCTGACCGGCGAAGATCTCTCTTCGCTCCCGATCAGCGAGGAGAGGATACCGGACATGGACGGCGACGAAATCTTCGTCTACGTGACGGACATGGCGGCCTTCGAGAGTCTGCGGGAAAACGAACTCTGGCGAAGCCTCGAAGCCGTCCGGTCAAGTCCCGAATTTTCTGTAAATCTCTCCAAGAAGAGCCTTGCCGTCATCTCACGCCATAACCTCCTCCCGCTCCTCCGAGCGACTGCTCTCCGAGTGTTCCATGTCCAAGTAGCGCCTCCCCGTTAGCCACTCCTCGGTTTGCTCCATCGCAAGCGCCGTCACCAATCTCAAGCACGCCTCTGCG
>JACCWD010000097.1 GCA_013697825.1 Rubrobacter sp.
CCGTCGAGCTTCCTCGGCTTGGTGTCCTTCGGGGCGCGGCGGAAGAGGGCGGCCTCCAATCCCTCCGCGCAAAACCGCCCGCGCACCCGGCGGACCGTCGAGCGGTGGATCTCCAGGGCCGGGGCGATCCTCGTGTCGGGCCATCGCGCCGTGGGGGCTTTCCCGCCCCCGTCGGCCTTCAAGAGTATCCGGGCGTGGGTCAGCTCGTGCGTCGAAGCCGATCCCCGGGAGATGAAGCCGTCCAGCCTTTCGCGCTCCTCCCCGGACAACATCACGGCGTTCTTTCTCCTCGGCATGGACTTTCCTCCTCGCGGTCGCCGCCCGGCTGGCCGGAGGAATGAGCGTGTCTACGATAGGCGAGGCGGATTCTTGACGCAACTCAATCATGCCGGAACAGTAGGATCAGCGTGCTGAGCCGCGCCTTCGGGCTTGATCTGTGCCTCGACCACGGGGAGGAAGGGATGGAGAGGTGGGTGGGCTGGGGCATCCTGGCGCACAATCTGAGGCGGACAGCCCGAACACAGGCATCACGCCAGGCCACATGAGGCCAAAGTAGGACAGAAGGTGGTGCGCGAAGGGTGTTTGCCAGGCTTTTCCCCATAGGTATGGGTATTTCGCACCGCAAACTAGTACTAGGCGGGACGAGGATGCGCCGCACGACTTAAGCGGCGCATCCATTTGCGTTCCCTTTGTTTACAGGTTGCTAATTTCGGAGGAGGTTCCTCGCCCCAGCCATCGCGGCGAGCTTGCCGTTGGCTACGTCGCGGGTGAGGTGGTTCATGCCGCACGAGGATGTGATGAGGGTTTGCTCCTCGGGGAGCCAGCCTCCCATGCCCCATTCGCGCATCCGCTCGACGAGGGTTTCGGGGGTCTCGACGTTCAAGTCCTGAACGTCCGCCACCCCGATGGCGAGCTGCTGGTTTTTGAGATGACCCTCATAAACCGGGGTCATATCGCCCTCGTTCATGATGGCGTCGCACTCGATGTCGCATATTAGCTCGGTCGGATACGGCTCGATGTCGAAGTACCGATGGCCGATCTGCCCATCGTAATCCTCCCCGACGGCGTAGTTTCCCTGGCAAACATGCGTCCACTTGAAGGCGTTCACGCCCTCCCAGCAAGCATTGTTCGCTTCAATGGCCGCCTCGACCTCTTCGCGGGTGATGCCGCCGACGGCGAACAGCGGCTCGTCTATTTGGATGTGTTTGCAGCCCGCCGCCTCAAGTTCCTTGAAGTTCCGGTTTATGACCTCCGCCACGTCGAGCATCATCGCCCGGAGATCGTCGCCGTAAAACTCGTCGTGGGCGACCTTCGCGAGCATGTGCGGCCCGGTCATCGTGACCTTGACTTTGTCCCGGTCGCGGGCGTGTTTCGAGACGAACTCGAACTCCTCGACGAGGCCGAGGTCTCCGTATGTGATCTTCTCGGTGCACACCGCCGCCGGGTGGAAGACTCCTTCGTCTTTCGGGGTTATGGGCTTCGGGCGGGTCGTTATGCCGTATTCGGCGCTTTCGTCTTTCTCGAAGCCGGGCATCTTTTGCCAGAAAAAGTTGAGCATGGCGTTCGGGGGGGCGTGGCGGTTGTTTTGGCGGCGGTGCATCTCGCCGCCGTTCACCACGTCAATGCCGGCTGCCTCCTCGTCGGAGAGGGCGGCCTGCGAAGCACGCGCCTGCGCGTCGGCCATGTCTTCTTTGGTCAGCTTCCCCGCCTCGACTTGCTTCTCCAAAACTTCATACCATCGCGGGAGGCTGTGCGCCCCCACAACCGTCGTCGTGTACTTCTCTATAGCCATGCTTTCCCTTTCCGCTCGGAAACATCTTCCTCCGCGAACAAATGTAACGAAATCTGCTTTGGATTGCCAGCGTCGCTTCGCTGTGGGAAATAGCGAGTAGCGAATGAAAACTACTCGCTATTCGCTACTCGCTGACTCAACAAACCTTCCCTCGCCGCCACCCGCATCGCCCCCGACACGTCGAGGACGTTCGGGCCTTTCGGGTCGAGCTTGACGGCCACCGTGTCGCTTTCGTTTCTCTCGATTTCCCGCTCGCCGTCGAGGGCGACGCTGCCGAAGCCCGGCGCGATTTTTGTCTCTTCGCCGGGTTTTATGCGGCGCATCTCCTCGACTCCGACCGGGACGATGAGGCCGGGGGCGAGCGGGGCGTGGATGGTCCACTTCGCCTTTTCCGGCGGGCATAGCCTCATGTAAAGGCCGTGCTCGTCGTCTCTCGACACCGGGTCGAGCATGCCCGCGACCGATGACATCCCGACCGCGTCCGGTGCCGCCGAGGTGACGAACATCTCGGAGACCGAGCCGCTCTTCCACAACGCCCTCGCCCCGATGAACCGCTCACCGCTCACCGCCACGTCCACGAGCGCGAGGTCGCGGCCAGGCTCGCCGTTCACCGATACTCGGAGAACCTTCCGCCTCTTCACGACGTCCTCCGGGGAAAGTTTGCCCGTCACGAGGAGGCCGAGGGCGAGGCCGGCGACGGTCGCTTCGCGCATCTCGGGGAAGGCGTTGTTCGTACCCGTCGAAAGCGGGATCATCGGCACGTCCCCGCAATGGCGCGCCACGAGCCGACTCGTCCCGTCCCCCCCGAGAACCGCGATGGCCGATATCCCATGCTCCATCATCTCCCCGACGGCATGCACCGTGTCGGAGGCGTTATGGTACACCGTCATCCCGATGAGTTCGAGATCCGGAAGAATGCGGCCTTTCCCGTGCGTGCGGATGTTCTTTTCGAGGCTGTCGTAAAGGCCGGAGGCGGCGGGCATCATGAGTATTTTGCCGACGCCCAAAGATCCCAGCCCCGCCATGAGGCGGTACACCATATTCCCCTTCTCGGCGTTGTCGAAGACCGAGGCTCCGGCCACGAGGCGGCGAATGTCGCGCCCCGAGGCTGGATTCGCCACGACCCCGACGGTTATTTCGGAAGGGGAGCCGATGTTATTCGACACCGCCGAGGAACTCGGAGACGGCGCGGTTCGTCGGCCCGGCGGCCTCCATTTGAACCATGTGGCCTTTGTTTTCGATCGTCTCGACCTTCGCCTCGGAGGGGAGGTTCTTCGCGTGGTCCGCCGGAACGATCTTGTCGTTGTCGCCCCACACCGCGAGGATCGGCACTCCGAGCTTCGATGCGTCGATGACCCGCGCTTGCCGCCCGTCGGCGAACACCGCGTCGGCGACGGTGCGAAGCGCCTCGTTCACACCGTCCTTCCGTTTGTACGCGAGGATGTCGTTCACGAGGTCGCGCGTAACGAGGTCGGGGTCGGCGAAGAGCATTTGCAAAGCCGCCTTCATCTCCTTCCGGCGGTTCGCCGCGATGAACCCCTCGATATACTCCGAATTTATCTCCTCCCCGAAGCCCGCGCTCGCGAGAAGCGTGAGAGAGGCGACCTTCCCCGGGTGGTCGAGGGCGAAAGCGCTCGCGATGGCCCCGCCCATCGAGTGTCCGGCGAGATGCGCCTTCTCGATCCCCATCTCGTCCATGAAGCCGTCCACGACCCCGGCGAAGAAGTCGAGGCTCCCGTCGCCGACATCCTTCTCGGAGCCGCCGTGTCCGGGCATGTCGAGCGCGTATACAGCGCGATCCTGCGAAAGCGTTTCCTGATTGAAGACGAAGATGTTTATGTCCCCGCCGTAGCCGGGGATGAGGATGAGCGGGGTTCCGCCCTCGCCCATCGCGAGATATTGAATGGAGCGGCCGCCGATCTCCACCATCTCCGGCGCGGGGCCACCCGCCTCTTCCTCCTCCGGCACGAACGAAGACTGGAACTCCTCGACGAAGGCGTCGATGTCGGAGTCCGGCACGGAAGCGTCGGCGATGACCGCGAGGAGGTCGCCGACGGGAAGCACATCCCCCTCTTTGGCGACGCGGCGGCGGAGGATGCCCGAGGAGGTCGCCTCCACCGCGTTGTTAATCTTCTCGGACTCGACCTCGACGAGTTCATCGCCGCGGGAGATATCCGCTCCCTCCTCCACGAGCCACTCGACGACGGTTCCCTCCTTCATCGTGAGACCCCACTTCGGCATTGACAGTTTATGTATATCGCTCAATTTGCTCCCTTCGGTCGCGCTGTCAGCGGTTGGCAATCAGCCGTCAGCAAAAAGCTAAAAGCTAAAAGCTGACGGCTGATTGCTGACGGCGCGTTTCGCCAAAGGCGAAACGCTTTACGCCGTCGCGCCCGCTCCCGTCGTGGCTTTCACGGCGGCGGCGACGCGTTCGGCGTCCGGGACGTAAAGGTCTTCGAGGATGCCCGAGAACGGCGGCGGGACGTGCGGCGCGGTGACCATTTGCGGCGCGGCCTTCAAATCGCCGAAGCAATTCTGGCTCACCGATGCGACGATGTCCGAGGCTATGGAGCATCGCGGGTTCGACTCGTCCACGACGACGAGTCGCCCGGTGTTCTCGACGCTCTCGAAGATGGTTTCGTCGTCGAGGGGGGAGAGGGTTCTCGGGTCGATGATCTCGCACTCGATGCCGTCGCCCGAAAGCGACTCCGCCGCTTCTTTCGCCATGTTCACCATGCGCCCGATGGCGACGATGGTGACGTCGTCTCCCTCGCGCACGATGTCGGCTTCGCCGAACGGGATCGTATATGACTCCTCGGGAACCTCGCCCTCCTCGGCGTATTGGACTTTGTTCTCGAGGAAGATCACCGGATCGTCGTCGCGGATGGCGGCGATCATGAGTCCCTTCGCATCATAAGGATTCGACGGCACGACGACTTTCAGCCCCGGAATATGCGTGAAGATGGGATACAAGGTCTGCGAATGCTGGCTCGCGGCCCGGATGCCCGCGCCGTACATAGTCCGAATGACCATCGGGGTCTTAGCCTTGCCGCCGAACATGTATTTGAACTTTGCGGCCTGGTTGAAAATCTGGTCGAAGCACACGCCCATGAAATCCACGAACATAAGCTCCGCGATCGGACGGAGGCCGGTGCATGCCGCCCCCGCCGCCGCGCCGATGAACGCCGACTCGCTAATTGGCGTGTCCATGATCTGGTTCGGGAACTTGCCGTGGAGACCCTTCGTGACACCCATGACGCCGCCCCACGCATCAATCTCGCCGGGGGAGCCGGTGCCGCCGACGTTGTCCTCGCCGAAGACGATGACCGTGGGGTCGCGCTCCATTTCCTGGGCCATCGCCTCGTTGATCGCCTGCATGTACGTGATCGTCCTTGCCATTTGGTTTTTCTCCCTTCGGTTGAAACGCTTTTAGCCGTTAGCTTTTAGCTGTCAGCTTTTGGAGGCGGAAGGCCGGACGGTTTTTCGCTCGGCCTTCCACGCTGACGGCTAATTGCCAAAAGCTAAGTATCTCCAACTTGAATCTGAACCTCCGTCGCTCCGAGCAGGCGCATCGCGTCCACCACGGCCCGCTTCAACTCGGTGGCCGAATCGTAGAAGCGGCGCGGCATAAGGAAGCCCTTCACCCTACGCCACACTCCCTCGACGAGGTTCGGGTGCGGGCAGTACGCCGGCAGGTAGCGGAGCCGGAGACCCTCCGCCCCCCACTCCGCTCGCTTCCCCTTCACCGCCTTCGCCGTGTGGAAGGGCGCGTCGTCGAGAACCACCACGACCTCCCCGCCCCTCTCCAAAGCCTCCCCGGCCAACGCTTCGAGGTAGCCCACGACCTCCGCCGGGCGGCACGGACCCTCGACCATCGAGTACTCAAGCGACTCCTCCCCG
>JACCWD010000099.1 GCA_013697825.1 Rubrobacter sp.
GGCTTCGCCGGGAGGCCGCATGAGCGTTTACGGCACTAGTATCGTAAAGCGTCTCGGCAGGGAACAGGCCGCCGGGCTGGACGCGGAGCTTCTCAGGATCGCCGAGGAGGAACGCCCCACAAGCGTCCGGGGGATGTACTACATGGCGATGGGCGCCGGACTCATAGACAAGGACGCCCACGGGAAACGGAACAACTACATGAGGGTGCAAAGGCGCATCCTCATCATGCGCCGGGAGGGGAGGCTCCCGTACCATTGGATCACGGACGGGAGCCGCACCATCTACGGCTACGCCCGCTTCGACGGGCCGGAGGACTTCGCCGGACACGCGGCGGGGATCTACCGCAAAGACTATTGGATGGAGTCCCCCGTCCGCGTCGAGGTGTGGGTCGAAAAGGACGCGATGGCCGGGAAGCTGAAGCCCGTCGTCACCGGCGAGTACGGCCTCGACCTCTACGTGTCCCGAGGATTCGCGAGCGAGACGTACCTTCAGGAAGCCGCCGCGCACATCCGCTCCGACGGGCGGCCCACATACGTCTACTTGCTCACGGACTTCGACGCCTCGGGGATGAACATAGCCGAGACCGTCGAGAGGAGGCTCGTAGAGGAGGCCGGGGAGGTCGGGGTGTCCGTCGAGAGGCTCGCCGCCATGCCGGAGCAGATAAAAGAGTATGGTCTCATCACCCAGCCTGTAACCCGATCCGACAGCCGCGCCCGGAAGTTCATCGAGCGGTATGGAACCGAGACGGCGGAACTCGACGCCATCCCGGCCTCGGAGATTCGACGTCTCGTGGGGGAGGCCATAGAGCGGCACATGGATTCGCGGCGTTTGGAAGTGATGCGAATGATCGAGCGCGAAGAGCGGGACGGCATCCGGGCTTTGTTCGGGGGTGCGGCGTGAACCCGGTGGATTTCGAGAACATCCCCGACGAACTCAAAGAGCGTCGGCAATGGCTTCTCTGGCGATGGGAAGTGAAGCCCGAGGGAGGCATGACGAAAGTACCATACCGGGCGGACGGAAGGCGGGCGTCCTCGACGAACCCGGAGACATGGACGGGCTTTGAGGATGCGCTTCAAAGCCACGAGACTGGACGATTCTCGGGCGTCGGCTTCGCGGTGACGAAGGACGACCCCTTCACCGGGATCGACCTCGACGACTGCGTATGTCCCGACACCGGGGAGATGTCGCCGAATAGCGTGGAACTCGTCCGGCGCTTCGCTTCGTATACGGAGATCACGCCTTCGGGCGCGGGGCTTCGGATATGGATACGAGCGAGGAAGCCAGCCGGGAGATGCTCAAAGCCCGGTCTCGAAATCTATGACACCGGGCGGTATTTCACGGCGACGGGACGGCACTTCGCCGGGACGCCGGAGACTGTCGAACCCCGCCAAAAGGAACTCGAAGCCCTCATCGCCGAAGAGTTCCCGAAGCCCGAAGAACCCCGGCGAGGAGAGAGGCATCCCTATGCCGGGACATCAGGGGATAGGCTCGACCTCGAAGAGTTCCTCTCGGCATCCGGCGTTATGGTTCTCGGAGAGATCCCGGACGGTACGGCGGAACGGGTGTTCCGGGTCGTGTGTCCGTGGGCGCATGAGCACACGGGCGGGGATCGGAGCGGGACGAGGTGCGGGCAGTATGCCGACGGCGCAACGTGGTTTCACTGCGAACACGCCCATTGCTCCGGGCGGGGGTGGGCGGAGTTCCGCAACGAGGTAGACCCCCGAATCCCGGCAACGGCCAAACGCTGCAAAGCCCGGCGGGTATGGAGGCGGTCGGCGTGAGCGCGGCGAACAACAAAGCGAAGTTTTACGAGGCCGAAGGCTTCTCCTTCGAGTTTACGCCGAACGGAAGCCCACTCGTCGGGGAGATGGCCGTCGTCGAGGAGGCTCTCGGAACCTTCACAGCGACCGTTGACCTCTCGAAAATCGGGAGCCGCAAGACATACGCGAACGAGGCGGCACAGATGTACGGCTTCGACGCGAACGCCCTCAAACGGGCTTTGAACGAGATATGCACCCTCCGAACCACTGAGATCCGCAAAGCGCAGGAAAGGGACTCCGCCGATGACGAGGCCGCCGGAGTCGAGGACGAGCCGCTCTCCGAAGAGGCGGAAGCCCTCGTGTCATCCTCCGGCGTGCTGGATAGGTACGTCGAGGATGTGGCCCGCATCCGGGGTGTCATCAAGGATCGAGACGCGCTCCGGCTCCAAGCCCTCGTCGCGCTCGGGGCGCAGCTCGCGACTCTCCCAAGCGGGCGGCCCGCCGGGGCGAACCTCATCCTTACCGCCGAGGCCGGACGCGGGAAGAACTATATTTGCGACGCGGTGGCTACGGGACTCCCGGAGGAGTTCTATCTCGCCTTCGAGTCGGCGAGCGCGAAGAGCCTCTTCTACCGGGCGGAGAACGCCCCCGGCGTGTTCCGGCACAAATGGTTCTATCCGAACGAGGCCGAAGGCACGGATCTCCTCGTGGAGACGCTCCGGCCCATACTCTCCGGCGGCAAGGCTTCGCATCTCACGGTGAACAAGACCGGAGAGGGCCGCAACGCCGCGCAGGAACTCAACATCGAGGGGCCGGTGTCTCTCACCATACCGACGATACGAAACAAGCTCGACGGGCAGCTTCAAACTCGTATGCTCGTCGCGGAGCTTGAAGACTACGAGGGGAGGGTGGCGGGCCACAGCCGGGCGATGAGCCGCCAGCTACTGCCCGACCACGCCGGGGAGGATCACACGCCGAAGGTGGAAGCGTGGCGAGCCGCGATTCGGAGCCTCACATCCTGCCGCCGCGTCGTGTTTCCGCTCGACAACGAAGAGTTTTGCTTCGACTCGGACACCATATCCCACGGCGCGAGACTATGGGCTAACCTCCTCGGACTCATGCTCGCCCACGCATGGCTCGAACAAAAGAGCCGGGAGAGCGTCGAGCTCCCATCCCGCGAGCGGGCAATCGTCGCCACGCCGGAAGACTACGAGGCCGCCTACAACGTCTTCAAGGCGACGTGCGAGCGGTCGGTAGTGAACCTCTCCGACACCCACCGCGCCATCCTCGACGCGGTGTATGACCTCTCCACCCAAAGCGCCTTCGACGGCTTCTCGCTTCGGAAGATAGCCGATGCCGCCGGAGTCCACCATTCCACCATCGCCGAGCATAAGACGTACCTCACGAAGAGCGTGAAGCTCCTGCGCGAAGCCGAAGACGGCGGCCTCGATCTCGTCTCCAGCGCGGAGCCTTCATGGTGGCAAAAGGACGACCTCCTTATAGGCTTCCCGCGCCCCGAGCGGGTGCGAGGCTGGTGGGAAGAGTCTCGGGGCGAATCCCGTGGGGAGGCTCGAAGGGTATCAGACTCCGCTCCGAAAACAGCCCGACAAGCCCGACAGCCCGAAAACGAGGCCGGAAACCCCGATGCCTATGAGGGAAACGCTGTCGGACATCCAACCCGACACCAGCCCGACACAACCCGACAGCCCGAACCGGAGAGCCGTTCCGCCGGAGTGTCGGGTACGAAAACCGCCGTGTCGGATGAAGACCCCGACACCGAAAACCTCATACATAAGCCGAATACGGACACAAAAGAGAGGGTGTCGGGCGTGTCGGGCGGTTTCGGAGAAGGTGTATCTGACACTACGCCGAAGCCATGCATACACGACTACCCCGGCGGGGTCGGCTGCTACACGTGCGACCCGAACCACCCTTACCGGCGGGCATCCCCAGCGAAGCTAGGCAAGAACTACACCGCGAGAAAACCCGGTGTCCGGGAAGCCCTCGAAGAACGTCTCGAAGCGAATCCGCGCCTCATAAACGACACGCCGAGGAATATCGCGGCGGAGCTGTTCATCCACACCGACCTCGAACCCACAGCTGAAGAGGTCGAGGAGGCATTGCAGGGGATGAAGACGTGAGACGCGCCTCGACACCGGGTAAAGCCGGAGGGTATGGTGGGATCTCCGAGCGGGACTTCGAGCGGCAAGTCCTCGACCTCGTCAAGCTCATCGGATGGCGCGCCGCCCACTTCCGCCCGGCCAAGACCTCGAAGGGATGGCGAACCCCGGTCTCCACTGACGGGGCGGGATTCCCCGACCTCGTGCTTGTTCGCGGGGCTCGCCTCGTCTTCGCCGAGTTGAAGAGCGAGGGCGGCAAGCTCCGTCCCGAGCAACGAGAGTGGCTTGAAGCCCTCTCCCGATGCGAAGGAGTCGAGGCCCGCTTGTGGAGGCCGTCGGACTTCGATGAGATACAGACCATGCTATGCGCGCGAACGCGACAGAGGGGGCGTGATAGGGAACTCCGCGAAGGAGGCCGAGAGGACGGAGGGGCTCGAAGTGGGGGATGCTCCGCTCGCCCATCTGGGACGCTGGGATCACCGTCGAGGAGTTCGTCGGGCTGCTGTAGCGTCGGCGGCGGGCTTCCCGAGCGAAGCGGCAGCGGCCATATAGGGTGCGGGCTTTCCGCCGTCCGGCGCCGAGATAAATGGAAAGCGCTTGCCATTTCCGCGTCGGGAAGCCAGAAAAGCGCCGTCGCCGTCGTTTTCCGCGCTGAAATCATGGTCTCCGGCCATAGCAGTGCCTATGGTCGCCAGGGTAGCGGCGGCGGCCACATAGGGTGCGGCGTGTTCATGGCCCGCCGCCCTCAAACCGTCTCGGAGGCCGTCGCGCCCGTGCAATCCTCGCAGACGAGGTCGCCCTCGAAGAACGTGAGAGAGTCGAGAACCTCGAAGAACTCCACACCCGAAGCCGCGCATTCTTCACATCCACCACCGGGGAGAGCGGAGGGGCGCCGAAGCACCCTATCCAAGACGTAGCAAACTATCCAGTGCTTATACCGATCAAGGCCACTGATGTCATAAGCTCTCGATGGCTTCGACCCACCACGAATACCCCGTGAGCCTCTTCAAGAGAGCGGGTTGTTGCCAGTACGGTTCGAGCGTCCGGGTGAGGGATCGCTGGAGATGCTCGACGCTCTCGAAGAGCTTGTTGGAGAGGGAACGCCTGAACTCCAGAAACCACCTCTCCACCGGATTGAGCTCCGGAGAATAGGAAGGCAGCTTCAAGAGGGTGATGTTCTCGGGCAGGGTGATCCGTCTGGAGCGGTGCGAGGGGGCGTTGTCGAGCACGACCACGAGGTGATGGTCGCAATACGCTTCGCCAAGCTCCCCC
>JACCWD010000102.1 GCA_013697825.1 Rubrobacter sp.
GTGGACCCAGGAAGCGACTTTTTGCGGGTTGTCCCAACGGACCGACACGGTAAAAGTCCCACGAGAGTTCGTGGAGCGGCTCACAGACGCGGTTTGCTATGCAGCGTAATGGCTAAAGTCCAGCTTATCCTCTCGATTATATCCGTGGGCAAAAAGAAGCGTTGGGCGATGAGCGTCGGGACGACGGCGGTGGCGATGACGACGGAGACGAGGATGGTGTATTGCTGCTGGCTGATCAGGCCGTTGTCCAGTCCGTAAAGCGCGGAGATCGTCCCGAAGGTGAGTCCGGTGGACATGAGGAGCGTCGTGTACATGCTGTCGCGGAAGGAGTATCCGTATGCCAATGTCACGGGCATCACCCCGATGAACTTCGCGATCACTTTCACGAGGAAGAACACCACGAATAGCCCGAACCCGGCGGCGAGGGCGCCGATGGACACGAAGAGTCCGGCCCGGATGAAATAGAAGGGCGTGAGGAAGGTGAAGGCTATGGTCCGCATCCTCCGCGTGAGATCCTCCCGGCTCTGGAACGTGTCGGCGAGGACGATGCCGACGAGGTACGCCGGAAGCACCGCCTCGCTGCCGACGATGCTCGCCAAAGCCCCGAGGCCGAGGAGGATGAAGAGGAGGTATTTCAGTTCCGGCTCGCTCACCCGCTCCCCGTACCGACGGAAGAACCACCGCGTGAAGCGGGGGAGGATGACCATAGCCCCCGTCGTGGCAGCGATGAAAACCACCATCTCTATGCCGAACCCGGCGAAGATGAGGCCGAGCGCGGCGACCGTCCCGAGGTCGGTGACGAAGCACGCGGCGAGGATGACCTTCCCGAACTCGCTCCGGTTCAGCCCCGTATCCAACATCACCGCGTAAACCACCGCCACCGAAGTCGTCGAGAGGGCGATGCCCGTTATGAGAGAGGCGTCCGCGCTCCAGCCCACCACCCAGTACGCCCACGCCGCCGCCCCGAGGAAAGGAAGGAGGAACGAGAGGAAGCCGATAAGGAGCGTCTCGACGAGCTTGTTTCGGAGAACCTCCGTGTCTATCTCCACCCCGGCGAGGAAGGTGAGCGCGACCGCGCCCACGCTCGCGAGGAAAACCACCCATTCCGGTTCGGGGATCGTGAAGAGGTTTCCGGCTATGATGCCGACGGTGATCTCGATGAGCGCCACCGAGATGCCGAGCCGGATCGAGACGAGGCTCGCGACGAGGGCCATCCCGATCCAGATCGCCGCCACGAGATAGATGTTTTCCATCGCTTCCTTTCCGAATCTCGCGTTTTTCGCCTCGCGGGCAAGGAAAAAGCTCCCACCCGCAGCCGTAGCCACCGGGTAGAAGCCATCATCATCTCTCGATGCGGTTGTGGGTGGGCCTCATCACCCTTCTATCCGTCTGATCTGATAAGTTACAGGAGGATACACGGCGTTGCAAGCAAATTATAGGCGGAGAAGTCGAAGTCCATGTCGGATTTTCTGGAAGTGATAATCCTCGGCGCCGTTCAAGGCGTGACGGAGTTCCTCCCCGTCTCGAGTTCCGGCCACCTCCTCCTCGGACAGTATTTCTTCGGGATGAGCGAGGACGAGTTCGGCCTCACCTTCGACGTCGCCCTCCACCTCGGCTCCCTCCTCGCCGTCCTCTCGTACTTTTGGCGGGACGTTCTCGGGATGGCCGGAGCCTTTCTCCGCTCGCTCCCCCGCCCCGACTTCTCCGACACCGAACAGCGGATGGCGTATCTCCTCATCGTCGCCACGATCCCGGCGGCGTCCATCGGCTTCGCATTCCGCGGCTTCTTCGAGACGGGGCTTCGCTCCCCGTGGGTGGTCGTCGCCGGACTCACCGTCTTCGGGATGCTCTTCATCGTGAGCGAGCGTGTGGGGGAGAAGAGGAAGCGGGCGGACAAAATGAGCTTTCGGGACTCGCTTTGGATCGGCATCGGACAGGCGATATCGCTCCTTCCGGGCGTCTCGCGGTCGGGGGCGACGATCACGTTCGGGCTCTTCGCGGGCCTCGACCGCCGGGAGGCCGCCCGCTTCTCGTTCCTCATGAGCATCCCCATAACCGCCGGAGCCGTCGCCGCGCAAATCCCCGTAGCCTTCGGCGAAGCCTTCACGGCGCGCCTCGGGCTTTTGTTCTTCATCGGGTTCGTGGTGTCGGGGGTGGTGGCGTATCTCTCGATAAAGTTCCTCCTCGCGTTCTTCGCCAAATACAGCATGCGCGTCTTCGCGTATTACGGCTTCGCCCTCTCGGCAGTCGTGGCAACGTTTCTTCTCCTCGGGTTTTGATGGATTTCTTGAATCGAAGATGATGTCGTTTAGACTCCCCTAAAGACAACGAAGTTCTATTTTGAGGAGGTGGGCGCATGTCGGATCCAAGCAGTAGTCCCGGGCTGCGCGGCCTCCTTTCTCCTCGCTGAGCAAACAGCCGCGCGGCCATGTCCCTTGTTCGTGGCGGCCTTTTCCCATGCGCCGCCGCCTTTTCGCGCCGATTTTAGCCGAAGGAGTGAGTCATGGATCTGCGAAACATCGAGAACCTCATCGAAGGGAAGGAGTGGACTCGTCTTCGAGACCTCCTCCGCGAGGAGCCGGCCCCCGAGGTCGCGGACGTGCTTTTGGAGCTCGAGAAGAAGGCGCGCGTCCTCCTTTTCCGGGCGCTCCCCCGGACGCTCTCCGGCGAGGTCTTCTCGTGCCTCGAAACCGGAACGCAAAACGCATTGCTTGTGGAGCTCGCGGACGAGGAGACGCGCGGCCTTCTCGCGGGGATGAACCCCGACGACCGGGCCGCGCTCCTCTCGGAGCTTCCCGGACAGGCGACGCAAAAGCTCCTCAATCTCCTCGGCAAGGAAGACCTCGAAGAGGTGCGGTGGCTCCTCGGGTATCCCGAGGAGAGCGTCGGCCGTACGATGACGCCGGACTACGTGGCTGTTCGTCCGGGGTGGACGGTCGGGCGCGCCCTCGACCACATACGGCGGCAGGGAATTGACCGGGAGACCATAAACTGGGTGTATGTGGTGGACGGCTCGTGGCGGCTCCTCGACGCGCTCACGCTCCGAACCTTCATCGTCACCGACCCGGAGAAGACGGTTGAGGAGATCATGGACCACGCTTTCGTGGGCATCTCGGTCTTCGAGGATCGCGAGGAGGCCGTGCGGGCCATACAGCGACACGACCTCGAAGCCCTTCCGGCGGTGGATGAAGAGGGGGTTTTGGCGGGCATCGTCACCGTGGACGACATGATGGACGTGGCCGAGAGGGAGGCCACCGAGGACTTCCACCTCTACGCGGCGGTGCGTCCGCTCGAGAGCGGCTACCGCGAGTCGAGCGTGTGGTCGCTCTTTGCAAAGAGGATTCCGTGGCTCGTCATTCTCGTATTCGTCGGACTCGTTTCGAGCGGTGTGATCGAGGCATTCGAGGAGACTTTGGCGGCGGCGGTGGCCCTCGCCTTCTTCATCCCGCTTCTCATAGACAGCGGCGGGAACACCGGCTCGCAGTCGGCGACGCTCATGGTGCGGGCCATCGCCACCGGAGACCTCCGTCTCGGCCAGTGGGCGAAGGCGATCACCAAAGAGCTTGCCGTGGGAGTGTCCCTCGGCGTCGCTCTCGGGCTGGCGGCGGCGGTGCTTGGAATCTTCCGTGGCGGCGCGGAGATCGGGGCCATCGTCGGCCTCACGATGGTCGCCATAGTGTTCGTGGCGAACCTCATCGGGACGATCCTCCCGTTCGCCCTCTCGAAGCTGAGGCTCGATCCGGCGGTGGCGAGCGCCCCCCTCATCACCACCGTGGTGGACGCGGCGGGCCTCATCATATACTTCTCCATAGCTACGGCGATCCTCGCCACGGTGTGAGGGCGAGTATCCTTCCCGAGGTCGTATTCGTCTTTCCCCGACTCCCGAACCCACGGAGTACGGAATTATCCACACGGATTCGTTGTCAATCCCCGCGCTGGCCGCGCTTCCCGGCCAGCGCGGGCCTACGAGAGGCGGCGCGAAAGAACCTCGCGGAGTTCCGGGCCTCCGGCTTCCTCCGGCATGGTCTTTTCGACTGTGATGCGTGCCTCGCGGCCTTCGATCTTCATGGTCGAGATGTGGTTGTCGAACCACGGCTCCCGTTCGAGGAGGTGCCACCGGATCTTCGTTTCCTTCACTCCGGCGAGGCGGGACAAAGTCTTTCCGATGGCTTCGCCGGGCTTCGTCCATCCGAATCGGAGGGCGAGGCGTTCGGGGCGGCCGAGGTGGTTCCGTATCGGGGAGCCGACGGCTTGGTGGGCGGTGACGCCGCCGCCGAGGTTTATCTCCGCGAGATAGCCGTGATGCACATCCCCGGAAAGCACGGTGACGGAGGCGGGTGGATTTCCA
>JACCWD010000129.1 GCA_013697825.1 Rubrobacter sp.
TTCAGCCAGATCACTGCCCTGTTTCCGAGGAAGATCCACGCGGTGAGGGCGGAAGGCTTCGAGTTGAAGATCGTCTGTTTCATCCTGGCGTTCGCTATTCAGTTCTTATAGGGGGCAACTCGGGTTATTAGATTAAACGTAGGAAGAATACAGGCATTCGTATTGTCCAGACATGGAACCAATTTGCTGCTCATTGATAATGAAGCTCTTGAAAATGAGGAGAAGAAAAAATTAGAAGGGTATTGTTCTTTTGACGGTTATGGAGGATACAAAGTATTGCCATCAGCCGTGAATGCTCACATTCCGGCGCAAAACATAGAAACCGTGCTTCCTTTGCTTGAGAAAGCGCATAAAAGTTTCTTGAGCAAGGCTGTTGGCACAGTGGGTGGCGGCACGACACCTTTTCTCAAATATCATTCTCCGGGAATAGTCAAGTATCTCAGGAAATCAGTCAGCCACGAGATTTCCGAACCTTCGTATGTAGCGAAAAACGTATTGCTTGAATCGAATGTCGAATTCGGAAAAGAAGGAAAGGATTTTACTGATCAGTTTCCTTTGAACACCATCCTCTTCGGCCCTCCCGGAACCGGGAAGACGTACACCGTGCAACGGAAAGCTGTCGAGATTATCGATCCTTCAGCGGCGAACCTTCCGGATGGGGAGATCGGGGAGAAGTTCCGGGGGTATCGGGACGAGGGGCGCATCGAGTTCGTCACTTTCCATCCTTCTTTCTCGTATGAGGAGTTTGTGGAGGGGTTTCGGTATGACCCGAGCGCGAGGGTTCCGACGCTTCACGACGGGATTTTCAAGGAGATATGCGGGGCGGCGGACGGGGTGGATGAGGTGTCTTCCGAGAGTGGTGGGCGGGTGTGGAAGGTTTCGCTCGGTGGGCGCGGGGAGCATCGCGTCTTCGAGCGGTGCATGGAGAATGGGGAGATCGCGGTCGGGTGGCTCCATGGCATCGACCTCACCGGAGCGGAGGGTGGAAGGATCGCGGAGCTTTTCCGGGAGCATCATCCCGGAAGCAATTTCCGATCCACGAACCGCCTCGTGAACGAGATGCACGAAGGGGACTATGTCGCGGTGTACGATTCCCCGACGGCGATACGCGCGCTCGGCGTGGTCACGGGCGGCTATGAATTCAAGGACGGATACGAAGACGGATACCACCACGTCCGCCCCGTCCGATGGCTCGACCGAGAGGTGCGCGACATCCACGCGCTTAACGGAAACACGCGCCTCACAATGGAGACCGTATACAATCTTTGGCGCATCCCACCGTCGAAGCTCGCCGCGCTCCTCTCGGACACACCCGAGTCGGACACTGACAAACCATACGTCCTCATCATCGACGAGATAAACCGGGGGAACATCTCGCGCATCTTCGGGGAACTCATCACGCTTTTGGAGACGGACAAACGGCGCGGGGCGGAGAATGAACTTTCCGTGAAGCTGCCGTATTCGCAAAAAGACTTCGCCGTTCCGGGGAACCTCCACGTCGTCGGGACGATGAACACCGCCGACCGGAGCATCGCGCTCCTCGATGTCGCCCTCCGCCGACGCTTCGAGTTCGAGGAGATGATGCCGGATGCGGGGGTGATTCGGAAGGTTCTCACGAAGAAAGAAGCCGAGACGGACATCATCGATCTCATATGCTCGGTCTTCGAGGTTTTGAATGCCCGCATCACGGCGCTTCTCGACCGCGACCATCAAATCGGCCACTCGTACTTCCTCGGCGCGACTTCGCCGGATGGTCTTCATCACACGCTTTATCGCCGCGCCTTCCCGCTCCTTCAGGAATATTTCTATAACGACCCGGCGCAAATGAGGCGGCTCCTCGGCGAGTATCATTCCGACGACGGGGGGAGCGGCTTCATCGAGAAACCGAAGATGAATTTCGGAAACGGGGATTTTTCGTTCGACGCGGAGGCGGACGATGCCCCATGGACGTTCCACGAGTACGATGCGGAGGAACTCGAAGACGCTCTCCGAAGGACGTTCCTCGAATGAAGGGCGGAGCGAAGACCATCCCGATGCGCGAGTGGGAAAAGCTCTCGTACGAAAAGATTGGGAATGAAAGCGTCGCCCGGCTCGAAGAGGCGAACACCCGGCTCGGCGGAAATGTCTTCGACTTTTTCCGGCACGAGTTCCGGGCGCGGAGCTTCGTCGGGGTCGTGGCGGCGGGCGGGACGGTGGTGGAGGTTCTTCCGAAGATCCACGGCGACGAAAAGGAAAGCCTCGGGTATCTTCTCGCGCTTCTCCGGTATACGCGTACGCTCTCGACGAAGCGGGGGGATGAGGCGGGCCTCGGGGAGAGTCATGGGAGCTTCCTCGAAGCGTGGATCTCTTTTTTCGCCGCGGAATTGAATGGCCTCCTTCGGACGAGTTTCAAACAAAAATACGTCGAGGTCGAGGAGCGGAGCGCGTTCGTCCGGGGGAAGCTCCTCACCGAGCGCGACCTCGACGGCTCCTCGGCCCTCTCCGCCCGGTACCCGTGCCGATACGAAATATTCACCCCGAACCACCTCCTCAACCGCACCCTCAAATTTTGCAACGCCCTCCTCATGAAGACGACCCGCTCCCCCGCGAACCGGGCGACCCTCCGGCAAAACGACTTCCTCCTCGCCGATGTGGACGACGCGCCGGTGTTCGTCCGCGACCTCGACCGGATACACCTCGACCGCCTCGCCCGCGAGTATGCGCCGATCCTCGCCCTTTGCCGCCTCCTCCTCGAAAACTCCGCCCTCGACCTCCGTGCCGGGCGCATCACGCAACTCGCCATCGTCTTCGATATGAACATCCTCTTCGAGAAGTTCGTCGCGGAGTTTTTGCGGAGGAACAAAGAACGTATACGCATCGGAGGGTGTCGGATCGAGAAGGTCGAGACGAAAGAAAACCTCGGAAAGCTCTTCGGGGAGTTCAAAATGGAGGTGGATGTCGTCCTCCGCACCTCCGGCGGGGCGTATCTCCTCGACACGAAATACAAAGTCCTCGGAGACGAGAAGAACCACGGCGGGATTTCGCAGTCGGATTTTTATCAAATGCATGCTTATGCGACCGCCGGGGAGAAGGGGTATGACGGGGTCATCCTCCTTTATCCGAGGACGACGGCGTCCCCGTCCGAGAGGGCTCTCGTCAACGAGCGCGACGGCGTGAGGCTTTTCGTGCGGTATGTGGATGCGGTGCGGATACATGCCGGAAGGGGGAGCGTGGACGTGAAGGCCATCGAGAAGGAAATGAACGAGGCTTTCGAGAGCGTCGAGAGTGTCGAGGAAAGGGCTTCGGCGTGAGTGTACATGCGAGGGCGATCATCATGGTGGTGTCGCGCACGGACGCGGTGAGGCGGGCGGTTGAGCGGCTTTCGCCGGGGGTGGTGGGTATCATCTCTTCGCAGGAAGTTCTCGGGGAGGTGGCGGTCGAGTGCCATGGGATGCGGGATCGGGCGCGGTTTTTGTATGGGATCGTGGATTCCGCGATGGAGATCGAAGACGCTTTCGAGCGTTTCGAGAGGCTCCTTTCGGAGCTTGAGAATATCGGGTATTCGCCGGATGACATCGCGCTCGACGCGACGGGCGGGACGGCTCCCATGAAGATCGGGGCGGCTCTCGCGGCGATGACGCACGGTATTCGGATGATCCACCAAAGAGTTCCACAGGATTACGTGGACGGTGAATGGAAGCGCGACGAATCGAAAGCCATCGAGATCTTCCCGATGGAGAACCCGCTCGAATCCACCGGACTCCTCCGCGAGGGGCAAGGCGTCGAACTCTTCGACCGCCGCGACTATGGGGCCGCCGCGCTCATCTTCCACGATGTCGCCCGGAAGGTCGAGGGGGCGGAGCGTGCCCATTACTATACTGGCCTCGCCCTCCTCGCCGACGGATATGGGGCGTGGAACGTCGCCGACTATGGGACGGCGCTTCAAAAACTTCCCGCCGCGAGAAAAGAGTTCTCGGTCGGGTTCTCGGTCGGGTTCTCGGACGCGGCGTTCGCGGGGAGGGCGGCGAAGCTCTCGGCCGTGATCGCCGCGAACCTCGGGTTTTTGCAGCGCGTCCGGGGAAAGCTCTCCGCCGAGAAAGTCGTGGATATGCTCGAGAACGCGAGGCGGCGCATAGCCGATCAAAGCCGCCACGACGACGGCGTCGCCCGTCTTTACCGATGCGTCGAAATGCTCCACCAATGGCGACTCGAAAAACACCACGGCGTCCGCGCCACCGACACGAACTGGCAAAAAGTCCCCGAAGAAGCGAGAAAAACGTTCCTCGAAAAATCCGGCCTCCCCGACCTTCCGAAGCACCTCAACCTCGGCCACGCCCGCGCCCTCGACCGCATCCTCTCCGACTCGGGCGAAGAAGACGAAAGCATCTTCCGCGACCTCCTCCGTCAAAGAAACAACTCCATCCTCGCCCACGGCCTCGAACCGATCGGGGAAAGCTCCGCCCGCCGCTTCCTCGAATATGTGGACACGATGGTGGACGAGGGTGGAATATCCGCCTCGGCGCGGCATATACGGCTCGGCGAGTTGTAAAGCTTACGGAGGAGGAGATCCGGGTGGTCGAGGAGAGCGTGGAGCGGGGTTAGAATCAGGGTTGACGAAGTTCTCGGAAGAAGGGAGGCGGAGGATGTCCGATATTGCGAAGAGGGACGAGGAGGCCTTGCACAAGAAATAGCCGTTAGTGGCGAATATTTGTGCAACTGAATATCCTGCACAAAAAAAGCGACGAGTGAATAAGAGGAGAAACCGCTACCTGGAAAGTGAGACTCGTCTACCGAATGGGGACACCCCGAGCCGGAAGATACGCTACGTTGTTCGGCGTGAAAGAAGCCTCAATACCCAGAGAGTGCATCGCATGGATCAAGACACAGAGGTTATGGCAAAGTACCTTGCATAGAGCCTCGTTCACTTGCCCCGTATCACTCTTGCTCCGCACTGAATCCCCGAACTTGGCCTTCATCATTGAGAAGACAGATTCGACGCTTGATCGGCGGTGGTAGTGGGTTAGGAACTCTTCGCGATTGAACATGAAGTAGTGATACATCCTGGACCACGCGGAATCTTCGGCGGGCGGCAGGCTGTTGGACTTGAACGGGATGAACGGCGTGGCTCCGATGCCCTCTGTGGCGTCCGCGTTCTTGTGAGAGAGATACGCCTTATCCGCGCTTATGCGTTCAACGTCGAAGTGGGCGGCGGTTCTCTCAATGAGCGGGACGAAGTAGTTGGTGTCATGGGCGGTCCAACCGGAAACCTCGACGCCGGTTACGACCTTCGTGTTCGTGCCGCACATCAGGTGCAACTTGACCCATTCGCGGTTGTCCGTAACGCGCCCGTGCTTTTTGCTGTACCACCGGACGAACCTCGACGTGCTGAAGCCCGAAGAGTCAACGGCGAAATCATGCTCGACCGCCTTTAGTGGCAAGCTGCTCGTCGTGACGAGGCTCCCCAGCGTCCCGGTAAGCTCCGGCTTCGATAGGTAGTTGCTCACGGAATTGAAGTGAGGGGTACTGTCTATCAGGCCGTCGGCGTAGGCTTCCCGAAGGTCGCTAGTAAAACGCCTGCTAGAAAACCCGCCATAGACCTTGTAGACGGACGCGAAAAGCATGTCCGAAAGCGGGAGCCGGGGCCTTCCCCGACCCGTTTGCGGAGGCTGCGGAACGGTATTGCAGAGATCGGCCAAGAGTGCCACAAAGCGCGTCCTTTCCTCGCTTTGCGCGGCGTTGTAAGCGGTCCATTTATGGCCCTCTATCATGTGGTAAGTATACGTGAGCGGTCACGCATAGCAACAGCGATTCCTTTTATATAAGCCGAATTCTTTATTTTGCCGAAGGCTATTCGACTAGCCGCAAGCGTGGCATCTCATGCACATAAAGGGAGTGGAATTCTTCTGTGTAGAGTGCTACGGTCTTGCTGAGCTCCGGGATACTGTAACCGTAGTGCCTCAAATGCAAGTCCACCACATCTTTAACGATGGATGGCTCTTCTTGTGCTATCGGGTAGGGTTCGTTGGTTCGGTATCCGAGTTCACCCATCTTCATCCAAAAGCGTTTAGCTTGTCTATCGGTAATCTGATCGAGGTCGCGGGCGCGCCGGATCAGCGCAGACATCGCTACCTTCCAATGGTATTTCAACGACCCTAACTTCTGGAAGTTAAGGGGTCTTAAGTCGGACTTGATCTCCTTTGCGGGCATCAGTAGCTCGGCTGCAAACTTGTCGGCTTCCCTCTCTTGCTCTACCGATGGCAAGGTGTGCATGACAACGTGTCCTATTTCATGCGCCAGAGTGAAGCGCATCCGATCCCCAGGAATATCCCTATTGACGAAGAAGAACGGGGGCAGCCCTGGAGTTCGCAGACTGATCGCGTCGAGCTTGTGAGTACCGAACGAACCGCTAATCACGATGCCGCCAGCATTCTCTATTGAGCGCACGAGGTTCTGAACGGGCCCGAGGGGTAGACGCCAGCTTCTACGGATCAGTTGGGCGATCTGTTCCGGTGAATCGTAATCCTCAATGTCCATCCTGACGAAGCCTGCGTCCGTTTCAATCTCAACGCTTCGCAGCAGCCGCGCAATCTCTATGCGCCGAATGTTCAGGGTCGCCTGTAGTTCACGCTGTTTACTGAGAGGCAGGCTCTGGCGTTTGCGATGGTATATACACGGGCTGCCGTAACCATACCTACGGTCACGCCGGAAAAAAAAGGCGGTTGGGTACTCCACCGCTTCAGCTATTGCTTTGAGGCGATCATCTGGAATCTCTAGCACGCCGCTCTCAAATTTTGAGATGGCAGCCTGAGACACACCCGCCTTTTTCGCCAGTTGCGTTTGGCTGTAGCCACGCGACTCGCGGGCGAGTATGAGCATTTCGGGGTTTGGTCCGTCTATTGGCCTCAACTCTGGCCGTCTTCTTCATCCCTCCGCTCGCCCGGTTTAGGTCCGACTCGTGGCGCGCGCGATCCGTCCTGTGGAGTAGGCGGCTCAAGCACGTCATCTTCCGTATCGGCTTCACCGCTGATGTCCAGCATCCACTGTAATTCCGGTCCGATGCTGCACGTGACCGCTATGGTCTGGATGGATGTTTCAAGTTCGTCCAACAGGTACCCGGCAACCAGTCTGGTAGATTCGGCTGGCATGCCGGGAAGCTGAAGTTGATAGGAGAACTGTAGCTGCTGCCTAGTAGGGATGTTGCTGGTTCTAAAGCGACGACTTCTGTACTTCTTGAAACGGACAACCACTCTATCTTCAAAGGTGAGAACGAGGAACCCACGGTTGTCTCCAACATGCACACCAGGATCGTCCGCGAACTCTTTGCGGGCCAAGTCGGTAATGTGGTTATGGACCATAAGGGCTCTGGCTGAGGCACTGAGCGGAATCCGAAGATCGGGCGCACGCTTCCCGAATTCCTCCCACTTGCCCCAGCCGCCTTGTATACAGGCGGCCAGTTTCCTCGCACGTTGCGGATACAGGATCGCTTGTGCCTCTTCGGCAGATATAGTTTCATTCATGCATCGCAGTGTGAAGTATCAAGGGGTCAAAGTCAAGCAATTTTATAACCTATTTTATAACCAAGCTACCCTAGAATACTTTAGCGAATGGAACCCTCGCATGTTGTATTCACAACACTACGCCACTTGTGATGCCAGACCGCTCACGGTAATATTGCTATATGTCAGAAGAGAAGAACCCGGCGGCGGTGGAGCTTGGCAGGCGTGGCGGGCTAAAAGGCGGCAAAGCTCGTGCCGCTAAGATGACACCTGAAGAGAGATCCGAGTCGGCGCGTAAAGCTGCTAAGGCGCGTTGGGATAAGAAACGCCGAGAAGAGTCTGAGTCTTCGTAGCCCTCGTTAGGTTCTTAGTCAGGGGAAACCATGCACCGTTCCATTACCGAAAACACTCTGTTCTACGGCGACAACCTCTCAATCATGCGTGAGTACATCGCAAGCGAGAGCGTAGACCTCGTTTACCTGGACCCGCCATTCAACTCCAGCCGCACCTACAATGTCCTCTTCCGCGATGAATCCGGCAAGCACTCGGAAGCTCAGATAGAAGCCTTTGAGGATACTTGGCACTGGGGGCCGGATGCCGAACAGACGTACCACGAGCTAGTTACCGAAGCCTCAGACGAGGTATCCAAAGCCGTAGCCGCGCTTAGGGAATTGATCGGGACGAATCAGGTTATGGCGTACCTCGTGATGATGGCCGCTCGGCTCGTGGAACTACACAGAGTTCTGAAGCCAACCGGAAGCCTGTATCTTCATTGTGATCCGACCGCCAGCCACTATTTGAAGATCGTCTTGGATACTATCTTCGACCCGCGCCAGTTCAGGAATGAGATCATCTGGAAGCGAACCAGCGCACACGGCGACGCAAAGCGCCGTTACGCCGACGTTAGCGATACGATACTCTTCTATACAAAGACCAATCAAGCCGAGTTCTCCGTACAGTACAAGCCACACGACCAGTCCTATGTGGACAAGTTCTATCGGCACGTAGACCCCGACGGGCGACGCTACCAGATTGATAACTTGACTAGTCCTAACCCTCGCCCCAATCTCGTATACGACTACAAAGGATACAAGCCTCACCAGTACGGTTGGCGAGTATCACGGGAACGTATGGAACGGCTAGACGCAGAAGGTAGGCTTTACTTTCCTAAGAATCTCGATGGAAGAATTCGTCAGAAACGGTACTTGGACGAGATGCATGGCAACCCAATCAGCAACGTATGGGATGACGTGCAGCCTGTAAGCTCTCATGCAGCCGAACGTCTCGGATACCCGACACAGAAGCCCTTAGCCTTGCTAGAGCGGATCATCAACGCAAGCAGCAATCCCGGCGACGTGGTTCTTGACCCGTTCTGCGGCTGCGGAACGGCCATAGCAGCAGCGCAGAAACTAGGGCGCAAATGGATCGGGATAGACGTTACCCATCTCTCTATCGCCCTTCAGAAGTACCGCCTCGAAGCCATGTTCCCTGGCATCGAGTTTGAAGTCAGAGGAGAACCGGGAGACGTAGGAGCCGCAAGGCAACTAGCCCTGGACGACCGCTTTCAATTCCAGTGGTGGGCATTGTCTCTAGTCAGAGCAAAGCCGCTTGGAAGCAAGTCTGGGGGCAAGACCGGGAAAAAGGGTGCAGACAGAGGGATAGACGGGATCATCAACTTCTTTGACGGAGGTGGCAAGCCGAAGAGGGTACTCGTGCAGGTCAAGTCAGGCAAAGTGAAAAGTGGCGACATACGCGACCTTGTAGGCACTGTAGAACGCGAAGGGGCAGCGATAGGGGTCTTCATCACGCTGGAGAATTCGACCCGCGACATGAGGACAGAAGCCGCCAGCGCGGGCTTCTACCGCTCCGATGGCTGGGGCCAGGACTACCCGAAGATTCAGATACTCACTACAGAAGAACTGTTGCACGGCGCGGGAATAAAAATGCCCCCGCAGTACGGTACGTTCAAAGAATCCCAACGAGTACGAGCAGACGCGGAAGAGCATCCACGCCTCAACTTCTAAGAATTTTTGTGCAGACCATCCATTATTTGTGCAAGCGGCTTTTTATGTGCAAGGCCGGACGAGGAGGAGATAAAGCGGCGGGTGGCCGAGAATCTCGACGCGCTCGACCGGGCGGGAAAGATGGAGGTCCTCGATCTCTCCGAGAGGCTTTCCGGTGATGCGCCGGGGCGGGACACGAGGGCGGCGCTCCTTGCGTATGCGGGCGCCATCCCTGCGGAGGATCTCGATCTCATGAAGTAGGTAATAGAGGAGGGGTGCGAGAGGGTGGATGAAGAGGAGTGGTAGGGGCGGGGCGGCCTCACGGGGTTCTTCTCGACACGAACGTCGTGATCGCGGCCTTCAACCGAGAGGGCGAGGCGCGGGAGCGGATCGAGGAATCACCCGCCGGTTCCCTCTTCGTTCCCATCATCGTACTCGGCGAATTGCGCTTCGGGGCGCGGAAGTCTGGCAGGGTCGAGGAGAACCTGCGAAAGATCGAAGCCTTCGCCGCCGCGTCGGACGTTCTTCCTTGCGATGAGGCGACCGCCCGACTTCATGGCGACGTAAAGGCCGATTTGCGCCGGAAGGGTCGGCCCATCCCGGAGAACGATATTTGGATCTCCGCAACCGCGCTCCAGCATGACCTCACAATCGCCACCCGCGATCCCCACTTCGATCACGTCGAGGGACTGAGAACCGAACGATGGTGAAAAGAGAGGCGAACACCGAGGAAGCCGACACGACGGCGCCCATAAAGCTAAAATCCCTCCCCGTGGCGAACACGACGAAAAACACCGCATGAGCACCGGACCCCTCGCCCTCATGGTTCGCGTCCGCGACGAGCCGGGGACCCTCCACGCCCTCACCCGCGTCATCTTCGAGCGCCGGGCGAACATCACGTACGTGGACATCGCCGAGCGTGGCGAAGAGGTGTCCACCGTGTATTTCGAGATGGAGGAAGTCTCCTCGGAGGAGGCCATGATCGGCGCCCTCGGAAACCTCTCCATAGTCCATTCGGTCGAACGCGCCCCATCGTTCGCGAAGATTTACGGCAAGCGCATCATCGTGGTGGGGGGCGGGGCGCAAGTCGGGCAAGTCGTCGTCGGGGCCGTCGCCGAGGCCGACCGCCACAACATCCGCGGAGAGAAGATCTCCGTGGACACCATCCCCCTCGTCGGAGAGAAGGAACTCGCCGACGCGACCCGCGCCGTCGCCCGCCTCCCCCGCGCCGTCGCCCTCGTCCTCGCGGGTTCGCTCATGGGAGGCGATGTGGCGAAGGCGGTATACGAAATTCGGGAGAAAGGCATCATCGTGCTTTCACTGAACATGCCCGGAAGCGTCCCGGACGCGGCCGACCTCGTGGTGAGCGATCCGGTTCAATGCGGTGTGATGGCGGTGATGGCCGTCTCGGAGTCGGCGCGGTTCGATATACGGCTTCAGCGTGGGAGGAGATATTGATGGGCGGAGACGCTTATTTGAGTATGCCTTCGCGCTTCTCTTCTTCATAAAGACGCTCGACGACGAACTCCTTGAGCATCGTTTGATAGCCTTTGCCTTTGCTCTCGGCGAGCGTTTTCAATCGGTCGAGTACATCCTCGTCGAAGCGCACCGCTACGGGCTTCGTTCGAGGACGGGGTGGAGGGAGCGCATCTTCCGGCGTGCTTCTCGCCTTTTCGAGGTACTCCTCCGTTACTTCGTGGGTGTCCCAGAATTCCCGCGCCTCTTTCTCGTTCATTTCCGGCGGCACCTCGGAAGGGTCGGTTAAGGGGATCATTCGCGCTTCGCCATCGCTCATCTTTTTCTCCTTCGGTACGATCTTTTCTCGTTTTTGCTCGCGTCTCGGGCTGTGACCACCCGCGTCGTCCCACCGCCGCGCTCCATGACGACGACGAGAATTCTGCCATCCTCGGTCGCGCCGATCACACCGGCCCGCCCACCATGCGCCGGGAATGGAACCCGGCCCGGATCCCAAACCGCGTCCTCGGCCTCCCACGTGTCCACCCCGTGCCGCACAATATGCTCGATGTTGTCTTCATCCCAGTCGAACACTCGATGCCTTCCTTTTGTATATTCTATAGTATTCACAAATTAGCCTGCGAAGCGGAACCATCCCGGAGTCCGCCCGCTTCGATATACGGCTTCAGCGTGGGAGAAGGTATTGACCGGGGGTCGCTTCGCTCACGTTCTCGGTTTTTAGTTCCCGGTGCTCGGCAAAAACCAAAAACCGAGAACGGCGAGCGAAGCGAGCATATGCGATACAATCCTCTCTCGGAGGAACCCCCTCCGCGACCCTCGGCATTTGTTTGTCCCGCGCGACGATGCCGCTCGACAACGAATCGGAGAAGGTATGGACTTTCGCAATATCGCTATCATCGCCCACGTCGACCACGGCAAAACAACCCTCGTGGACGGGATGCTTTCCCAAACCATGGACTTCGGCCACGGCCAAAAACTGGCGGAGAGGGCGATGGACTCGAACGTCCTCGAACGCGAACGCGGAATCACGATCCTTTCGAAGAACACGGCGGTCGAATACGACGGCGTGAAGATAAACATCGTGGACACGCCGGGACACGCGGACTTCGGCGGCGAGGTCGAGCGCGTCCTCGGCATGGTGGACGGCGGACTCCTTCTCGTGGACGCCGCCGAGGGGCCGATGCCGCAGACTCGGTTCGTGCTTCGGAAGGCGATCGAACTCGGGCTGAAAATTATCGTCGTCATAAACAAGATCGACCGCCACGACGCCCGCCCCGACGAGGTCGTGAACCTCACTTTCGACCTCATGGCGGAACTCGGAGCGTCCGACGAGCAACTCGACTTCCCCGTCCTTTATTCCGTCGCCCGCGAAGGACGCGCTTTCACCGACATGGACGAGCCGAAGGAGAATATGAAGGAACTCTTCGAGACCGTCCTCGAAGAGATACCGCCGCCGGATGCCGACCTCGCCTCGCCGTTTCAGATGCTCGTGGCGAACCTCGATTATTCGGACTATCTCGGGCGCATTGCGATCGGAAGGGTTCGGCGCGGAACGGTGAAACGAGGCGAGTTCGTGAACCTCATCCACAAGGACGGCTCGATGTCTCGCGTTCGCGTGGCGCAGCCGTTCACGCATCTCGGACTCGAACGGGTCGAGGCCGAGGAGGTCGGGGCGGGGGACATCGTGGCGGTGTCGGGCATCGAGAGCGCGGAGATAGGGGAGACCATCTCCGACCTCGAAACGCCGGAGGCGCTCCCGATCATCACCGTGGACGAGCCGACGGTGAGCATGGTCTTCCAGCCGAACACGAGTCCGCTCGCCGGGAAGGAAGGCAAGTTCGTCACCTCGCGCCACCTCAAAGACCGCCTCGAACGCGAGGTTCAAACGAACGTGAGCCTCCGCGTATCGGAGCTTCGCCCCGACGAGTTCGAGGTCGCCGGAAGAGGGGAACTCCATCTCTCGGTGCTTCTCGAAAACATGCGGCGCGAAGGGTATGAAATTCAAGTCGCCTCCCCGCAAGTCATCACGAAGGAGGTGGACGGGAAGGTTCATGAACCCGTCGAGCATCTCGTCGTGGACGTGCCGGAGTCGTTCTCCTCGACGCTCATCGGGACGCTTTCGAGCCGGAAAGGCCGCCTCCTCGATATGGAGCCGCAAGGAAGCCGCGTTCGGATGGAGTTTCGCATTCCTTCGCGCGCGCTTTTCGGGTTTCGCACGCAGCTTCTCTCGATGACATCGGGCGAGGGCATCATGAGCCACGTCTTCGACGGGTACGAGCCGTGGGCCGGCGATCTCAAAACGAGGCGGAACGGGAGCCTCGTGGCGATGGAGGCCGGGGGGGCTTTCGCGTACTCGATCTGGAAATTGCAGGATCGCGGCGAGTTCTTCATAAACCCGGCGACCGAGGTATACGTCGGCATGATCGTCGGCGAACACAGCCGAGAGAGCGACCTGAACATAAACGTCTGCAAAAACAAAAAGCTAACGAACGTCCGCTCGGCGGGCGCGGACGACTCCCTCGCCCTCACGCCGCCACGAAAACTCACCCTCGAAGATGCCCTCGAATACATAGCCGACGACGAGCTAGTGGAAATAACGCCGAAGACCATCCGCCTCCGCAAAAAGGTTCTCGCCCCGAACATGCGGAAGGTGTGAGCCGCTTCGCGGCGGTTCTCAGTTCTCAGTTTTTAGCTGAGAACCGAGAACTAAAAACCGGGAACGGTCGCGGAGCCGAAGGCGAAGCGACACATGATAGAGTCTCCTTCGTGGGCAAAGTCGTGGAAAAGAGGATGGAGCGGTTTCTCGGCGACCTCCGGCGGAGTCCGGTGGTTCCGACGGTTCGCTCGGACGGGAAGCCTTTGGAGGAGGCTCTCGCCGAGGAGCATCCGGCGATACTCGTGCTCGGCGGGAATATCTTCGACCTCACGCGGCGCATCGGGGGCGGGAAGCGGCGGACGCAGATTTTCGTCAATGTGGATCTCATCGGCGGCATCGCCGGGGATAAGAATGGGATCGGCTTTTTGTCCGAACACGTCGAAGGTATCGTCTCGACGAATCGGCAGGTTATAGAGCGGGCGAACTCGACGGACCTCATCACGGTCCAACGCCTCTTCGCGATCGACACGACGGCGATGGAGCGCGGCCTGAAACTGGTTCGGCGCACGAAGCCGCGGTGTGTGGAGATTCTCCCCGCGCTCGCGTATCCGCGCATGGCTTCGAGTTATTCGGAGCTTCTCGACCGCCCGGTTCTCGCCGGGGGGTTCGTGACGAGCGAGGAGGAGCTTTCGCGCATCCTCGACGCGGGAGCGGTCGGGGTTTCGACGAGCCACGAGGCGCTGTGGAAGCACACGGTTGATTCCGGGGTGAAATCCTGATAGCTTGACGCCCACAAAGCCATTCTGTGGCGAAAGCCCAATGACTTAGAGAGCCTCGCGCGGAGCCAACGTTTTCGGTCGAATGACCGGAACGCAGCCCGTGCGGGGCTTTTCGTGTGGGGCGAGGGAAAGGAGCCTCACGACCGGGGCGTATTAAACTGTGCATAAGGGAAAGGCTTCATAGAGTCTCTTTGGGAAAGGAGAGAGCGATGGCTGAGGCACCGTACTTGATGGGCATCGACGGAGGAACCGGGGGCGTGAGGGTTGGCATCTTCGACTGCGAGGGAACCGCCCTCGTCTTCCGCGGTGTCGAACACGGCACGAACTTCCCGCGCTCGGGGTGGGCGGAGCAAAGCCCCGACGACTGGTGGTCGTGCCTGTGCGAGGCGAGCCGGAAAGCCGTCGCCGACAGCGGCGTCCCGCCCGAGGAGATCGCCGGTATCTCCACCGACGCCACCACATGCACCGTCGTCGCGATGGACGGGCAAAACCGGGTGCTTCGACCCGCGCTTTTATGGATGGACGTGCGGGCCTCGGATCAAGCCCTCCGCGTTCAGCAAACCGGGGACCCGGCCCTCAAATACAACGGATACGGCCCCTCCTCCGCCGAGTGGATGCCCTCGAAAACCTTGTGGCTGAAAGAGAACGAGCCGGAGACGTACGACGCGGCGGAGCGCATATGCGACTACGCGGACTGGATGACCTTCCGCCTCACGGGCGAGTGGACGGCCTCCATAAACACCGCGAGCTTCCGCGCATACTACGACCGCGACACCGGCGGATGGCCGGAGAGTTTGTATGACTCCCTCGGAATCGGCGACGTGCTCGAAAAGTTCCCCCCGCGAGTCCTCGACATGGGAGCGGCGGTCGGCGGTTTGACAAAGGAAGCCGCCGAAGAGATGGGTTTGCCGGAGGGTATTCCGGTCGCGCAAGGCGGGGGCGACGCTTTCGTCGGCGCGCTCGGACTCGGCGTGACGGAGCCGGGGAAGCTCGCTCTCATCACCGGCTCTTCGCACGTCATCGTCGGACAGGCCGCCGAGCCTCACTACGGGCGCGGGTTCTTCGGGTCGTACACGGACGGCATCATGCCGGGGCAATACAGCGTGGAGGGCGGACAAGTGAGTACCGGCTCCATCGTCGCGTGGTTCAAAAACCAGTTCGCCGGGGAGGCGATGGCCGAGGCGAAGGAGCGCGGCGTCGACCCGTACGACGTCCTCAACGAGCAAGCCCGCGACATCCCCGTTGGATCCGACGGCCTCATCGTCATCGACTATTTCCAGGGGAATCGCACCCCGTACACCGACCCGCTCGCCCGAGGCATGATGTGGGGGCTTTCGCTCGGCCACACCCCGGCCCATATGTTCCGGGCGATCCTCGAAGGCATTTGCTACGGAACCGAGCATATCTTCCGCACGATGCGCGAGAAGGGCTTCCAGCCGGGCGAGTGCGTCGTCGCCGGAGGCCCGACGAAGAGCGACCTTTGGATGCAAATGCACGCCGACGTCTCGAACGTCCCCGTCTCCTTCACCACCGAGGGCGAAGGCCCCGTACTCGGCTCCGCGATGCTCGCCGCCGTCGGAGCGGGCGTGTACCCGGACATCCAAACCGCCGCCGAGCATATGGTCCACACCGAACGAACCATCGAACCGAACCCCGAGGCGCATGAGGCGTACAAATTCTATGTGGATCGGTACATAGACACGTACCCGCAAATGCGCGAGCCGATGCACGCGACCGCCCGCCACCTCGCGGGCGAGGGAAAGATGGCCGAAGCGTAGCCGACCGGGGCGGCTCCGCGAGCATCGGGGGCCGCCCCGCAAACGAACACACGAAAAGGGGGAGAACCACATGAGCGGCACGAACCTCAGACTCGGACGGCTCTTCGACCGCGAGAGCGGACGTTCCTTCATAACCGCCTTCGATCATGGAGGGAGCCTCCGGGTTCCGCCGGAGTCCGGGGGAGCGGTCGAGGTCGTCGAACGTATCGTCGCGGGCGACCCGGACGGAGTCCTCATCACACCCGGCCTCCTCAAACAATCGTCCCATCTCTTCGCCTTCCGGGGCGCGCCCGTCCCCGTCGTGCGTGCCGACTGGACGACGCTCGACGAACGCACGAGGGAACTCGGGGAGCATTACCGCGTCCTCCTCGGCCCGGCGGATGCGGCTTCGCTCGGAGCCGGGGCGGTCGTCATGTTCCTCATCCACGGCCCGGAGGAGGGCGCGATGTTCGCGGATAATGTGGCCGCCGTCGCCGAAGCCGCCTCCGAGGCCCGCGACGCGGGGATTCCACTCATCGTCGAGGCGACGTTGTGGGGTTCGCGTGTCGAGGATCGGAAAGACCCCGACCTCCTCGCGTACATATGCCGGATGGCTGCCGAACTCGGGGCCGACGCGGTGAAGACCGAATACACCGGAGACCCCGCCACGATGGCCGAGGTCGTCGAGGGATGCCCGGTCCCCATCCTCACCCTCGGCGGCGCGAAGAGCGGGTCGGAGGAAGCCGTCGTCGAAGCCGCTCGCGGAGCTATCGAGGGCGGCGCGAAGGGCATCATATTCGGAAGGAACGTGTGGATGGCCGACGACCCGGTCGGGATGTCGAAGGCTCTCCGCGAAGTCGTCCACGGCGTCCCGGTGAGGAGATAAATTATGGAGATACTTTGCGTCGGGGACCTTTTCCTCTCCTCGGAGAACTTCCGAAAGGCCATCGAGGACGCGCTCGGAGACGGTTCGCACACGGTGCGCGAAGTTTCGTGGGCCGGGGAGAAGGCCGAGGAACAACATCATCTCCAGCAGATCATGGAGGTCGAAGGCTCCGAAGCCGTCCCGACCCCGGATGAGATCGTCGAAGCCATCGGCGAGGCGGAGATCATCGCCGTCCACTTCGCCCCGATCCCGGAGGCCGTCCTCGAAGCGGGATCGAATCTGAAAGCCGTCGTCGTCGCTCGCGCGGGCTTCGAGAACGTGAACGTCGAGGCGGCAAACGAGCGGAGCGTCGCCGTCGTGAACCTCGTCGGGCGGAACGCCCCGGCGGTCGCCGAGCAAGCCATCGCCCTCATGCTCGCCGAAACACGGGACATCGCCCGCGTTGACCGGGGCATCCGGGAAGGAAAGTGGCCGAAGAAGTTCCCCGCCACGCCGTACGACCTTTTCGGTCGGACGGTCGGACTCATCGGGTTCGGACAAGTCGCCCGGCAACTCGCCCCCCGCATCTCCGGCTTCGAGGTGAAATTGCTCGTGTGCGATCCATACGTGGATGCGGAGACCATCGGATCCTTCGGCGGCGAGAAGGTGGACGACATGGACACCGTCTTCCGCGAGTCGGATTTCGTGAGCCTCCACGCCCGCCTCACCGAGGAGACACACCGCTTCATCGGGCGCGAACACTTCGACCTCATGAAGCCGACGGCGTTCTTCATAAATAACGCCCGAAGCCGCATGGTTCGCTACGATGACCTCCTCGAAGTTTTGAAGGAGGGCCGCATCGCCGGGGCCGCCCTCGACGTCCACGACGACGAGCCGCTCGGCGAGGGGAGTCCGTGGACGGAACTCGAAAACGTAACGCTCGCTCCGCACATCGCCGGAAGCACAACGAGCACGTGGGAGAACTCCGTCCTCATGACGGCGGAGGCCGTGAAGGAACTCGCCGACACGGGACGAGCGACGAACACGGTGAACGCCGAGAGTTTGGAGGGGCGATGAGTCCTTATCTTCTCGGCATTGACAGCGGAAACACCTCGACGAAGGCGGTCGTGTTCGACGAGGAAGGGTACGAGCGGGGCGTCGGGAACGTGAACAACGAGCAAATAAACTCGCATCCCCGCTGGGTCGAACAGGATATGGAAAAGGCGTGGGAAAACTGCCGGGACGCGGTTCGGAAGGCGATACTCGCCGCGAAAGTAGACGGCAAAGACATCTCCGCCGTCGGGATGTCGGGCCACGGCGACGGCATATACCTCGTGGACGAGCGCGGCGAGCCGACATGGAACGGCATCCACTCCATGGACTCGCGGGCGCACAAGCTCCTCGCCCGCTGGAACGAGTCGAGCATCGGGGACCGGGCGCTCAAATTCAACGGGCAACGACCCTTCGCCGCCCTTCCGCCCGTCCTCCTCGCGTGGTTCAAAGAGAATCAGCCGGAGGTTTTGGAGAGGACGCGGTGGGTTCTTTACGTGAAGGATTGGCTCCGATACAAACTCACCGGGGAATACGCCACCGACCCCTCCGAAGCGTCGAGCGGCTTCACCGACGTGAGGACGCAAGATTACTCCGACGAGGCGTACGAGATATACGACCTCGAAGAAGTCCGGGGAAAGCTCCCCCCCATCGTTGGATGCACCGAGGTCGTCGGAAAGGTCACGGAAGAAGCCGCCCGTCTCACGGGGCTCGAAGCGGGGACTCCGGTGGTGTGCGGGGCGCATGATGTGGATTGCGCCTCCGTCGGGGTCGGGTGCGTCGAGGTGGGCGACCTCACCATGATCGCCGGTACATGGTCCATAAACGAGGTCGTGAACGACGAGCCGACCTTCAACGAAGGCGCGGCGTGCCGAAATTTCGTGAAGCCCGGACTATGGCTGAACATGTCCGCCTCCCCGACCTCGGCGACGAACCTCGAATGGTTCGTCCAAAAAATGTGCCCCCTCGAAGTGAAGCACTCGAAGGACATGGGAGTCTCGCCCTTCGCGTTCGTCAACGAGGAAGTGAAGCGCGTGATGAACGACGACTCGCGGGTTTTCTACCACCCCTTCATATACTCCTCGCCCCACGGCGACGACGCGACCGGGGGCTTCTTCGGCCTCCGCGGATGGCATACGCGGGGCCACCTCCTCCGGGCCATCTTCGAGGGCGTCGCTTTCAACCACAAAACGCACGTGGACATTCTCCGGGGAGCCTTCGACGTGAAGCGGGTGAGGCTCACCGGGGGAGGCTCGACGAGCCGGACATGGTCGCAAATCTTCGCCGACACCCTCGGCGAGACCGTCGAGGTGACGGGGGCGGGGGAGACGGGCGCGCTCGGAGCGGCATTGTGCGCCGGGGTCGGAACCGGAATATACGGCTCGCTCGAAGAAGCGGCGGAGAGCGTCATCCGGGCCTTCCGCATCCACGAGCCCGATCCGAGAAACACCGCACGCCTCGCCGAGGCATACGAGACGCACCTGTCCCTCGTCGAGAGAATGGAGCCGGTATGGCCGCGCACGGGATGACCTTCGGGCGCCGGAAGGCGGTTCGGGACGGCTGTTTATTGGTTATTGGTTACGGGTTGTTGGCAAAAACCAAAAACCAAAAACCAATAACCAATAACCAAGTACAGCCGAAGGCGGAGCGACCGTGATCCTTTGCGTCGGCGGAACGCCCGCGATGCAACGAACGCTCTCTTTCGAGCGTCTCGTTCCTGGCGAGGTGAACCGCGCCACGGAAGTGCGCGTAACGGCCTCTGGGAAGGTCACGAACGCCGCCCGCGTCGCGGCCACGCTCGGGAGCCGATCCACATTCGTCTCTTTCCTCGGCGGAGACTCGGGCCGCTTCGTGGCCGAAAAACTCGACGAGGACGGCGTCTCACACGACGTGGTGTGGACCGACGCTCCCACGCGCACATGCGCGACCCTCCTCCACGACGGCGGCGAGGCGACCGAACTCGTCGAGGAAGCGCGCCCCGTCTCCGCCGAGGATGCCGCCGCGCTCGAAGAGGTCGCGCGAAAGCATCTCCCCGGAGCCGACGCGCTTTGTCTCATCGGTTCCCTCCCCTCCGGCATCCCGGAAAATTTCTATGCGCGGCTCGTCGAAGCGGCGAACGAGACGGGTGTCCCGACCCTCGTGGACGCGCAGAAAGCTCCGCTCCTCGAAGCCCTCGCCGCCCGCCCCTTCGTCGTGAAACCGAACCTCGAAGAAGCCGTCGCGACGCTCGAACTTCGGGGAGGCGCCGACGCCCGCGAAGCGGCACTCGCGCTCGTGGAGGCGGGAGCGCGGTGGGCCATCGTCTCCGAAGGGGCGGATGGCTCCGTGCTCGCCGAAGGATCGGGGCGGACGTGGCGCATATCGCCGCCGAAGCTCGAAGCGGTGAACCCCATCGGCTCCGGCGATTCGATGGCGGCGGGCCTCCTTCACTCACTCACGCGAGGCTCCTCCGTGCCGGAGGCCGCCGCGTACGGGACGGCGTGCGCCGCCGCGAACGTCCTCACGAAAACCTCCGGCGTCGTGAGGCTTTCGGATGTCGAGGAGCTCTCGCCGAGGGTGCGGATCTCGGAAGAGCCGACGCGCCCCGACGCAATGGAAAGACACGGTCGTCCGGTCGCGGAAAGGGAACGAAAATGACGAGTGTCTCCGGTTTGAAACCGTTGGGAAGGAACATCCTTCGCGGGTGGCGCGGGCGAGATACCCGTGCCACCGAAAAGCCATCTCCATCCGGTGGCGGAAGGGGGATGGAAATGATGAGCATCTCCGGTTTGGAAGCGGTGGAAAGGAACACCATCGCGGGCGAGATGTCCGCGCCCTCGGAAGGGGAGCCGAAATGTTAGCCGCCGTGTTTCGAGGGCCGGGGGAACTCGACGTGACCGAGGTTCCGACGCCGGAGGCCGGTCCGGGCGAGATTCTCGTGAAGGTCGGGGCGAATACGGTGTGCGGCACCGATGTCCGTATCCTCCGCGGCGAGAAGACGAGGGGCATCGCCCGCGACTTCATCCTCGGCCACGAGTTCGCCGGGCATGTCGCCGAGGTTGGGCGCGGCGTCGAAGGGTATGAGGTCGGGTCTCCGGTCGTCATGGCTCCGGCCATGGCGTGCCTCCGGTGCCATTATTGCAAACGCGGCATGGAGAACGTGTGCGTCAACAAAAAGATAGTCGGCAACGTCGTGGACGGCGGCCTCGCCGAGTACATGAGAGTTCCGGCGGAGGCGGTCGCGGCGGGCAACCTCTTCGTCGCTCGGAAAGATATGCCGCCCGAGCATCTCGCGCTCGCGGAGCCGCTCGCGTGTTGCGTGAACGGACTCGGGAATTACCGGGTCGAACTCGACGACACCGTTCTCATACTCGGGGCGGGGCCGATCGGGTTGTTCCATCTCCAACTCGCGCTCCTCTCGGGGGCGGGGAAGGTCATCGTGAGCAATCCTTCCGAAGACCGCCGCGAGTTCGCGACGGAACTCGGGGCGCACGTCGTCGTCGACCCGACGACCGAAGACCTCGCGGAAGCCGTGGCCGAACATACGGACGGGATCGGGGCGGACGTCGCGGTCATATGCATCGGGATTCCGGGCCTCGTGAACGACGCGATGCTAATGGTTCGGAAGGGCGGGCGGGTGAACGTGTTCGCGGGACTCGCCGGGGCGGGACGGTCGGAGGTCGAGGCGAACCTCATCCACTATAACGAGATCGTCGTCACCGGAGCGTCCGACTCGAAGCGCGAAAACTACGACACGGCGCTCCGGCTCATCGAGAGCGGGCGCGTGGCGGTGGAGCGGATGGTCACGCACCGGTTCCCGCTCTCGGAGGCGGTCGAGGCGATAGAGAAGTCCGCGAGCGGCGAGGGAATAAAGGTGGCGGTGATGCCGTGATGCTCCCTCCGGTCGCCGGGAGTCGGGAGCCGCTCGCTTTCGCTCGCTTCGGGAGTCGGGGTTTTATCGACTCTCTCCTCCCGGGTATCTTCGCCTCTCCGCCCGACGGGCCGACGGCGAGGGATTCGGCTCCGTGTTTTCCTCGTCTTCCGAAGCGGAGCCGGACACGGAGAAGCCGGATACGGAGCGAAGCGGCTTCCGACTTCCCGGAGCGACCGAAGCGAGCGACCCGACCGAAGCAAAGGAGAGTGGGCGATGAAAGAGACGGAAGGGGCTTCGCGGGGATCTCGCGTCCCGGACAAACTCTACGAAGGATACGTCTTCGACCTCGACGGCACGATATATCTCGGCGACGAACTCCTTCCCGGCGCGAAGCGGATGGTCGAGAAGATTCGCGAGCACGGGAAGCGCGTCGTCTTCCTCTCGAACAATCCGACGAAGGGTTTGAAAGACTATGTCGAGAAATTGACGCGGCTCGGGCTTCCGACGCCGGAGGATGACATCGTGAACACCGTCGTCACGGCGACGGAGTATCTCCTTCAAAACCACCCCGACGCGACGGTGTACCCGATCTCCGAGGAGCCGCTCAAAGTCGCCCTCTCCGAGGCGGGCATCCGAATGAGCGAGGAGCCTTCGGAGATCGACATCGTGATCGCCTCGTATGATCGGGGCTTCGAATATAAAAAGCTCCAAATCGCCTTCGACGCGATATGGTTCCACAAACGGGCGTGGCTCATGATGACGAACCCGGATCGGTATTGCCCGTTTCCCGGAGGCCGCGGCGAGCCGGACGCCGCCGCCATCGTCGGTGCCATCGAGGGATGCACGGGGGAGAGGTGCCGCGTCAACGTCGGGAAGCCCTCTCCGGTGATGCTCGAGACCATCGAGAAGATGCTCGGCCTCGACGCGAAGGATTGCGTGATGACTGGGGATCGTCTTTATACCGAGATCCGGATGGCGAAAGACGCCGGAATGCCCTCGGTGGTCGTCCTCACAGGCGAAACGAAGGCCGAAGACCTCGAAAGCGAACCACCGGAAAACCTCCCCGAGTTCGTCCTCGACCGAATAGACAAGCTCATCCCCCCGGGGATATGGAAGGAATCGGGATGGACGGAGAACGATGGATAGCCGGAACGAAAGCGCCGGGAATGAGGAGCCGCTCCGCGAGACACGCCATCGGCGCGTCTCTACGACGGAATTCGGGAAAGGCATATGGTCGAAACCCGGGTCACCGAGGCATCCGGTCGAAGTTCGGCGGGGTTTTGTCAAGCGGGAGGGCGATGGTGCCGGAGGAGTGGAAGCCGGGAACTCCCCGACTCCCGAAGCGAAGCGACATCCCGACTCCCGGCATTTACGGAGGTGTGCATGGACGATGAACGTATAAAACAAGCTCTTCGGGGGGCGACGGATACGGAGGACGTTGTGATCGAGGCCGGTGGCCTCTCGCGGGTTGGCGAGGTCTTCTCGAAGAACTTCCCCGGACGCGCCGCCGTCATCGTCGCCGACGAGAACACATTCGGGGTGGCCGGGGAGGGAACCCGAAAGAGCCTCGCGGACGCCGGGGTCGAGCTTCGCGAGCCGTATGTGTTTCCCGGAGCGCCGACGTTGTACGCGAAGTATTCGAACATCGAGACGCTCGTGGAGGCGCTTCGGGGAGCGGACGCGGTTCCGGTCGCCATCGGCTCCGGCACTTTGAACGACATCGCCAAAAGGGCCGCTTATGAGATCGGCGAGGCGTACATGTGCGTCGGGACGGCGGCTTCGATGGACGGGTACACGGCGTTCGGGGCTTCCATCGAGAAGGACGGACACAAGCAGACTTTGACGTGTCCGGCTCCGAAGGTCGTCGTCGGGGATGTGGATGTTCTCGTCGGTGCTCCGGAGGACATGACCGCCGCCGGGTATGCGGATCTTCTCGGGAAGATCACCTCCGGGGCGGACTGGCTCGTCGCGGACGCGCTCGGCTTGGAGGAGATCGACCGGGACGGATGGTCGCTCGTTCAGGATGGCCTCCGCGAGTGGGTGCGTGGTCCGGATGGTTTGCGTGCCGGGGACGACGAGGCTATGGATCGCCTCACCGAAGGTCTCGTGATGAGCGGACTCTCCATGCAGTCGTACCAGTCCTCCCGGACGGCCTCCGGCGCGGAGCATCAATTCAGCCATCTTTGGGAGGGCGAGGGTCTCGGGCGCGACCGGAACCCGCCCCTCTCGCACGGCTTCAAAGTCGGGGTCGCCTCCGTGGCGATAGCCGCGCTTTACGAGCGGATACTCGAACGCGACCTCTCGAACCTCGACGTGGATTCGGTCGTCGCGGCGTGGCCTTTGTGGGAGGAGGTCGAGGCGAAAGTACGCTCGCTCCACACAATGGACGAACTCGAAGAGGCCGCCGTGAAGCAAAGCGGCGCGAAGTACGTGGACGCCGACGGACTTCGGGCGAGGCTCGAGCTTCTCACTCGGGAGTGGCCGGGGCTTCGGGGGCGACTCGAATTGCAACTATTGTCGGCGGCGGAGATACGCGACATGCTCGCCTCCGCGGGATGCCCGACGAGTCCCGAGGAGATCGGATTAAATCGTGAAGAGTTCCGGGCGACGTATCGGCGGGCGCTCACGATCCGGTCGCGGTACACCATCCTCGACCTCGCCAACGAGGCGAATATCCTCGACGAGTGCGTCGAAGAACTCTTTGCTCCGGGAGGGTTTTGGGCGGATTTGTGATCCCCGCCGGAGAGGGTAAAAACATCGGGCAGAGACAGCGAAAAGAGGAGGCGTAAATGAAGATAGCGATTGGCGCGGACGACGCGGCTCTCGAGCTGAAGGCCGCGCTCATCGAGCGTCTCGAAGAGAAGGGCTACGAGGTCGCGGACTACGGGATAAAGGAGGGATACGACTATCCCGACGTGGCCGTCGAGGTCGCGGAGGCGGTGGCGAAGGGCGAGCACGAGCGGGCGATACTTTGCTGCGGAACGGGCCTCGGCATGAGCATCACGGCGAACAAAGTCCCCGGAGTGCGGGCCGCGCAGTGCCACGACGTGTATTCGGCGGAGCGGGCGAGGAAGTCGAACAACGCGCAGGTTCTCACTATGGGTCAGCGCGTCATCGGGCCGGAGGCGGCGAAGGTCGTCCTCGATGCGTGGCTAGAATCGGAGTTCGCGGGTGGCTCCTCGGCGGCGAAGGTCGAGAAGATGGAGGCGATAGACCGGAAGTACCACCCGGAAGGAGTCGGGATATAAAAAGGCTTCAGGCATCAGGTTTCAGGCTTCAGGAAAGACTTTTCGGGCGGATGCGTGGTCGCTGGCCGGAACCTCGCGGACGGGTGGAGACACCTTTGTGGACTCCGGCGTGAGAGCGCGAAACACTCGCGTCGTGACGGGCGAAGGGAAAGGTCGGAGTCTTCCGCCGGGGGCAGGCTGTAGCCTGTAGCCTGTAGCCTGAAGCCCAAGCCGCGCCATTGAAAGCGCGTAGGCAAACACGGGGAAAGGGGAAAAGCATGGCCGAAGGGCCGTATTTGATGGGCATAGATTTCGGGACGGGGGGCGTGAGGGTCGGCGTCTTTGATGTCGAGGGGAACCCGCTCGTTTTTCATGGAGTCGAGTGGGAGACGGAGTATCCTCGGAGCGGATGGGCCGAGCAAGACCCGGGCGTGTGGTGGAAGAGCCTCGTCGAAGCGACGAACAAAGCCGTCGCGGATAGCGGCGTATCGCCCGAGGAGATAGCGGGGATCTCGACCGACTCCACGGCTTCGACGGTGATGGTCATCGGGGAGGACGACGAGCATCTCCGGCCGGCGATCATGTGGATGGATGTCCGGGCCTCGGATCAAGCGTCGAGGATCGCCGCCACGAGCGATCGTGCATTGAAATATTCGGGATACGGCGACGTGTCGGCGGAGTGGGGTCTTCCGAAGGCGTTGTGGATGAAGGAGAACGAGCCGGAGAACTTCGAGCGGGCGAAGCACATTTGCGACTGCAACGACTGGCTCATCCACCGCCTCACAGGCGAGTGGGCCTCCTCCATAAACATCGCGAGCGCGAAGTATTTCTACGACCGCGACGAGGGAGGATGGCCCGAAAGCCTCCTCCGATCCATCGCCTTCGAGGATTTTTTGGAGAAGTTCCCGAAGGACGTCCTCGACCTCGGAGCGGTGGTCGGCGGTTTGCGGAAGGAGGCGGCGGAAGAACTCGGTCTCAAGGAAGGCACGCCTGTCGCGCAGGGAGCCGTGGACGCGTACGCGGGCGCTCTCGGCCTCGGGGTGGTCGAGCCGGGGAGGCTCGCGCTCATCACCGGCTCGTCGCACGTCATGATCGGGCAGTCCGCCGAGCCGATACACGGCCGCGGTTTCTGGGGCTCGTACACCGATGCGATGATCCCCGGTCAATACACGGTCGAGGCCGGGCAAGCATCCACCGGTTCGGTCGTGGCGTGGTTCAAAAACCGCTTCGCTGGGGTCGCCGCCGAGGAGGCGAAACGGCGCGGCGTGGACACGTATGACGTCCTCAACGAGCTTGCCGAGAGGGTTCCGATCGGCTCGGACGGCCTCATCGTCATGGAATATTTCCAGGGGAATCGTTCGCCGCACACCGATCCCTTGGTTCGGGGGATGATGTGGGGGCTTTCGCTCGGGCATGGGCCGGGGCATATGTTCCGGGCGATCATCGAGGGGATATGCTTCGGGACGGAGCAGATTTTCCAGGCGATGCGCGGCCACGATTTCGAGCCGAGGATAAACGTCGTCTCCGGCGGCCCGGCGAAGAGCGACTTGTGGATGCAAATGCACGCCGACATCTCGAATTTGCCCATCGCGTTCACGAAGGTGAGCGAAGGCCCGGTCCTCGGGGCGGCGATGCTCGCCTCGGTGGGGGCGGGTATTTACCCGGACGTGCAAACCGCGTCTGCGAACATGGTCCACGTCGAACGGAGCATCGAGCCGAACCCGGAGGCGCACGAGGCGTACAAATTCTATATGGATCGCTACGTCGAGACGTATCCGAAGATGAAGGACCTCATGCACGAGATGTCGCGCCACGAGGCGGGCAGCGCGACGACGTAAAATCCATCCGACCGGAAGGACACGATACATTGACCACGGTGAGCGTACTCGGGGCGGGGATCATGGCGAGCGCGCTCGCCTTCCCCCTCGCCGACAACGGACACGAAGTGCGCCTCGTCGGGACGCACCTCGATCGGGACATCGTTGATTCCATAAAAGAAACGGGTGTCCATCCGAGCCTCGACCTCGAAGTCCCGGAAGGCGTCCGGGCATTCCAACTCGAAGAGGCCGAAGAGGCTTTCGACGGCGCGGAGGTCGCGATGAGCGGCGTGAATTCTTTCGGTGTGAGGTGGGCCGGAAAACGGTTCGCCTCGCTCCTCCGACCCGGCATGAAGGTCATCGCCGTCACGAAGGGCATGGAGGCCGACGAGGAGGGGAATCTGAAGATACTCCCCGACGTGCTCGCCTCGGAGGTTTCCGCCGAATTCCGCGAGAGCGTCTCGTGGTCGGCCATCGTCGGTCCGGCCATCGCGGGCGAGGTCGCGGTGCGCCACGACACGTGCGTGGTCTTCACGGGGGGCGACGAGGACATCCTCGCCGACCTCGCCTCGATGTTCCGCACGGATTGTTATCACGTGTGGACGAGCGTGGATTTCGTCGGGTGCGAGGTGTGCGCGGCGGTCAAGAATTGCTACGCCTTCGGGGCGGGCTTCATGGACGGCATCCTCGATAAGGAAGGGAAGACCGACGCGAGATACCGCCGCTATAACTACGGCTCCGCCCTCTTCGCTCAGGCGACGCGCGAGATGGGGCAATGGATGGAGCTTCTCGGCGGGGATTCCGAAACACCGCACGGCCTTCCCGGAGTGGGGGACATGCTCGTCACGAGCATGGGCGGGAGGAACGTAAAGGCCGGGCGCTTCGTCGGGTCGGGAGTTCCGTTCTCCGAGGTTCGGGAAAAGAAGATGAAGGGTGTCACGCTCGAAGGGGTGGCGGCCATAAACGTCATAGGCGGCGTGCTCCCGAAGCTCGCCGGGCGCGGCCTCGTCGGCGAGGATGATTTCCCGCTCATGCGGCATCTTTACGATGTGGTGGCGCACGACGCTCCCGTGGACATGCCGTGGGAGACGTTCTTCGGCGGCGAGTGAGTGGCGAGACGAAGCAAAAAAGAAAGTCCCGCAAATCTCGGGACTTTAATATGCGCGCTCGGCAGGACTCGAACCTGCGGCCTTCTGATTCGTAGTCAGACGCTCTATCCGGCTGAGCTACGAGCGCGAGCTTGAAGCTGTGGTTATCATATCTCTCCGGGGGGCATCTCTCAAGGCGTTTCTCCGGGGGCGTCGTTGAGGCTATACTTGTGGGCTAGTGTCTTGAAGAGAGTTTTACGGAGAGAGCGAGGTTGCATCACGCTTTGAGCGGGACGGTTCTTTTGGTCATAGGCGATGACGAGGAGCGGCTGAGATTGAGGCGCTCGCTCGCGGGCGAGGGGTGGCGCGTCATCCCCGCCGGCTCCGGCTCGCAGGCCCGCCAGATGGCGGAAAGGCAAGAATTCGAGGTCGCCGTCGTGGATAATCGTTTGCCCGACGAGCGCGGCTTCCAGCTTATCTCCGTTGTCGGGAAGCCGGGGGTTTCGACCGTCGCTCTTCTTCGCGACGAGGACACTATGGACCGCATCGTCGGCATCGAGCTCGGGGCGGACTACTATATGCGCTCTCCGGTCAATCCGAGGGAGCTTGTGGCGCGCGTCAAGCAGATCTTCCGCAAGAAAGAGCGTTCGGGGGACGATTCTTCGTCGGGGAGGATCCTCGTCGGCGAACTGGAGATCGACCCCGACCAGATTCAGGTGATGAAGGGCGGGCATGAGATCATGCTCTCCCCCCGCGAATTCAAACTCCTCCATACCCTCGCGAAGAGTCCGGGAAGGGTATTTCCGAGAGGCTCTTTGCTCCGGCAAGTTTGGGGCGAGGATGAGTACATAGACGAGCGAACCGTCAACGTATATGTCCAAAGGCTCCGAACCAAGCTCGGCGACGACTCGAACAAGCCGCGAATCATCGAAACCGTCCGGGGTTTCGGGTACCGTCTCATAAAGCCCGAATAAGTTATTGCTGGCGGCGGATGAGCGCGCCGCCGCGGATGATCTCCCCGGTCCTCACGTCGTATCCGTGGCCGACGATGCAATCTTCCAAATAAGCGTTCTCCCCGACGGTGGCACCCGGAAGCAAAATACTGCTTTTTATGGTGGCTCCACGGCGGATCCAGCAATCCCGACCGACCGTGACATTCCCCGCCAACGTCACGTCCCTCCCGATGACGGCGTCCCTCCCGACGACGACGTACCCGTCGAAGTTGACGGAGTCGTGGATCTTCGACTCCTCCCCGACCCATAAACTTTCCCCGCGCTTCTCACCCGGAACCTTGACCCGCACCTTCCCGGAAAGCACGTCGTAATGCGCCTGGCGGTACGCCTCCAAAGTCCCGATATCCGACCAGTAAAAATCCCCCTCGTACCCGGCGAAGACCTCGCCGTTCTCGAGGAACTTCGGGAACACGTCCTTCGCGAAGTCGAAGAAGGAGTCTTCGGGGACGTAGTCGAGGGCGCGAGGCTCGAAGACGTATATGCCCGTGTTCGCGAGCGTGCTTATGGCCTCCGCCGGGTTCGGCTTCTCCTGGAAGCCGACGATGTCGCCGCCCTCGCTCGTCTCGACCACCCCGAACTCCGAGGTGTCGTAGACGCGACGGAGCGCGATCGTGGCGAGCGCGCCCTTCTTTTTGTGGAAGGCGACCATCTCCCCGATGTCTATATCCGTGAGTGCGTCCCCGGAGACGACGACGAAGGTCTCGTCGAAGTGTCGGGCGAGCCGCTTCACGCCGCCCGCCGTCCCGAGGAGCTTCTCCTCGCGGCTGAGATGCACGCTCATCCCATTCACCCGCGACTCCTCGCCGTACGTATTTATGAGCGTGTCCGCGAGATAGTGGACGTTCGCGTGAACCTCCTTCACGCCGTGGGTGGCGAGGAGGTCGAAGATGTGTTCGATGATCGGGCGGTCGACCACCGGGGCCATCGGCTTCGGAACCTCGCCCGTCAATGGGAAGAGGCGAGTGCCTTTGCCCGCCGCGAGCGCCATCGCTTTCATGTGTCCGCTCCGCGCCTTGTCTGAAATGCGCTCCCCGCTACCGTATATTCCCCTCTGTGCATGACGAGACTTTACAACGTTTGCGAAATGTTTTCCCCCACGCGAAGCTCGACGAGCCGATGCGAAGGTACACCGCATGGAAAATCGGCGGCCCCGCCGACGCCCTCATAGAGCCGAAAGACTCGAACGAGCTTGTGGAGGCCATCCACAAAGCCCGCGAAAACGACATCCCCGTCACCATCCTCGGTGGCGGCACGAACGTCCTTATAAGGGACGGCGGCATACGTGGATTGACCATACGCCTCGCCAAATCCATGAAAAACATCGCCTTCGACGGGAACCTTATGACCGCCGACGCAGGCGCGCTTTATCCCGTCCTCGCCAACACCTCCGCCGCTCGCGGCCTCACCGGGATGGAGTTCGCGACCGGAATCCCCGGAACCGTCGGCGGCGCCGTCTTCATGAACGCCGGGGCATACGGAACCGAGACGAAGGAGGTTTTGGTCCGGGCCGAGGTTTTCAAGGACGGCGAAATCGTCGAAATGTCCGGCGACCACCTCGAACTCTCGTATCGTCACAGCGTCCTCCACGAACACCCCGAATGGACGGTGCTCCGGGCGTCATACGAGCTTTCCCCCGGCGACCCCGAAGAATCGAAGCGGACGATAAAGGAGTTCCGCTCGCAAAGGATGACGGGGTCTCCGAGCAAGCCGAGTTGCGGCTCGACCTTCAAAAGACCACCCGGAGACTATCCGGGCCGCGTCATCGAGGCGGCGGGGATGAAGGGGAAGCGGCTCGGGAACATTGAAGTCTCGCCCGTCCACGCGAACTATCTCGTGAACCTCGGTGGCGGCTCCTCGGAGGACGCTCTCGAACTCATGCGAGTGGTGAAGCACGCTGTCCGTGAAAAACTCGGCGTGGAACTCGAGCCGGAAGTGCGGGTAGTGGGGGAGGCGTGATACGGTGGGAGTATATGTTCCCGAGGGGCGAGGAGGAACGATGAAAGACTCTCATCTGCGAGCGAAGCCTCGCTCAAAAGGCACGCGCTTTCTCGATCGTGATTTTGGTTCTCGCGGTGTGCGGAGCGGTCTTTGGCTGGCTCGCCGGGGGAATTTTCATCGGCGCGGTCTTCGGCCTCGTCGTCAGATTGTTCGCCGCCGCCTGGAGTGGACACGTGATGAGCGAGCCGAATCAAGAACGTCCGCCGTAGGACAGCCCCGTCTAACGAATTTTACGAACCGGAGTGGCCCACCGTCTTTTGCTGATGGCTGACGGATGACGGCTGGCCGCTCCGAGATCCCCGGAACAAATCCGGGATGTCCGCGAGATCGGTGTGCGAGTCGCACACGTCGAAGAGGGACTGGCTCGTGCATTGCGACGCACTTATGACTTCGACGCGGATGCCTTTTTCGCTCTGTAAAAGATCCACGGCCTCCACATAGTCGCCGTCGCCGGAGACGAGGACGTATGTGTCGGCGTGCTCGGCGAGGCGGAACATGTCCACCACAATGCCGACGTCCCAGTCGCCCTTGTGGGAGACGGTTTTCTCACCGTTCGGGGCGAGGGTTTCGTGGACGGCGAGCGGCTTCGAGCGGACTTTGTAGCCGAACTTGTTCAAGTTGTAGACGAACGAGCGGGCCGAGCCCGTGTTCGGTTCCTCCATCTCGACCTTCTCGACTATATAGAAAGTCGCCCGGAGGAGGGATCTCTCACCGACGGCCTCTTTGAGGAGGCGGTCGTAGTCGAGCATTCCGCTGTAGTAGTTCTTTATGGAGTGGTAAAGGTTCGCGCCGTCCACGAACACGGCCACCCGCTTTTTCGCGTCTTTGGAGAGGTCTCTTGCCATAGCGTTCGGATGTTATCAGAAAACGCGGCGGGCTAAATACGGGTCGTTCCGAAGGTTCTTCGGTTTGTCGAATCGCCGCTCTACGGTAACATTTGGGGATTGTGTTTCCGGTGCCGGACAGCCAGATGAGAGGGCGGTTGATGGACTTCGATGTGAGCATAGAGGAGCATGCCGAGGCATACTCCGTCATAGCCGTGCGCGGCGAGGTGGATCTCCACACCGCCCCGAAGGTTCAATACGCTATCGAACGCGCCGCCGCCAACGAGAGCGCCGCCGCCGCCGTCGTCGTCGTGGACATGTCCTCCATCACCTTCATAGACTCCACCGCCCTCTCCATGCTCGCCCGCGCCAAACGCTCCCTCGACGAGCAAAGCATCTCCTTTCGCATAGCCGAGCCATCCAGCCCCGTCGAGCGCATCTTCTCCGTAACCGGATTCCGCGACTACTTCGACATCTTCGAAAGCCGCGAGGAAGCCGTCGCTAGATAAAGGTTCTCCCTAGGCGTATGGTAAAACGTATGGCGTGAAGAAAACGACTGTATATTTGCCGGAAGACCTCAAGTCCTCTTTGGGGCGCATAGCCAAAGATCGGGGTCTCAGCGAGGCCGAGTTGATCCGGGAGGCG
>JACCWD010000146.1 GCA_013697825.1 Rubrobacter sp.
TAGTGAAATAATGATCCATACGAATCAACGCGCAGTGGCGGGTGTGCTTCGAGTTCGACGACGAGTTGGGGGACGCTCTCGAAGTGGAGACAACGGACTATCACTGAAGGGAGGGTCGAGATGGAGGATGGGATGTCCGAAGAAGTGGCGCGCGAGGAGCGGGTTTTTCCGCCCGTGCATCCGGGGCGGGTCATCGAGCTCGAATGGCTCGAGCCGCTCGGGCTGAGCGTATACGAGCTTGCGAAAGCCGCCGGGGTTCCGAAGCAAAGGATGTACAGCCTCGTCCGAGGAGAGCGCGGCATCTCCGCCGACACCGCGCTCCGCCTCTACCGGACGCTCGGGATGCCACCCGCTTTCTGGATGGGTCTCCAAACAGACTACGACCTCGAAATGACCGACTGGCAGGAGGGCGAGAAAATCGAGAAAGAGACGAGGCCGCTCGTTTCCGGATGACCTCGCCCCCCGTTCGCGCCTAAACCACCGCCATCGCGTCGAGGCCGCCGGGGACGCGCGCGACTTCTTTCCACGATCCGTTCTCCTTGACGTGTATGTCGCCGCCCCCGAACCCGGCGTACAAAGAGCCGGACGGGTCAGTGACGAGCGCGTACGGAAACTCCCGAAGGTGTTCGAGGACGGGCGTCCATTCCCCCGAACTTCGGCGGTATATCGCCGCGTCGGTGAAGCCTTTTCCGTGCGCCCGCATCGGCCCCGCCGCCGCCGAGACGTATATTTCGTCCGGGTCTTCGCGGGAAACGGCGAGTCCCCATGCGTATCTCATTTCGAGGTCGTCCGTGAATTGTCGCCACGTGTCTCCGAAGTCCTCGCTCTCGGCGAAGCCCGTGCCGCCCGCTTCGTATATGGTGGACGACCGCTTCGGATGCGTCGCCAGCGAATGGCAGTCGGCGACGGCTCCGGGGCGTTGATCCTGCCACGTCTCCCCGCCGTCGAAGCTCCGGACGACGCCGCCAAGCTCGATGCCCGCGACAATGAGGTTCGGGTTCTCGTTCGACAACGCGATCGCCCGCACGTGTGATGTCCACGGCCTCGGCGGGAAGCTCCACTTCGGTGCGGAGGGGAGGTTCTTCAGCCCTTCGAGTTCCCGCCATGACTCCCCACCGTCCTGGCTTACGAACAGGCTCGAAGGCTCCGTCCCGGCATAAACTGTCCCGTCCACCGGAGAGATCGCGAGGGATGTGATTCGGGGATGGAATGCTCCGGAGAGCCGATCCCAGCTTCCGCCGCCGTCGCCGCTCTTGAAAATGCCGTCGTTCTCCGTCCCGACGTATACGATGTCCGGGTTGACAGGAGCCACTGCGATGGTTCGCGCGCCTATGTTTTCCAGCGAAAGGCTCGCCTCGCCGTCCTCGATTCTCGCGAATGCTTTGGCGCCCGCCGCGTAAACCAATGGCATCTCGATTTCCTTCTCCGTTTTCTCGTTGTGTCCCAAAGTCTGCCACACGGAGAATTCTGCGGCATCGTACGTCGGAGCCGTATTGCGGCTGTACCCAAGTACAGGAGCCGAGAAGAGCCGGCGTTCCTTTTGCGCGTTCTCGAATACGGAAAACGGGATCCTCCGAAAAAGGATCCCGTATACGAAGTTCGCGCAAGATTGCGCCGTCGAAGACGCTTTACGTTACGGGCAGTTCTTCCTTATATCCCTCGGGTCGGCGGCGCACGAGTCCCTTCCGGGGCCGCCGTTCGCTATATCGTTGCTGCGGACGCCGTCGCGGGCGTTGAGTCGGTCTCTGCCGCCCTCGCCTTTGAGGATGTCCTTGCCGGGGCCGCCGACGAGAACGTCGTTTCCGCCTCCTCCATAGAGGATATCGTTCCCTCTTCCGCCGCGGAGGATGTCGTTGCCGCCGAGTCCCTTGAGGATGTCGTTGCCGCCGAGGCCGCAGATTACATCACGCCGGGGAGTGCCGCGCAGGATGTCGTTGCCCGGCGTGCCGATGATAGTGCATGCGTTCGGGTTGCCGGGGGGCGGGTTGTTGCCGCCACCGCCCGGAGCGGTGATCTTCACCGTTGTGCTGACCGTCTCCGCGTCGAGCGAGGCCGAGACGTTGGCGTTGCCCGCCTGATTCCCGGCTTTGAAGGTGGTCTCCGCCACAGCGTTTTCTGTCTCATCGGTCTGCGGAGTCACGGTTCCGAGGAGGGTGGCCGCGAAGTTTACCGGGGTGCCGTCGGGAAAACCATCGGCAACATTTTGGTTGGCTGAGTTCTGGTCGAAGCTAGACTCGATATTCGATTGTCCGCCAGTCTGGACGGTCGTCGGGTTGGCGGTGATGTCCATAATCAGGTGCGGGTTGAAGTTAAGTCCTCCACCGCCGATGTTGAGCGCACCGTCGCAGCCGTCGTTGTTCGGACCCTCGTTGCATCCCCACCAGTTGTTTTCAGCGTTTACCGTGGCGGCCGACTCGTTACGCACGCCGATGGCCCCATCAGCTTCTGAGGTGTTCGAGAACAGGCGGTTGAAGTTGACTTGGAGCGGCGTGCCCGTCGTATAACCATCACTGCCCACGCCCACGCCGCGGGCGTTGCCGACGACCGTGTTACCCAGAACCGCTACCTCCGTGTTCGGGGAACCGACGAAGTTGGAGATGTTGACGCCAGTGCCGACGGCGCCGGTTATCGAATTGTCCTGAATCACGACACGGTTATTGCCGCCTCCCAAGAGTATCCCTGATCCAGTGGAGTCGCCGACGAGATTGCCGCTCACATCCAGGTCGGTGGTGTTGAAAAACACGAGGGAGTTGTCCGCCTCGTTGTTGGTTATCGCTAGGTTTGATTGTGTGCCTGCGGCGCCAGCGAAATTCAGCGAGGCGGTGCCGTTATCGACAAATTTGTTCTCATTTACGAGAACGTTTTTGGAGCCCGCATCCGAGTAGATGCCAGTTCCACTGGAGGATCCTGCGACATTGTTGGTCTTGAAGAGGTTCTGTTGGACGATGGTTTGAGTCACGCCGCTGCTATTGAGGAACAGCCCTTGGGTGTTGTTCTGGATGATATTGTTGAGGATCTGATAGCCGGAGGATTGCGTGGCTAGTGAAATGCCCGCTGCGCTGTTCCCACCCTGGATCGTAAATCCGTTGATTGCCACTTCATTAGCCTGAACAAAGAATGTCGCGACGCTCCCGGCCCCACCGGACTGCACGATCGATTCGCCGTCCGTTTCGAGTCGCGGCATCCTGGCATCGACCCCGGACTGGGCACCAAGGATAGTCAGGTTCTCTTTGTTGACGCTCACGTTCTCCGTGTACGTTCCGGCGCATACCAGGATCGTGTCGCCCGCCGCCGCCGCGTCTACCGCGGCCTGTATGGTGGTGTTGTTCGGGGGGGCCGAGCAGTCGGCGCCCTCCGGCCCCGGCCCCGTCATATTGTCGTTGACGGTCAAAGTCGTCTGCGCGAATGCCGTACCCGCGAATGCGAGCGTCATGCCCATCACGAGCGCCGCCAGAAGCGCCATCCTTTTTCTCATTCCCGCGCCTTTCCTGGTTGTACGAGTCTCGAAGATCAGAGATTCCCGCTACGTTTTGTTTGACTTATGTGTTGCTTATCGGCGCAACGGGGAAAAAACTTTAGCTCGCGGCGATGTGTGGATCGGATGGAGTATCGTTGCGGTCCGAAGCGAAGCTCTCTATCGCGGATAGAGGATCATCTGCGTGCAACGAAAGGCGGCGATCTTCTTCCCGCTCTCGCCGTCCGATACGGTCGCGTCCCATATTTGCGTGGTTCGGCCTCCGTGGAGAAGGGTCGCCTCGCATTCGATGGAGCCTTCGCGCTTCGTGCCGAGGAAGTTGCTTTTTAGCTCGATGGTCATGAAGCCGTTCGCATCTTCGGGGAGATTCGTGAAGCATCCGTATCCGCACGCGGTGTCGGCGAGGGCGATGACGGTCGCGGCGTGGAGGTATCCGTTCGGGGCCATGAGTTCTTCGCGGAGGTCGAGCCGGGCGCGGACGAGTCCCTCCGACGCTTCGGTGAATTCGAGGCCGATGAGGCCCGGAAGCGTGTTTTTGCTCCGTTCGTTCAATTCCTCGACTATGGACATGGGTTTCTCCTTCGCTCGGTGGGGGTTTGCGCCATCGAATGATAGCGGGCGGCTTCGCCGCCGTTCTCGGTTCTCAGTTTTCAGTTTCTGGCTGAGAACCGAGAACTAAAAACCGGGAACCGGAGCGACCGAAGGGAGCGACCCCCTTGTGATCCCGGCCTCCATTCCTCATTGGAAGTTCGCGCATCGAAGATACAATCACCCGGTGCCGAGCGAGACGACGAGATCCACACGACTTCTTCAAGCTCCCCGGCGTATCCGGGCTTTCCTTGCGACGAGGGACGGCGGGCGTGTGCTTCTCGCCGCTTCCTCCGAGGAGGACGCCGAACGATACGCCCGTGACGCATCGTGCTTTGTGGAGGCAAAGGACATCGTGCATATTCCGTCGCGCGGCGTTCCTTTCGGCGACGTGTTCGAGCCTTCGGTGGTTCGGGTCGGTCGTCGGCAACGCGCGCTTCATTCCCTCGACTCGGCGAAGGTCGTGGTGGCGGGGCCTCTCGCGCTCATGGAGAGGACTCCGCTTTACGAGCCGATGGAGCTTGCCGGAGGGGTCGAGATCGAACTCGACGAAACCCTCGAACGCCTCGCCGCCCTCGGATACGAACGCGCCGACCGCGTCTCGCGCCCCGGCGAGTTCGCCGTGAGAGGCGGCATCGTGGACGTTTTTCCGAGCACACGGCGCTCGCCCGTCCGCGTCGAGTGGTGGGGAGACGAGGTCGAGAGCGTGAGGGCCGTATCGCTCGCCACGCAACGAGTCGTCCGCGAACTCGACGCCGTCATCGTATACGCCGCCCGCGAAGGCGACCTCGCATCCCTTGCGACGACGAGCGAGGACGAATGGCCGGAGGAGGCGCGGCGCGGCGTCCGAACCCCCGGCCTCGACGCGCTCCTCCTCGACCTCGACCTTTCGTCCCCGATGAACCTCCTCCCCGAAGGCGCGGAAATATGGCGCGAAGAAGCCCGAGAGGCGGTTCCCGAAGAACTCGAAGGACTCGTCGGAGAGCTTTATGACGAGCGAGGCTTCGAAGCGGATGTCTCTTTCGTCGGCGGGGAGGACGGGGAAATAATTTCCGCTCCGCCGCTCGCGCTTTTTGCGAACTCGCTCCGGGAGACGGCGCGGCGGATGTGGGAGTGGGTCGAGAGGGACGGCTCGGCGGTGTTCATCGCTTCCGGTTCGAGCAGCGACGCGAAGCGGGCGGTGTATTCGTTTGGTGAGATCGACCGCCATGTGCGGGAGGCCGAGCGCGTGGACGCGAGCCTCCCGGCGGGCGTGTACGCGATACCCGGCGAAATAGACGAAGCCTTCTCGTACCCCGACGAAGGCGTCGTCGTTGTCCGACGGGACTCCATCTTCGGTCGGAGGAAGGAGAGGCTGAAGACGCGGGGGAGGACGCTCACTTCTTTCGCCGATCTCAAAGTCGGGGATCTCGTGGTGCATTCCACGCAGGGGATCGGGCGCTTCATGGGGCTCGTGTCGAGGGCGGCGCTCGGCGTTACGCGGGATTATATGGAGGTCGAGTACCGGGGCGGGGACACGCTCTTCGTGCCGTACGAGCAAATGGAGCTTCTCCATAAATACGTCGGCGAAGGGGCGAGGCTCGACAAGCTCGGCGGGGAAAGCTGGGCGAGGATCACCGATCGGGTCCGCAACCGAGTCAAAGTCCTCGCCGGAGAACTCCTTCGCCTCCATGCCGTCCGTGCCTCCGCGCCCGGCTTCGCGTTTCCGGCGGACTCGGAGTGGGAGCGAGATCTCGAAGAGAGCTTCCCGTATCAGGAGACGACGGATCAAGCCTCCGCCATCACCGCCGTCAAGGACGACATGCAAAAACCTCACCCCATGGATCGCCTCGTGTGCGGCGACGTCGGCTTCGGGAAGACGGAGGTCGCCGTCCGGGCCGCATTCAAAGCGGCTCTCGCCGGAAAACAGACGATGATGCTCGCCCCGACGACGATCCTCGTCCAGCAACATTTCCGAACCTTCGCCGAACGACTCGGCAAATTCGCCGTGAGAGTGGAAAGCCTTTCCCGCTTCTCGACGGCGGCGGAGCGGAAGCGGGTACTCCGGGACTTCGCCGACGGGGAGGTGGATGTCCTCATCGGGACGCACGCCATTTTGAACGCGGAGATAAACCCGAAAGACCTCGGCCTCATCGTCGTGGACGAGGAGCAACGTTTCGGCGTGAAGCACAAAGAGCGCATAAAGCAATTCAAGGTCTCCGTGGACGTGCTCACGCTCACGGCGACCCCGATCCCACGCACCATGCAAATGGGCCTCGCGTCCCTCCGCGACATAAGCGTGATCGAGACGGCTCCGGCGGGCCGTCGGAGCATTCTCACCCACGTCGGCCCGTACGACGAAGACCTCGTGAAGAGGGCGATCGAGCGGGAGGCGCGGCGGGAGGGGCAAACTTTCTTCGTCCACAACCGCGTGGATTCCATCGACGAGGTGGCGGAGAGGCTCCGGGGTCTCACGCCGGGGGTGAGTTATGTGACGGCGCACGGGCAAATGCCGGAGCGGCAACTCGAGGATGTGATGCGGCGTTTCCTCGACGGCGAGGTGGATGTGCTCGTGACGACGACCATCGTGGAGAGTGGCCTCGACGTGGCGACGGCGAACACGCTCATCGTGGATCGCTCGGATCTCATGGGGCTCTCGCAGCTTTACCAGCTTCGCGGGCGCACCGGACGCTCGAAGGCGCAGGCGTACGCATACCTCTTCGCCCCCCTCGGCGCGACCGTCGAATCGCAGAAACGGCTCGAAGCCCTCATGGACTTCACCGAACTCGGGAGCGGCTTCGCGGTGGCGATGAGGGATTTGGAGATACGCGGGGCCGGGAACCTCCTCGGGGCGGAGCAAAGCGGGCAGATTGCCGCCGTCGGCTTCGAGATGTATCTCCGGCTTCTCGAAGAGGCGGTCGTTCTCGCGAAAGGTGAGAAGCCCGAGAAGGAGGACGAGCGTCCCGTCGTGGTCGAGATACCGCTCGATGCGTATTTGCCGCCGGAGTATGTCGCGGATGAGATCGAGCGCGTGGATTTGTATCGCCGCTCCTCCGGAGCGCGGACGCTCACCGAGGTGGACGACCTCACCGAGGAACTCACGGACCGCTTCGGGGAGATACCGGAGCCGGGGAAGAACCTCCTCGGTCTTTCGCGGGTGAGGATACTCGGTCGGGAGGCGGGGGCGAGTTCGGTTTCGCATCGCTCCGGGACGCTCACGATATATGGCGTGTCGGCGGACGCGAGGAGCCGGAGGGATATTCGGGAGGCGGTCGGTGGAACCGTCAATGTTCGGGAGGGGCGGGTGTCGGTGCGGGGTTCGGAGATGGATGCGCTCGCGCTGGCGGAGGAGGCTTTGCGGAGTTTGGAAGAATAGTTATTTGATAGACTTCGGGCGTGCTGTTCGGAGAGGAGAATCATGGCCGAGTTGAGGATCGTGGTGGACGAGGAGACTTTGGAGCATGCGCGGGTTCGCGCCCGTCAGGAGGGGACGGCGGTGGACGCGGTCATGCGCGGGTATTTGGAGGAGTACGCCGGGTCGCGGCGCGAGCAGATCGAGGCCGCGAGGAGGATCATCGAGGATGCCCGTCGCGGCGGAGCCGGCTCCGGCCCCGAAGGTCGCACATGGAAGCGGGAGGACATCTATGAAGAGCGGCTCGGGCGATACGGAAAGAAATGAGGCGCGGACGTGGCGTACGTCTTCTTCGATACGAACGTTCTCCTTTATATGTACGACGACAACGAGCCGACGAAGAAAGAGAAGGCCATCGAAGTCTTCGAGCGTGAGTCGAGTGTCGGAAACGCTGTCGTGAGTACGCAAGTTTTGCAGGAATTTTACGTCAACGCCACACGCAAATTGAGAAGTCCGCTTTCCTTGGAGCGAGCCGAGGCGAGGGTTCGGGACTTTTCGCGGCTCCCGCTCGTGAGGGTGGATGTGAAGAGGGTGGATGTGAATATTATCCTCGCGTCTATCGCGAGGAGCCGGAGCGACGTGCTTTCTTTTTGGGACTCGCTGATTATCGAGGCGGCTCTCTTCGTGGGGGCGGGGCGGGTTCTCACGGAGGATCTTCAGGATGGGCGGGAGTTCGGTGGCTTGCGGATCGAGAACCCTTTTCGGGAACTATGAGCCGTCCGGGCGAAAGGCTCGCCGTGATATAATCCGCAACGATTTTTGCACTCAAACAGCGAGGTTCTCTCTATCTTGGGTAAGGCGTTCGTCAACAAAGGTGTGGTCTTGTGCGGGCTGATGATAGCCTCGCTCGCGATGGCTGGATGCAATGCGGCGAACCCCGTCGCGAACAATCCCTCCGGGGCCGAGAAGGTCGCGACCTTCGAGGGCGGGGAGGTTACGCAGGGCGAGGTTCAGGAACAGCTCGACCTTCTCTCCCAGCAACAGGGCGGCGGTGAACTCGAACCCGGCTCTCCGCAATACGAACAAGCCGTCGCGCAAATAATGCCGCAGCTCGTCCAGACCGAGATCATAAGCGCATACGTCGAGGAGAACGATATCGAGGTCACGGAGGAGGAGGTCGAGGAGGAACTCGCCTTCGCCCGCGAGCAAGCCGCGGCGAGCGCGCAGGAACAGGGTCTCGACGTCCCCGAGGACGAGGCTTTCGACCTCCTCCTCGAACAGAGCGGCCTCACCGAGGAAGACCTCCGAAACGACATTCGCGAACTGATTTTGCCGGGGCAAAAGGTTCAAGAACGCGTCGTCGAAGACGCGGAGCCTTCGGACGAGGAAGTCCAGACTTTCTATGATGAGAACCGCGAGATCCAGTACACCACCCCGCCGCAAAGGTGCGCGCAGCATATTCTCTTCGGCCCGGATCAGGAAGAATTGGCGAACGAGACTTTGCAGGAACTCGAAAACGGCGGCGACTTCGCCGAGCTCGCCACCGAGCTTTCGCAGGACACCGGGAGCGCCGAGCAAGGCGGCGAACTCGGGTGCATCGGCGAGGGCGAGACCGTCCCGAACTTCGAGGAGGCTCTCTTCGACGCGGAAGAGGGCGAGACGGTCGGTCCGGTCGAGACGCAGTTCGGATATCACATCATTCGCGTCAACGAGGTGAACGAGGAATCCGAGCAGCCGTTCGCGGAGGTCGAGGCCGACATCCGCGAACAACTCACCATCCAGGCCGAGTCCGAGCAATTCTCCCAGTGGCTCGCCGAGCAGGAAGAACAACGAAACGTCGAATACCGCGAAGGCTACGACCCCGCCGCCGCCCAACAGGAAATGGAGCAAATGATGCCCGAAGCCCCGCCCGAAGGCGGAGCGGAAGCCCCACCGGAGGGCGGAGCCGAAGGCGGCGAATAGCCCCGAACCCGCGAAGCCCGGACAGACTTTTCAGGCGCGGCGCACTTTATATGTGCGCCGCGCCTCTCTTTTGCACGGGGACGAGCCGCTTCGTGTCTTTTCTTGTCCGTGAGGTCGGGGAAGCGAGTGTCGGCGGGTTGCGGGATGGTCGGCCCGGTGGCGATCCGGGTTTCGGGCTTCAGGAAATACTTCCCGGACGGGCTGCGACGGTCGCTCGGAGCCTCGCCGAAGAGGTGGCCGATCTTTATGGACTTCGCTGTGAGATTCCGCGAAGCGTCGCTGAGCGGAACTCGGAGCGGCGCGCTTCACGACCTCATCGTAAAGGAGGCGGACGATGGAGCCATTCGCCCGGAATCGACGCTCCCGAGTTTCGCTTCCGTCCTTCGAAAAACCGTCTCGCCGGGGGTTCGATGGATGCGAAGCAATGAATCGGACTCGGTATAAAGACAGCAAAAGCAAATACCGCGTAGAATAGGGTCGGGCGTAGCAAGGCCACTGAAAGCCACCGGGCAAAAAGCTGACGGCTAACAAACTGGGAGGGTCATATTCATGACGGAGATCGTGGCGATCCACGGGCGCGAAATTCTGGATTCACGGGGAACCCCCACCGTCGAGGTCGAACTCGCCACCTCGAGCGGCTTCGTCGGAAGAGCCTCCGTCCCGTCGGGCGCGTCCACCGGAGAACACGAAGCCGTCGAACTCCGTGACGGCGACAAAAACCGGTACGGCGGCAAAGGTGTTCTCAATGCCGCCGACAATGTGGATGGCGAACTCGCCGAGGTCGTCATCGGGATGGACGCGACGGATCAAAGAAGCCTCGACCTCGCCATGATCTCCGCCGACGGCTCCGAAAACAAAGGCCGCCTCGGCGCGAACGCGATGCTCGGCGTTTCTTTGGCGGCCGCGAAGGCGGCGGCGGAGTCGGCGGGGCTTCCCCTTTATCGATACCTCGGCGGCCCCGGAGCATATACGCTCCCCGTCCCGTGCGCGAACATTATGAACGGCGGCGAACACGCCTCGAACAACGTGGATTTCCAGGAATTCATGGTCGTCCCGGCGGGCTTCGACACCTTCTCCGAAGCACTCCGCTCGGTGGCGGAGATTTATCAAGTTCTAAAGAAGCTCCTCGGGGAGAAGGGTCTTTCCGGCGGCATCGGCGACGAGGGCGGCTTCGCCCCCGACCTCGCGAGCAACCGCGACGCTCTCGCGCTCATCTCCGAGGCCGTCGAGCGGAGCGGGTATTCGGTGGGCGAGCAAATCTTCTTCGCCCTCGACCCGGCGGCGAGCGAGTTCTTCGAGGATGGAAACTATGTCCTCTCCGGCGAGGGGAAGACGCTCTCCCGCGAGGAGATGGTGGATTATTGGGCGAGCCTTTGCGACGAGTACCCCATAATCTCCATCGAGGATGGTTTGGATGAGAATGACTGGGAGGGATGGTCGCTCCTCACCGAGAGGCTCGGGGAGAAAATTCAACTCGTCGGGGACGACCTCTTCGTGACGAACCCGAGGATACTCGGGCGCGGGATCGACGAGGGCGTGGGGAACTCCATACTCGTGAAGGTGAACCAGATCGGCACCCTCACCGAGACGTTCGAGACTATGGATCTCGCGCATAAATCGGGGTACACGACGATGGTGAGCCACCGGAGCGGGGAGACGGAGGATTCGACCATCGCCGACCTCGCGGTGGCGGTGAACGCCGGGCAGATAAAGACGGGCGCTCCCGCTCGCACCGACCGGGTCGCCAAATATAACCAGCTTCTCCGCATCGAGGAGTCGCTCGGGGAGGCCGGGGTTTATCCGGGGCTTTCCGCGTTCAACTCGAGGAAGAAGGCGTAATGGATCGCCGCACGAAGATCATCGCGACGCTCGGCCCGGCGACCTCCTCGGCGGAGGCGGTCGCCTCGCTCGTTGACGCGGGGGTGGACGTTACGCGGCTGAATTTCTCGCACGGAAGCCACGACATGCACCTCGCCAACGCGCAAACCGTTCGGGAGACGGCGGCGAAGGCCAACCGGAACGTCGCCATTTTGCAAGACGTTCAAGGGCCGAAGATCCGGACGGGCGACGTCTCCGGCGGCACCGAGCTCGTCGAGGGGAACCGGGTCGTCCTCGCCCCCGGCGACTTCGTCGGCGACGCGAGCCGCCTCTCCACGTCATACGACGCCCTCGCCGAGGACGTGAAACCCGGCGACCGCCTCCTCATCGACGACGGCCTCCTCGGTTTGAAAGTCGAGGAAGTGAAGGGCAAAGATGTCGTTTGCGAGGTCATCGAAGGTGGCCCCGTCTCTTCGCACAAGGGACTCAATTTCCCGGACACGAACCTCTCGATACACGGCCTCACTCCGAAGGACGTCGAAGACCTCCGCTTCTCGATGGAAGAATTGAAACCGGATTGGGTGGCGGTCTCGTTCATACGGACGGGCGACGAGGTGAGGGAAGTCAAAGAGAAAATCCGAGAGTTCGGCGGGGATGCCCCGGTGATATCGAAGATCGAGAAGCACGAGGCGATCGAGGACATCGAGGACATCATAGACGCATCGGACGGGATCATGGTCGCGAGGGGCGACCTCGCCGTCGAACTCTCCGCCGAGCAAGTTCCGATCGAGCAAAAACGGCTCATCGCCCGGTGCCGCCGGAAGGGCCGTCCGGTCATCGTGGCGACGCAAATGCTCGACTCCATGATCCGGAACCCGAGGCCGACCCGCGCCGAGGTCTCGGACGTGGCGAACGCGATATTCGACCGGGCCGACGCGGTGATGCTCTCGGGCGAGACGGCGGTCGGACGGTATCCGATGCAAAGCGTGCGCGAGATGGTCCGCATATGCCAAGCCTCCGAGGGGGCCATAAACTACGGGCGAGACATCATGTCTTCGACGGCGTGGGGCCGCGGGGATCTTTATGACGCGGTGACGCACGCGGCGTGCGAGCTTGCCGAGGTTCTCGACGCGGAGGCGATTTTGACTTCGACGCAGACGGGGCTTTCGAGCATACGGGTGGCGAGGTTCCGGCCCGCGAACAAGATCGTGGCCGTGAGTCCCATCGAGGAGACGGTTCGTCGGCTCGCGCTCGTGTGGGGCGTGACGGCGGTTCTCGGGGAGCAGGCGGGTTCGATCGAGGACCGCTTCCGGGAGTCGGTGGAGGCGGCGGAGGAGGCGAGCCATCTCCGCGACGGCGACCGTCTCGTGTTCACGGGCGGGGTGGCGGGTTCGCAGCCCGGCTCGACGAACCTCCTTCAAGTCCACACCGTGGATTCCGGCGAAGCCTCGGGCGGGGCGTGATCGCTCCCTGAGAGTTTCGAGGAGATATCGACCGTTCGCAGTCGTGCTTTACGCGGCGTTCATCGGTCTCCTCCTCGCCTCGTACATGGTTCCGATCCAGGATATTCTCTCCGGCCATTCGGAGATACCGAAGCTCGAAGAGCGCCTCGACGAGGCCGAGGCCAGGGTCGCAGCCGAGAGGCGTGAGGCCGAAGCCCTCCAAACCCCCGAAGGCATCGAACGCGCCGCGAGGGAGAGGTACGGTATGGTCATGCCCGGCGAGAAGGTGTATATCATCGAGGATGAATAGGCTTCGGGTTTCAGGCTTCGGGTTTCAGGCACCGGGTTTCAGGCATCGGGTTTCAGGTAAATACAGCCATTGGCGAACCTTTCCGTGCGCTGGCGCGGCGTTGTTTGGGAGGAACTTCGGAAATGGCGTGCGGCGATACGGATGCGAGGGGAAGCGACGTGTCCATGCTCGAAAAGCTGAAGCCCGAAGCCTGATGCCTGAAACCTCCAAAGACCGCGAGGCCGTGCGTCGGCAACTCGGGCGCGACCCGAAGCCCTTCGCCGTCGCCGCCCGGTGTCCGTTCGGCCTTCCGGCGGTCATCGAGAACGAGAGGGCGCGGAACATGCCGACAACGTTTTGGCTGACGTGCCCGCACCTCGATACGGAGATCGCCCGCGTCGAGGCGACGGGCGGCGTGAGAGAGGCGCAAAAAGAGGTCGGCGAGCGGGCCATCGAAGATACCCACGGAGAGCATCTCGAACGCTTCGGGGTGCGGGTGGCGGGGGTGAGGGATGGGGGGTATGTGAAATGTCTCCACGCCTTCACCGCGCTCCATCTTTCGGGGGCGATTCCGAATCCGGTGGGGGAGTGGACGATGGAGCGGATCGAAGGCGCGTATCCGGCGGAGGGATGTTGTGTGCTTCGGGGCGGAAAGGCGGGCTGATATACTTCGAGCCGAATCCACTGGGGGCGTAGCCCAAGGGCAGAGGCAACGGACTTAAAATCCGTACAGTGTGGGTTCGAATCCCACCGCCCCTACCAATCAAAGAGGAACGGGTGAGATTCTACCGGGCGGTTTCGGAGGCCGAGTTGGAGGACATCCGCGCATTCGGCGGATTCAGGCGGGAACCGGGCGGCCATTCTCTGGAGTCGAAACAGTTTGCCGTCTCTTTGCACGGCGCGGCGGAGTTCGGGCGGGGCAACTTCGAGTTGGATGGGAAGCCGTTCTGCGTTGTCGAGGTGAAGGTGGAAGAAGCCGATGTGGAAAGTTTCGAGCGACTCAGGCTTGACGGCAAGCCCGCCATGAACGTCTCTCGCGAGGGTCTCGGCGTATTCAACGCTATAATACGAAATGTGCGCGAGGTATCGGCGCTTCCGCTTCGGCGGTCATGACAAACTGCGCGCCACGGGAGAAAAGCCATGTGCAATGTTCTGGAAATACGCGCGACGATTCGCTTTCGCGGAACCGAAGACGGGGGGCGCGAGTCTCCGGTCTCCTCCGGTTACAGGCCGCCTTTGTATTTCGGAGAAAAGCAGGTCGACGGGGCTGTGATCCTCGACGCCCCCGACGAGAAGCTCATGCCGGGGGAGGAGGGCGAGGTCGGAATTAAATTGCTTCATCCGGAGAGGGCGGGCCTCGAACCGAAGAGAGGCGATCCGTTCGAAATTAGGGAAGGCGCGCGGGTGGTGGGCGAGGGGCGCGTGATTTCGGTTCTCTCGGCTGGAAAATCAACCGCTATAAGATAAGCCAGCGAAGCGGAATTTATCGAATAAAGGTTCGGGCCTCATTCAAAAAACTGCTTGAAATCCGATTTCCTTCGGGCAGCGTGGGTTCGAATCCCACCGCCCCTATTTTGTTAAACGGTCGTTAATCGGGAAACGCCGTATGGTAATCTTTCGTCCTTATGCGGAAGATTCCGAAAAGCATCCGAAGCCGGGGTACGTATGCAGCCCTCGCCGGGCTGGCAACGGGTTTGCTTGCGTTCGGGCTGTATTTAAGCACCCTCGCCCCGACGGTTCTTTATTATGAATTGCCCGAGCTTCGGGACTCTTCGATGCTCCAGATAAGGGCCGCCATGCTCGGCATCGTGGACTATACCGGATACCCGACATACACCCTCCTCGGGAACCTTTTCACGTACCTTCCCGTCGGCGACGTGGCGTACCGGGTGAACCTTTTCTCGGCGATCCACGCCGCGCTCGCGGTCGGCTTTTTGTACGGTATCGGATATCTTCTCACGAAACGCGTCGTCCCGGCGGTCGCGGGGGCCGCGGCTTTCGCCGTCAGCCCGCTTTTGTGGGGCCAAGCCGTCGTCGCCGAGGTGTACGCGATGAACGCGACGTTCGTCGCCGCCATCCTCTTCGTCCTCTTTCTCTGGCGCGAAACGAGGCGCGACCGATACCTCCTCATCGCGTGCCTCCTCATGGGACTCTCGCTCACCCACCACATCACGAGCGGATTGCTTCTTCCGGCGGCGCTCCTCTTCGTCGCGCTCGTTGACTGGCGGAAGCTCGTCGAGTGGCGGATAGTTTTAAAGGGGGCCGGGCTTTTCATCGTCGGGCTTCTCCCGTATCTTTATCTCCCGATACGGGCTTCGATGGATTATTTGCCGAGAGGCATCGTGTGGGGGCAGCCGCTCGTCCGCGAGCATCCCCCGAACACTTTCTATGGTTTTTATAACCTCGTCTCGGGGGGGCTTTGGAAGGAGAGGATGTGGGCTTTCGGCCCGGCGGAGCTTCCCGACCGCGTGGCGATGTATTTGAACCATTTGTACGGCGAGGTTGGGCAGTTCCATGTCGCGCTCGTCCTCGTCGGGGTGGCGGGCGCGTTTTATCTCGCGTACCGCGACGCCGCCTCGGCACTCGTGCTTTCGTTCCTCTATTTCGGGTGGGTGTTTTACGCGCTCGAATACGACATCGAGGACATCGAATACTATTTCATCCCGACCTTCCTCATATTCTGCGTTTTCATGGCCGCCGGGTTCTCGGGGGCTTTCGACGCCGCCGAAAGGCTCCTCCGGGACGCCCCGAACGCCGCGAGGGTCGGGGCGGCGGGGGTTCTCGCGGCGGCGATCCTCATATCCCCGCTCACGGATGTGGAGGCGAGTTATGCGGAGAATGACATGAGCGAGGATTATCGTGGGCGGGAGATCATGGACGCGGTGGCCGAGAAGGCCGGGCCGAACGCGACGATCCTCCACCACCGAAGCTCCCTCGACTATATGATCCTCGTCGAAGGGAGGCGCGAAGACCTTCGCCTCGTCCCGTACCTCGAAGACCCGCACCCATACGGCGTCGGACGCGGCGTCCTCTCGGTGGACGACGGCCCGGTGTATATCCTCTTCCCCGGACGCACGAACACGCCATACTATCTCGGCGTGGACGTGAGCCGGAGCATATACCAGCGAGTCGGCTACGATCTCGCCCCCGTGGACGAGGGGGCGCTCCTCTACAAAGTCGTGCGCGAGGGGGAGGCCGAAGACCGCGACGGGGGACGCGAGAAGAGAATCTCCCCCGAACAGTCCGTGGAAACGTGAGGGCGGCTTCGCTGATTTGGTTATTGGTTGGTAGTTATTGGTTATTGGCAAATACAAATACAAGAACCAAATAGGACTTACGCAAAGACCGGATCTGCTACCCTGAAAACATGAGCTTTACGAAGTTGGACTATTGTCAGTATTTGCTGAGCAGCCAGATCAACTACACCTTGACCAACATGGCCGATCATCTAAAGAGCTTCAGCCACGACACCACAAACCGACACCTCAAAGGCGAGAAGCTCACCCCCCGATTGCTCTTCGAGCAGGTCGAGCCGATGCTCGAGCAGGACCCACGAGCGTACCTGATCTTCGACGACACCGTGCTGGAGAAGAGCTTCGGGCCTTCCA
>JACCWD010000179.1 GCA_013697825.1 Rubrobacter sp.
CGGAAGGGGCCGCTTCGTTTCGATGCGGGGGCGACGACGGGTGGGCAAGTCTCGCCTTGTCGAGGAGTTTCTGTTCAGGAGTGGGACGCCGCACGTGTTCTTCGCGGCCTCCAGGCAGCACCCGGAGAGGGAGCTGGCGCTCTTCGCCGAGGAGGTGGGGGAGTCGAGCCTGCCGGCGGCTGCCCTGGTGCGCGGGGGACTCTCCTTCGACAGCTGGGACGGTGCGCTCGGCTTGTTGGCGAACACGGCTGAGGATTCTCCCGCCGTGGTGGTGCTCGACGAGTTCCCGTACCTGGCCGAGCGCGACGAATCCATAGAGGGAGTGTTGCAGAAAGTCTGGGACAGGTCATTCAGCCGGGTTCCCGTGTTCCTCATCCTGATCGGCTCGGACATCTCGATGATGGAGGCTCTGACGCAGTACGACCGGCCACTCTACGGGAGGCCGACGAAGGAGATGGTGATAGAGCCGTTCGATCCGGCGGAGACGGCGAAGATGACGGGAATGGAGGCGGCGGAGACCATGGAGGCGCAGCTCGCTGCCGGCGGGTTCCCCTTGATCCTCCAGTCGTGGCGAGAGGGGGAGGGTATGTGGGAGTTCCTCGACCGGGAACTCGTGGACCCGACCTCCCCGCTCATCGTCAGCGGGGAGAGGATGCTCGCCGCGGAGTTCCCGACCGAGGCCCAGGCGAAGAGCGTACTGAGGACGATCGGAGCGGGGGAGAGGACCTTCTCCACCATAGCCTCCCGGGCGGGGATCGCCCAGGCGCCGCTCGCCCGCGCACTTGCGACCCTCGTGGACCGCAAGCGCGTCGCGGCCGTCGAGCGGCCGCTCTCTTCACGCTCGTCGAACGACACCCGCTACCGCGTGGCGGATCCTTACCTGCGGTTCTGGCTCCGCTTCGTCGAGCCGGGCCTCGAAGAGATAGAGAGGGGAAGGGGAAGATTGGTGGCGGAGAGAGTCAGGAGAAACTGGACGGAGTACCGGGGTCGGGCCATCGAACCGCTCGTCAGGGAAGCGTTGAAATTGCTCCTCCCAGACGAACGCTTCGGAGGAGCCAGGTACGTGGGCGGATACTGGAACAGGAGGGGGGACGTCGAGGTGGATCTCGTCGGGGCGGACAAGAAAGAAAAGCCGGATCGGGTGGACTTCATAGGCTCCATAAAGTGGCGCGAGAGCCGCCCCTTCGATCGCCGGGACTTCGTCTCCCTCTCAGGGCAACTCGGCGACGTGCCTGGGACGGACGACTCCACGCTCCTCGTGGGAATCTCCCGCACGGGCTTCGACACCGACGCCCTCGACGCGGCGTTCTCGCCCGAAGACCTCATGGAGGCCTGGGCGCTTCACACGTGAGGGTTCCTTCGAGACTCGCTCCGAAGCCTATGTATCCGCCACCGGCGACTTCGAGCTTTTCGTCGGGCGGTTTCGCCTCGCCTCGCGCAGCATCTCTTCGCGACGTCCTTTCCACGCTTCGAAATCCGTCATCCCTTCAATCACCTTCTCTGGTGGTGGCGTTCAGTGCCGGGTGGTTCCCGCAGGAGGCGCCGCCCGCGAATCAACTCGAAGAACCGGCGATCCTCGTTCGCGCGAGTGCCGCCGAAAGCGCCTCCGGGCGCAGATCCCCGCCCTCGACCTCGAGGATCTCCACCGACTGTTCTCCGGCCAACAGGCCGCTTTCGGCGAGCTCGCGGGCCGTCCTTCTATAAGACGGCGAACTCTCTATGGCGTCCACCGTTCCCGCGTCCTCCCAGACGGTGAGCGAGGATGCGAGATCCCCGGCCTCCCGCAAAAACATCACGCCGAGGAACCCCGGTTGCTTGTGGAACATGGAAAGGCATCTCTCCCGCTCGAAGCGGCGGTACTCCTCGATACGGGCCGGGGCGATTCTCACTCGCCACACGCGCAGGATCACCGCTCCTCCGTTCTCGGCTTCATCGGTTTCCCGGCATTGCCTCAGAGGCGGTTTCCGCCCGGCTTGCCGTGGGAACGACGCGCTTTCGGGTGAGGCGGATCCAGACCTCCGCCAGCGAGGAATGCACGACGAGCGCCGCCGACCACGCCGCGATCGAGAGCATCACGATCTGCCCATAGGTCGGATCGCCCACCACGAAGAGCGAGGGGATGAAGATCACGCGCTGCGTGGCGATGGCGAGCGCTATGGCGAACGCCCTTATCATCCACTCCCGATGCCGCGCCACCCTTCCCGCGCGGACGTGGAGGAAGCCCTTTATGAGGGCGAAGAGAAACAGGCTTCCGAAGAGGACGATGAGCACGCCTTCCATCCATCCGGAGAAGGGGATCACGAGCCCCATGAAAAGCGCCGTCACCCCGACCACCATGCCGACGGAGACGAGGACCCTCCCCATCCGGCGGTGGTAGCCGAGATGCCTCGACCTTATGCGCCTGACGAACTGGAACGGGGCGAACACCATATAAATCGCGCCCAGGACCACATGCACAGCCACGATGGTCGGGTAGTCCAGGAAGCCGAGGTTGGCGGGTTCGCGCAGGAAGTAGGTGGCAGAGGCCGCGACGCCGACGAACGCCAGAAAGCCGACCGCTACTCCCAAAGGCCATCTCATAGCTTTTCTCAGCATCGAAGCGCTCCTTTGCCGTGACCTTCCTCACCGGCCACTTCCACCGACCGGCGGTCTTCGAGGAACACGCTCTTTGTATCGGAAGATCGGGGAGAGCGGCATCGTCCGAAGGGTGGAGCGGGGGGTGGAGATCCACCGCCGACCACTGCGATTTGGGTCTTGGCGACGATGCCAATCCATAGCAACCTTGTTCACGAGAATATCCGAGCCGGAGCAACGTTTGTGTCCCACGCCCTCGTCACGACCAAGCTGCGTCTCCCGAGGACGCGACCGAACCTCGTCGCGCGCGCCCGCGCCTGCGCGGGGTACTCAACCGGGGAGAGGGGCGCAAGCTGACGCTCGTCTCAGCCCCGGCGGGCTTCGGGAAGACGACCCTCCTCGGCGAGTGGCTGGAAGGTGGTTCGGAAGCGAGGCCGGTCGCCTGGGTCTCCCTGGAGGAGTCTGACAGGAATGGAGCGAGCTGGAGGAGGCGGAGCGCGACCTCGAGAAGGGGATGGAGCTGGCCGAACGCACGAGGGAGGCCAGAGACCTGGTGTGGGCTTACGTCACCTTCTCGCGGACGATGCGGACGCGGGGGGGAGACGCGGAGGGGGCCCTGCAGATGGCCCGGGAGGCCGAAAGGGTCGCGCGTCTCCGGAGCCTGGATGGCGCGTTTGCGCCTTGCCCGCGAAGAACTTGCGGAGGCCGCCGCCTCCGAGCGAGTGAGCGACGCTCCCGCCGCGCGGATGGTGGACCGGCTGATCTCGGCGAGGCTGCTCCACGCCCAGGGCAAATACGACGAGTCGCTGCGGTTGCTCGAAACGCTGCGCGCGTTTGCCGAGGAGTCGGGACAGACGGGCGACCTCATGGAGATCCTGGCGTTGCAAGCGTTAGCGCTGTGGGCCACGAACAGGAAAGAGCGGGCCGTGGACGCCATAACCGAGGCCCTCGTTCTGGCGGAGCCGGAGGGCTACGTCAGGACTTTCGTGGACGAGGGAGACGCGATGGGCGACCTCCTTTCGGCGACGCTCGAAGCCAATCAGAGGAGCGGCGCGGGCAGGGTCTCGACAAAATACCTCGCGAAGCTCATGGCGGCCCTCCCGAGGGAGAAGACTACGGCGAAAGCCGACGGATGGCCCCCGGAACCTTTGAGCGGGCGGGAGACAGGCGCAGTCGCCCACCGTCTCCTCGACCATGGCGTCGGAGTTCGCCTCCGCCTGCTCCACCAACCGAAGCGCCCTTTCGTGGTCGGGGGCGTTGCCCGCCAGAACGTCCGCCGCCGTGATCAGTTG
>JACCWD010000189.1 GCA_013697825.1 Rubrobacter sp.
ATGACCCCGTCGGCCTCCTCGGAGAGATAGTTTATGCCGCTCGCGTCCGCCGCGATGCCCCCGACCATGTCCACGTTCACACAAATGAACGGCCTCCGATGTTTGCGTTTCGCCGCCATCGAAAGAACCTCGAAGACATCTCCCCCGAGGACGAAGATCGCCGCGTGGTCCCCCGCCAACGCCCGCTCGAGATCCCCATCCACACCACTCACAGCCGGAATCACCGGATTCACCCGCAAAGTCCGCAAAAAACGGCTCAGATTTTCTCCCTTTCCCACAACCGATGACTTTATCAGGTTGTGGATGGCACGCACTCGTATAACTTTTCACTATTGCCCGGATAACTTATACGTGATAACGTTTAGCTTCGATGGGTTTGAGTTTACAAGGTTTGCGCGTGTTCGTGGCGGTGGTCGAGGAGGGTTCCTTCTCGGGGGCCGGGCAACGGCTCGGGGTGTCCCAGCCCGCCGTATCGAACCATTTGCGGGCTTTGGAAAAACGCTTCGGGGTCGAGCTTCTCTCCCGCGGAAAGAATGTTTGCCCCACCCCGGCGGGCGAATGCCTCGCGTCTCGGGCGAGGAGGCTTCTCGAAGAGGCCGACTCCCTCGAAGAAGAGATGGCGAACCACGCCGCCCCTCGGGGGAGCCTCGTCGTCGGGGCTTCGTCCACCCCGGCGGAGTTTATGATGCCGAAGGTCGCCGCCGAGTTTTCGGCGCGCTATCCCGACGTTTCACTCGAACTGAGAGTCTATGATTCGGAAGGCGCCGTGCGCGCCCTCCTCGCCCGCGAGGTCGAGGCCGCCGTCGTCGGACGCGAGGTCGAAGACTCGCGCCTCGAATCGAGGATCGTCGAGAAAGAGACGCTCGTTCCGGTCGTCTCGAACGAGGGGGAGCCATCCCCGGAGATGTCCGCCGAAGAGTTCGCGTCGTCGTCGTTCGTGCTTCGGGAGCGCGGGTCGGCGACGAGGCTCGCGGCGGAGGCGGGACTCGCTTCCGTCGGCGTCTCCCCGAACGTCGTGATGGAGCTCGGCTCGAACGGAGCCGTCGCGGGCGCGGTCGCGGCGGGGGTCGGGATCGGGGTGGTGCCGGAGCGGTTCGCCGCAACCCACCCCGAAGTACGGAAGGCTCCGGTCGCGGGGCTTTCTTTCCGGCGGCCATTCGTCCTCGCCACGGAGAAGAGCCGCTCGCTCTCTCCGGCGGCTGTGGCGTTCATCGAAACGTGTGTCGGAAAGGGAAGTGGATGAAAAAGCTCGTATGCATGGCCATGGTCGCCGTCTTCGCCGCCGCCGGGTGCGGCGGAGGATCGGGGGGCGAGGACGTTTTACGGATCGGCATGATCCCGAACCAGAATCCCGAGGAGGTCGAGGCGCAATACGAGCCTCTCGGCGAATACCTCTCCGAGGAGCTCGGAATGGAGGTCGAGGTTTCGGTTCCGACCGGGTATCCGGCGGTCGTCGAGGCGATGGCGTCCGACAGGCTCGACCTCGCCCACTTCGGCGGCCTCACGTACGTTCAGGCGAAGGAGCGCACCGAAGTCGAGCCGCTCGTCACCGAGGTGAACACGTACACGGGAACGACGAATTATCGTTCGCTCATCATAGTTCCGGCGGACAGCGACATCGAGGAAGTCTCCGAACTCGAAGGCGAGACGTTCGCCTTCGGGAGCGTCTCTTCGACGTCGGGTTCTTTGTATCCGGCGATCATGCTCGCAGAGGCGGGCGTCGACTATCGCACCGACCTCGAAGAGGCGGTGTACACCGGGGGCCACGACGCGACGGCCCAGGCGGTCGCCAACGAGACCGTCGCGGCGGGCGGCATCGAAGACCGCATACTCTACGACCTTCAAAGAGAGGGGATCATCGAGGAAGACGCCGTGAGGACCATTGACGAGTCCGAGGATGTCGAAGGGTATCCGTGGGCGGTGAGGAGCGACATGGACGACGATCTCAAAGAAGACATCGCCACGGCGTTCATCGAGATCGAAGACCCCGAGCTCCTCGACCTCTTCCGGGCGGAGGGCTTCGAGCGGGTCGAGGACTCCGACTACGACTACGTGGACGAGCAGGCGCGAGAGCTTGACCTCATCACAGCGGGATAACGCCCTCGAAATAAGGGGCGTCTCCGTCGCCTTCGGAAAGAACCTCGCCCTCGACGACGTGAGCCTCGCCGTCGAGCCGGGCGAACGCCTCGCCGTGATCGGGACTTCGGGGGCGGGGAAGTCCACTTTGTTCCGGGCGATCACACGCGATGTCGGCGTCTCGGGCGAGATTCGCTTCGGAGATCGGCGAATCCACACCCTCTCGAAGCGCGAGCTTCGGGAAGTCCGGGGTTCGGTCGGGAAGATCCACCAGGCGTACAACCTCGTCCCGCAACTCCCGGCGGGTGTGAACGCCGCCCTCGGAGACGTCGTGAACATGGGGAAACTACGCACCCTCCACACCTTCCTCGCCGGACCAAACACCGCGCTCGCCAAAACGGTCGAAGCGGCGATGGAGCGGGTGGGGCTCGCCGGAATGTCCTCGGCGAAGACATCCAATCTCTCCGGCGGCCAGCAACAAAGGGTCGCGGTCGCCCGCCTTCTCGTCCAAAGACCTGGCCTCATCCTCGCCGACGAGCCGTTCGCCGCCGTGGACCCGGTGACCACCGAGCGCGTCTTCGACGCCCTCCTCGAACTCAACAAAGACGGCGCTTCCCTCCTCATCAGCCTCCACGACGTGGAACTTGCGAAACGCTTTCCCCGCGTCGTCGCGCTCAAAGAAGGAAGCGTCGTCTATGACGGAAGCCCGGAGCATCTCACGAACGAGAAACTGAACGACATATACGACGGAGACATGGAGGCGAGGCCGAAAGGCAAAGAGCCGGAAGAACCCGGGCCGGACAACTTCTCCGGGCCGGACATCACGCGATTGAAAGGACAAGATGGCATCTCCGCCCACTAAGTACGAAGGAAGGATCGGGGGCGCGGTTCCGCGTTTTTCGTGGGGGTCGAGCCTCGCGATCCTCATAGTCGTCGGCCTCGCCGGATGGAGTTATTACGGCACCGAGTTCGACATCGTGGATCTCCTCACGAACACCGAACCCGCCACCCGCTTCGTCTCGGAGATGTTCCCGCCGGACTTCTCGACCGCGACTTTGCAAGCGACCGGGCAAGGCGTCCTCGAAACCTTCCACATGTCCTTCCTCGGCGCGCTCATCGGAGCGGTGGTGGCTTTTCCTTTGGCGGCGCTCGGAACGCGGGGCGTGGACACCGTCGGGGCGTCGAGGACGGAGAGGGTTCTCCGAGTGGTTCCGTACCACGTGGCTCGCTTCATCCTCAATGTTTTCCGTTCGGTGCCGGATATTTTGTGGGCGCTCGTCTTCGTCGTCGCGCTTGGACTCGGCCCGTTCCCCGGAACACTCGCCCTCGCCGTCCACTCCGCCGGGGTTCTCGGCAAACTTTACAGCGAGACGCTCGAAGCCGTTCCCTCACGCCCCGTCGAGGCGCTCGCATCCACCGGAGCCGACGGTTTCCAGAGTTTCCTCTTCGGGATGCTCCCGCAGGGGATGAGCAATTTCACGTCGCTCACGCTTTACATGTGGGAATGCAATATACGCTCGGCGACGATCCTCGGCTTCGTCGGGGCCGGTGGGATCGGGCAGCAAATCCTCATCTCGATGAACCTCTTCGACTATTCGAAGGTCGCCACCCTCGTCGGGGCGACGGTCGTGGTCGTGCTCGTCGTGGATCGCTTCTCGGCGGCGGTCAGGAAGAGGATCACCGACTGATGGGCAGCCCCCGCGAACTCCGCTTCATCACATACCTCTCTCCGGGATTGCCGAAGGAGCTTTTCGAGGCGGTCGCCGGTCACGTCGGACGCGAGCTCGGCATAAAAACTTCGCTCCGCGTCGAGCCGGGGTTTTCGGGGCCGCCGAAAGGCTCGGACGACGCCTTCTCCCGGAACGAAGCCGATGTGGGTTTCATGTGCGCCCCGCCGTTTTTGTGGCTATGCGACCTCGACGAGCCTCCCGTGGAATTCGCCGGGGCCGCGCCCGTGTTCCGGGACGCGAGGACGAAGGGCGAACCCGTGTACTTCTCGGAGGTCGTTGTGGATCCGCGCCGCGGCGTCGAGAGGCTTTCCGATATCCATACGTGGGCATACAACGACCCGTGTTCGATGAGTGGCTTTTACAGCCTTCTCGAAAAAGTCGGCGATACGAGCGGGATGGTTTGCTCCGGCTCGCACCCCGAGTCCATAAAAAAGATCCTCGCCGGGGAAGTGGACGCCGCCGCCATTGACTCGAACGCCCTCCGCATGGCTTTCGTCAAAAACCCGAACCTCCGGTCGCGCCTCCGGATCATCGAAACGTGGGGGCCGTTCCCGATACAGCCCGTCGCTGTCCGCTCGAGACTCCCGGAGAAAATAAAAACGAACCTCCTCGCCGCCCTCCTCTCCGTCGGCCCGCGAACGGCTCCCCCGGTGTTCGGCCTCGAAGGATTCGCCTCCGTCGGATACGAACACTACGCCGCCGAAAAGCTCACGCCAAGCCCGCTTGAATAATCTGGCATCCGTCCATCCCCCCACCCCGCCGAACGCATGAGTGTTTTGCCGGACTCGGCATCATCCTTCCG
>JACCWD010000109.1 GCA_013697825.1 Rubrobacter sp.
GCAGGTAGTCGTCGAAATCTTGGTAGCGGCGGCTGCCCGACACCCATACGTCGCCGCTGCGGAGATTGTTCTTCAGTTCCGAGAGGGCGGAGAGTTCGTAGTAGCGCTTGTCTATCTCTCCGTTTCCTCCGAGGACGTGGTCCCGCCAGCGGGGTTTCACGAAGGAGACCGGCGCGTTCTCGGGAACCTTTCTCCTGCCCTTCTCGTTCATCTCCTTGAGGACTTCGATCGCGTCCAGCAGCGGCCTGGCGGAGGGCGCCGCCTTGAACTCGAACGCCTGAAGCAGCGCGGGGGCGTAGCGCCTCACGTAGGTGTGTCCGGCCTCGAGGAAGTCCAGGTAGTCGAAGTTCTGGGGCATGGCGAGATCCCCGGCCTCGGCGACGCTGGCTACGAATTTCTCCCAGGGCAGGATCTCGTCCAGCGCCTCGTAAGGGTTCCGGCCGGTCTCGCGGGCCGCGATGAGAGCCTCGCCGAGGGTGGCGTAGAGTCCGACCTTCTCGTTTATGGCCTTGCCGTGCTTCCTGAAGCCCTCGTCGCGCATCCTCTCCGCCTTGTTCATCAGAGAGCCGATCATGCGGTCGTGCATCTCCAGCGCCACGTCCGAGAGTTCGGCGGACCTCTCCGTCAGGTAGGCGACCAGAGTAGCGCGGCGCCTCGGGGCGTCGAAGCGCCTCAAATGCTGGGGCGTCGTCTTCGCCCCCTCGCGGGCCAGGCGCGTGAGTCGGTTTTGGTGGACGGATTTTCCGGCGGCGTCGGGCAGCCCCAGCGACCGCAGGAACTCCAGGCGTTCGAGGACCTCCTTGAAGTTCTTCGCCGAGGGCGGACCCGGAGGCCTCCTGAGCCAGTTCAACGGCGTCCCGTCCTGCCCCGCCGGAGCGAGCAGTAGCTCGTCCAGACCGCGCAGTTGCTCCCGGGATAGATTGCCTGTGAGCTGCGCGAAGACGGCGCGCCTGGCCTTGTTCCTCGCCTCCCACCCGAGGCGTTCCACGGCGTAGAGAGCCGGAGCGACGATGTTTCTGGCTCTCATCTCCGTGAGGAGAGCCTCGACGAGGGGTTCTCCGGAGTCTGTGTTCATCGCGACCGGCAACAGCCAGCGCGAGAGCTCCCGGTAGGCGGAGGCGTCGAAGGGTCTGAAGCCGAATGTGTCCACGATCTCTCGCAGATGCTCCCTCCTCGTCGTGTCTCGCCCCCTCCCCTCGGGGCCGCCGGCATAGTCCCCGAACGTGTCCGGATCCGCGCCGACCTGGGACGCGACGAACTCTACGACCGGATAAGGCACGATTTCCCCGGCCCTCAAGGGCCTGCCGGGGTGGCGGAGCAGGCACAACTGCACGGCGAACCCGAGGCGGTTCGCCGGTGTTCGCCTGAGGCCCGCCGCGGCGAGGTCGTCCTCCGAGAGCGTCCAGTGGCGGACCATCTCGCGAACGTCCATCTCCGGGAACCGCTCGAACGCTGTTCTCTGCGCCTCGGAGAGGAGTTCGCGGATGGCCATGCGCCTACCTTCAGCTCCTCAAGTCCTTCAGCTTCTCCTTGACCTGCTCCCTCGACACTTGCGTGTAGCGGGCCGTGGTCTGGATGGCGGGGGTTCCCCTGTTCGTCGTATGCCCGAGGTAGTAGGCGATCTCCTCCAGGCGCCAGCCCGACTCCCTCGCCCTGTGCGCGAAGTCGTGGCGCAGGTCGTGGTAGGTGACGTCGCCCACGAGATCCCACTCGTCCTTCGTGGCCTTCGCCTTGAGGGTTCTGAACCAGTAGTGGATACCCGCCTCCCCCAGGCGCTCGGTCCTCTGCGACGTGAACACGAACGGACTCGCCGGGTCTCTCCCGCCGCCCTCGATGTACTCGCGAAGAGGCTTCCTGACCTCGTTCAGCAGGTCGATGTCGCGCGCCTTGCCGCCCTTGTGTCCGACCCGCATCCATCCGGCCTTCGGCCCCAGGTGGGTGTCGGCCACCCTGAGGCGCGAGGCGTCGGAGACCCGGCAGCCCGCCCAGTACCCCAGCGCGAACAGCGCCGCGCTCCTCCCGCCGCCGTCCCGCTCGACGAGGTTCTTCAGGACGTAGCGCTGGTCCGGCGAGAGGATTCGGGGGGCGAGCCGCTGGTGGGGCGGGATCTCGACGCCCCGGGCCGGGTTCCTTCTGAGCAGGCCCTTATCCTCCACGAGCCACCGGCCGAAGCCAGAGATCGCGGACTTCACCTTCGCCCGGTGGTTGGCGCTGTAGCCCGAAGCCCCGAGTTCGGCGAGGTAGGTCTCCACCGCCGTCCGGCTCAGAAGCTCGGCCCGGAACCCTCCGCTTCCTCCGGGCCGCTCCGCAATCCAGCCCGCGAGCTGTCTCAGAACCCTGCCGTAGGCTTCGACCGTCGAAGGGGACTTCCCGCCAAGACCGTCCAGGTACTCCTCGACGAGGTCCCCTCCGTCATCTTCCACCGCCTCGACCACCCGCAGGTTCCGGGCCTCTTTCTCCGCCAACATGCCCTCCCGAACGCACTCGGAAAATTTCCGTTAAGAGTTTTCCGGTCTCATCTGGCCCGTTTCCGAGCTGTATCGAGGGCATGGTAGCAGAAACTCTTAACGGAAAGCATATTCCCTTACGAGTCTCCGAAGGCGGCCGTGGGGCGGAAAGCGGGCGACATACGCCAGCGCTGCAAAAACCGCGCTTGTGCTGATTTGCAACTGCCTGCTACTTCCGTAGCGGGCAGAATTCCCGGAATGGTACTGCGACCCCTATCCGAACAAGAGAGCGTGTGGACGCCGGTATTTGACACGGAACGGTATTGGTATAACAATATTCGCAAATGAGTGTACAAAAGCGGCGTGCCAAGCTGAGGGATCGGGCGGCGGATCGGATTCTGGAGATAGTCGTCTCGGGCAATTTGAGTCCGGGGGATCGCTTGCCTGCGGAGCGGGAGTTGTGCGAGCGGCTGGGGGTGAGCCGGACGGTGGTTCGGGAGGCTTTGAATTTGCTGGAGGCTCGGGGTTTGCTCCGGATTGAGCACGGTCGCGGGGCCGTGGTCAGCGACGGCGATACGCACGCGGTGAAGGACACGCTGGCGATGCTGCTTCGTGTGCAGTCGCAAACGCTGAGCGAATTGTTGGAAGTTCGGAAGATCCTGGAGGTCGAGATAGCCGGACTCGCCGCCGAGCGGGCCGACGAGGACGACATCCGAACCATGCGCGAGGCTCTGGGGCGCATGCGCGACCTCATTGACGTCTCCGAGGGGTATGTGGAGGCCGACGTGGATTTCCACTCGCTCCTCGCCGCGGGCGCCCGCAACGGCGTCTTGCTCCAGATGATGGAGCCGGTCGTGGGGCTGCTCAAGGCCAGCCGGCGGGTGAGCGCCTCGCTCCCCGGAGCCGCGCAAAGGGCGCTCCGGGAGCACGAGGCCATTCTGAAGCGGGTGGCCGCCGGGGACGCGGATGGAGCGAGGGCGGAGATGAGGATCCATCTGGAATCCACCGCCGGAGACATCGAGTGGGCGACCGGCGGCCAGCCCGCCGACGGGAAAGCGCGAAGAGAGGCTCCGGAGCCGGAATAACTTTCGCCTCCGGCCGGGTCTCGGCATGCCACGCAACAGGGAAAGGGGTATATGAAAGCTCGCAAGCTGCTCAAGGATTTGGGGTTGCCGGAGCGCGACCTCCACGAGTTGCCGGATTCCGGGAAGCGGTTCCCGGACGGGGCGCAATACCGGGTCGAGATCCCGAGCGTCGAAGGGCCGCGGGTGCTTGAGGCCGTGGTCGAGGAGGCCCGCCGAAGGGAGGTACACGTCCACCGGGTCTCGCAGGGGTCGGGGATCATGCTCCTCACGGACGCGGAGATCCGGGAGATGTGCGCGATGTCCCGCGAGGCGGGGATGGAACTCTCCCTCTTCGTCGGCTCGCGGGCCGGGTGGGACACCGGAGCGGGCGTGGTATCGAGCGGCGGCAAGACCCTCGGCGCGCAGCACCGCGGCCAGGATCAACTCGCATACGCCATAGAGGACGTGCTGCGCGGCGCGAGCCTCGGCCTTCGCGGCACGCTCGTCGCCGACGCGGGCCTCTTGTGGATACTCCGAGACCTCAAAGCGTCCGGGGAACTGCCGGAGGACTTCGTGGTCAAAGTCTCGGTGCAACTCGCGGCGGCGAATGCCGCGGCGGTGGGCGCGATGGAGGATCTCGGAGCGGACACATACAACGTACCCACCGACCTCAGCCTCGCGCAGCTCGCCGCGATCCGGACGGCGACGAACCTTCCGCTCGACGTGTACGTCGAAGCCCCCGACGACTTCGGCGGGTTCGTCCGCCACTATGAGATACCCGAGATCGTGCGCGTCGCCTCCCCAGTGTACGTGAAGTTCGGCCTGAGCAACGCGCCGAACGTCTATCCGTCGGGGATCCACCTCGAAGACACCGCGATAAAACTCGGCCGAGAGCGGGTGCGCCGCGCCCGGCTCGGCCTCGATCTCCTCGAACGATATTACCCGGATGCCGAAACCACCCCGCCCGGCGCGAGTTTCCCCGGCATCCCCGCCACGGAGGAGAGAGTATGAAGGTCACGAAAGTGGACACCTTCGTCATCGGTACCGACTGGCGAAACCTGACGGTCGTCCGGCTTCATACCGACGAGGGAATCACCGGTCTCGGAGAAGTGCGGATGGTCAACCACACCGGCGCCCTCCTCGGGTACATCGAGGAGGCGGCCCCCCGGCACCTCGTCGGCCGAGATCCGTTCCACATCGAGGCTCTCGTGCGGCGTATGCAGCGCGATGACTTCTCCCGTCCCGGCGAGGTCATGAGCTCCGGCATCGCCCTCTTCGAGATGGCTTGCTGGGACATCATGGGTAAAGCCCTCGACCAGCCCGTTTACAACCTCCTCGGCGGCCCGGTGCGCGACAGGATACGAGCCTACGCCAACGGCTGGTACCGGGTCGAACGAACCCCGGAGGAGTTCCACACCGCGGCCGAGAAGGTCGTGGAGAAGGGATACACCGCGCTCAAGCTCGACCCGTTCGGCCCCGGACATTACGAGCTCGAGCGCGACGAGAAGATAAAGGCGGTCGCCATCGTCGAGGCCGTGCGGGACGCGATCGGGGCGGAGCCGGAGATTCTTTTGGAGATGCACGGCCGCTTCTCTCCCCAAACCGCGATCGAGATGGCGCGTCTCATGGAGCCATTCGGCCTCGGCTGGGCCGAAGAACCCGTCCCGCCGACGAGCATAAAGGCTCTCAAGAAAGCGTCGGAAGGAATACACGTACCCGTCGCGACCGGAGAGCGCATCCACAACCGCGTCGAGTACCGGGAACTCTTCGAGCTTCAGGCGGCGGACGTCATCCAGCCGGACATCACCCAGATGGGCGGCATCCTCGAAACGAAGAAGCTCGCCGCGTGGGCCGACGCATACTTCGTGACCGTCGCCCCCCACAACGTCGGCGGCCAGATAAGCACGGCGGCGGCCCTCCACCTCGCGGCGGCCACCACGAACTTCCGCATTCAGGAATACTTCAACGACTTCGCCGACCCGTGGCTGAAAGAAGCGGCCCCCGGAGTCCCGGACCCCGTGGACGGATACTTCGACCTCCCCCGAGGGCCGGGGCTTGGCGTGGAGCTCGACGAGCCGGTGGTGGAGGAGAATCCGATGCAAAACGTGCATTTCAACCTCTTCGCCGAGGGCTGGGAGAAGCGGGACTCCACCCGCACGACCGGAGGCGCGCAATGAGCCTCGCCGGAAAGAAGGCGCTCGTCACAGGCGCGGGGATGGGCATCGGTCGGGGCATCGCCGGGGAGCTTGCCCGGCAAGGGGCGGAGGTGGCGATCCACTACCCGCCCTTCGAGGGGAACGCCGACGAGACGGCGCGGAAGGTCGGCGAACTCGGCAAGAAGGCGGTCGTCGTGACGGGAGACCTCACACAGGTCGCCGAGTGCCGGAGGGTGGTGGACGAGGCGGCGACCGGACTCGGCGGCCTCGACATCCTCGTCAACAACGCCGGGGTAACGCGGGACCGGAGCTTCCTCGATACGGACGAGGCCGCCTACAACGAACAGTTCGACCTGAACGTGCGAGGCTACTTTTTCTGCGCCCAGCGGGCGGCGGCGCGCATGGTGGAAGACGGGGGAGGGAGCATCGTCAACATATCCTCGGTCCACGGCGGGGGCGGCTTCCCGCGCCACGCCGCATACGCAGCCACCAAAGGCGCGGTGGACGCCTTCACCCGCGAACTCGCCGTGGAGCTCGCGGAGAGGAAAGTCCGGGTCAACGCCGTCGCGCCCGGCATAATCGAGGTTCCCCGATACTTCGACATGCCGGGATACACCACGGAGTTCGGGAACACTTTGATGCCGTGGGGCAGGGTCGGCACGCCGGAGGACATAGGCCGCGCCGTGGCCTTCCTTTCGTCCGACGCCGCCGACTTCGTTACCGGGCAGGTTCTCTACGTGGACGGCGGGACGAACGCTCGTATGGGACTCTGGTGGGAGCAGAGCGACGAGCCGCGATAGGAATCACCCCCTCTTGACCGAGAGTACGGAGATTGGTATAACAATATTGGGTAAAGCCTGAGCGGCCATTCTGCGGTTGGGCGGGTTCCTAAAAAGCGGGTGGGACTGCTATGGGAAGGAGGAAGGGTATATGGGTCGAGTGAACCGTTCACGGGATTTTGGGGTATCGCGGCGAAAGTTTTTGGCGGCGGGCGCCCTTGCGAGCGCGGGGCTTGCATTGTCTGGATGCCGCAGCGAGGAGGAGGCGGGGCAGGGGGGAGGCGGTGGAGGTGGAGCCGGGTTCGGGAATTTCCCTGAGACGCCGGAGTACCACTTCGTTTTCATAAACCACGTTACGACGAACCCTTTCTTCACGGCGACGCGGTATGGCATCGAGGACGCCGAGGCGTTGGTTGGGACGACTTCGCAGTGGACGGGGTCGGAGGAGTCGGTGGTTCAGGAGATGGTGGATCAGATGAACACCGCCGTCTCGGGGGAGGCCGATGGGATAGCGGTCGCCGTCATAGACCCGACCGCCTTCAACGACCCGATACAGAACGCGCTCGATCAGGACATCCCGGTCATCGCCTACAACGCGAACGGCAGCGTGGATCAAGAGAATCCGGCGCTCGCTTACGTCGGGCAGGATCTCTTCCTCTCCGGGGTCGAGATGGGGCGCAGGATCGTCGAGATCGTGGACGAAGGACTCGTCGCGCTCTTCATCGCGACGCCCGGAGAACTGAACATACAGCCCCGCATAGACGGCGCGATACAAGCCATCGAGGAGTCCGAGGCGGACATCGAGATCGAGGACATCGCCACCGGCCCGACGCTGCCCGAGGAACTAAACAGGATCGACGCCTATTACCAGGGCCACCAAGACGTCGCCGGGATGTTCGCCGTGGACGCCGGAAGCACCCAGGGCGTCGCGCAGGTCATGGAGCGATACGACCTCGCCGAGCAAGGCGTCCGGGCCGGAGGCTACGACCTCCTCACGCCGACCCTCGAGCTCATGAGCGAGGGCCACATAGATTTCACCATTGACCAGCAGCCGTATTTGCAAGGCTTTCTGCCGGTGTTGCAACTCTACCTGTACAAACTCTCCGGCGGCCTGACCGGTCCGGCGGAGACGAACACGGGCCTCATCTTCGTGACGCCCGAGACCGTGGATCAATTCCTGGAGACCGAATCCCGCTTCGAGGGCGACTCCGAGGAGCAACAGGTTCTGGATCCCTCGGCCTGATGGCGCAAACGCCCCCGAAGAACGAGTCGCAGGTCGAGACTCAAAAGCAGAGTTTCGGCTCGCGCATGGTCGGGACGCTGCTGCGGCGGCAGGAGGCGAGCATCTTCGTCGTCGCGATTATTCTCCTCGTCTATTTCCAGGCTTCGAACGCGGCCTTCCTCTCGCAGGGGAATCTGCGAAACCTCGGACAGTTCATTGCCGCTACCGCCATCATAGCCGTCGGGCTGGTGATGGTCATGGTTCTCGGTGAGATCGACCTCTCTGTGGGGCAGACGTTCGCCTTCGCTCCGATCGTGATGTGGATAGCCTACGAGCAACTCCTCCTCGTGCTCCCGCTCGCCGTCATCGTCGGCCTGCTCGCCACCGCCGCCATCGGCCTCGTGAACGGCACGATACGGGTGTACTTCGGCGTCCCGTCCTTCGTGGTCACGCTCGGGATGTTCTTCTTATTGAGCGGGGTGAACGTGACCCTCGTGGGCGGCTTCCCGAAGACCGCGCCGGAGGCGAGCGCGATCAAGTCCGCGCTCGGGGCTTATCCATATTCCGGCATAATATGGTGTGTGGTCATCGTGGCCTTTATGCACATTCTTCTCAACCACACGCGGTGGGGGATACACACCTTCGCGACGGGCGGCAACTTCACGGGCGCGAGGGAGTCCGGGATAAAGGTGGACAAGATCCGGGTCTGGAACTTCGCGCTGTGCAGCACGCTCGCCGGGTTCGCGGGCATCCTTGAGGCGATGCGAATAGACTCCATAGACCCGCTCGCCGGAGGGGCGAACACGATGTTCCTCGCCATCTCGGCGGCGGTCATCGGGGGGACGCCGCTCGCGGGCGGGGTCGGCACGATCCTCGGCGCTTTCATCGGCACGCTGGTTCTCTCCGTCCTCCAAAACGGCTTCACGCTCCAGGGAGTCAGCGCGTTCACCTTCAACATCATCCTCGGAGTGGCCGTCCTCGTGGTGATGGTGCTGAGCGTCTATATAGGGAGGATACGCAAGGGGAGGAAGGTAACGTGACCGAGCACGAAGTATTGCGAGCCGAGAACATCGCGAAGGGCTTCGGGAGCGTTACGGCGCTTCGGGATGTCTCGCTGCGCCTCGAAAAGGGGGAGGTTCTCGGCCTCATCGGGGACAACGGCGCGGGCAAAAGCACCCTCATAAAGACCATAACCGGCTTCCACAGGCCGGACGAGGGTAGGCTCCTCCTCGACGGCGAGGAGACGGTTCTCAAGTCCGTCTCCCACGCGCAGAGCCTCGGGATACAGACGGTGTATCAGGATCTCGCCCTCGTTGACGACCTCTCCGTCTACCACAACATGTTCCTAAACGCCGAGATAGTCCGGAAGCCCTTCCCCTTCCTGAACGGACGCGCGATGAAGGAGAAGACCCGGCAATACCTCGCGGACATTGGCGTGAAGATCCCCTCCATAGACACCGAGGTCGCCATGCTCTCCGGCGGGCAGCGGCAGGCCATAGCCGTCGCCCGAGCGGTATATTCCGACGCGAAGATACTCCTTATGGACGAGCCGCTCGCGGCGATGGGGGCTAAGGAGGGGGCCATGATCCTCGACCTCGTCCAACGCCTCAAGGACGAGGGGAACGTCTCCATAATCCTCATAGCTCACAACTACGCCCACGTCTTCGAGGTCTGCGACCGGGTGAACGTCCTCCAGCATGGCCGGATCACCTACGACAAAAACACCGGAGACACCTCCGTCGAGGAACTGACGGAACTAATGGTCTCCGAATACCGCAAAGCCCGCGCCGGAGGCGAGGAAGAGTAGCCGGTACCCCGAACTAACGCCGAGTCCGGTCGGAGAGCCGGGCATTCGGGAAGATGCGCTTCGGAGGGGACGCCGAAGCGCTCAACCGGACTGGGTACGATACTACGCCCTGTCGAAGAACGGGATGCCGCCCTTTTCGTGACGGTGTTCGAGAGCGGCCTCCTCGTTCAGTTCGAGACCGAGGCCGGGAGCCTCCGTCAGCTCGATGTGTCCGTCGGTGATCACCTCGCCGCCGGAGTACCGGACGAACTCCGCCCAGTGGGGCATGTCTATGGCGTGCCATTCGAGCACCGTGAAGTTCGAGACGGCCGCGCAGACGTGGGCGGCGGCGATGGTGCCGATCGGTGAGGACACGTTGTGCGGGGAGAAGGGTATGTACTCCATCTCGGCCATGTTCGCTATGCGCTTTCCTTCGGACAGTCCGCCGCATTTTGCGACGTCGGGCATCACGTAGTCCACGGCTCTCTTCTCGAAGAGCGGTTTGAAGTCGAAGCGGGTGTATATGTTCTCCCCGGCGCATATGGGGGTGTTCGTGTTCCGGCGGACTTCGGCGAGCGCATCGAGGTTCTCGGGCGGGGTCGGCTCCTCCAGCCAGAGAAGGTTGAAGGGTTCGACGGCGCGGGCGAAGCGTATGGAACTCGGAACGTCGAAGCGTCCGTGCATGTCCACGGCGACCTCGATCTCGTCCCCGACCGCTTTTCGGACGGCGGCCGCGCGCGCGACCATCGCGTCGTGTTCCCTCGGGGAGATCGCGCCGTTGAAGAAGTCCCGGTGGAGCGGGCCGGTGACATCGTCGACGTCGAGCTTGATCGCGTCGAACCCCCTGGCTATCGCCTCCTTCGCCACCGCGACGTATTGCTCGTCTCCCTCTTCTCCGAGGATGCCGCCGTCCTCGCCCGTGTGGTGCGCCGCCGCGTCAACCGTCCCGGCGTTGCAGTCGGCGTAGAGCCGAATTTTCTTCCGAAACGCGCCGCCGAGCAGCCGATACACCGGCACGTTCTGGAGCTTGCCCGCGAGATCCCACAACGCCATCTCGATGCCGCTGATCGCGGTGAGCACCGCCCCCGCCTGCCCGCCCGTGAAGATGTTCCACCGCCGCATCTTCTCATAGAGCTTCTCCACGTCACGCGGATCTTCGCCGATGAGTTGATCCTCCAGATTCAGCACGATCTGGTGAATGCCGGACGCCGGGGCCGAGGGATAACATTCCCCGATACCGTACTCGTCCCCGGCCCAAACCTTCACCAGCAACGAAGGGCCGACAGCCCGAATGGCGGCGGTCTCCACGTGTATGATCTTCGGCGAACCCATACTTTTCTCCTCCGTCCGGTCGCTATCGGAAAATTCGACTGCGTTCGAGGTTTATATTTCGCCAACGTCTATTTATGGTGAAGCCCGGCAGCCCGGTTCGGCGCGGACGGCGAACGAATTTGGCCGCGCCCCCGAACCATCCCGCCGTCTTCCCGGAAAGGTGTGGCGGGGATCGGTCAGCCTCCACACGACTCGCCGGACACGGCCATGTCAACCGCCCGACTGGCGCGGCCCCACGAGAGCCGCGTGCGCCCGCACCCCGGCTCCGAGTTCGTTGGCGAACTCCGGGTATGGGCCGAGCTGTTCGATAGCGTACTCCGTCAACTCGTGGAGGCTCGTGATGCCGCGCTTATGCCCCTCGTCCACCACGCGCTGAACCTCGCGCGTGAAATTCAGCGAGCGGTCGAGGAAGTCCGCGCCCTCTCCCCTCCGCATCGCCGGGTAGTGGGCGGTGAGGAGGTGGTCGGGGCTCATCGAGCGGAGGCGGCGGATGGTGGTTTGGTAGGCGACGGCGTCGAAGTAGCGGGGCGGGATGAGGCGGTTTCCCTCGCGGTCGTATATGCCGCTTTCGAGCGCCGCGTCTATGATGATCGCCGCTCCGCTCCTCGCGTCCCAGATGCCGAGGTGTCCGGGGGTGTGGCCGGGGAGGTGCATTATCTCGACCACCCAGTCCGGGCCGAGCCGAAGGGTCTCGCCGCCGCGCAATCCCACATCCACCGGAGAGTCGCCTCCGAGGTCTTCGAGGATCGCGGATTTCGCCTCCTCGTCGGGACCGAATCCGTACGGGGCGGGCCAGCCGTAGATCTCGGCCAGCATCACCCGGTCGCTCTCCACGTAGGGACGGTCGAGCTCGTGGCACCAGAAGCGAAGCCCCGGATGACGCTCCTTCAACGCCCGGTTTCCGCCGCAGTGATCGAGGTCGGCGTGGCTTATTATCACGTCGTCCACGCCCTCCAAACCGACCCCGATCTCCTCCAGATACGGGACTATCACCTCCTCCGGCGTGCCGGATACCCCGGTGTCCACGAGAACCGTGCGATCCTCCCCGACGAGCAGATACTGGCACATAAACCGCACCCCGAGATCGGACTCGATCCGGTGAATCCCCGGCAGAATTTCCATCGGCCTCTCCCTCCCGTCATCCCACTTTTCTCCCTGCCCCGCGTCTCCCACGGCACCTCGAAAACATACTATCAAAATTGGTATTACAATGTTGGCGTTGGTTGGGAATGGCTAACGCGGCGGCTCTTGTATGGACGAGGGGGTCGCTCGGAGAGGAGCGGATACGTAGCGTGTACCTTACAAGGCATCGTGCGGGGGGAGGGGATCGGTGGTCGCTCGACGGTCGGTATCTGCCCTCGCAGTTCACGTTGAACATGTTGCTGGAATTGCCCGTCGGGGGGATCTTCGACTTGCTGGATTCTATGCCCGACGGAGGGGAGGAGGCGGGGGATGCGCCGTTGCTGCCGCCCGTGGAGCCGACGCAGGAGATATGGGCCAGCGGCGTAACGTACCAGCGCAGCCGGGAGGCCCGCAAGGCCGAGTCGGGCGACGACCTCTATGACAAAGTCTATGATGCCGAGCGGCCCGAGCTTTTCCTCAAGGCCGTCGGATGGAGGTCGGCCGGACATGGGGATGCGGTTCGTGTCCGCGGGGATAGCCGCTGGAACGTACCGGAGCCGGAACTCGTGCTTGTGTTGAATCGCGGGATGGAGATCGTGGGGTATACCGCTGGCAACGATGTCTCTTCGCGGGATATTGAGGGCGCGAACGCTTTGTATCTGCCGCAGGCGAAGGTATACGATGGCTCGTGCGCGGTGGGGCCGGGGATAGTTTTGCTTGAGCAGCCCGAGGTCCTCGGCGACCTCGATATCCGGCTGAGGATCCACAGGAACGGCGCCGTGGCTTTCGAGGGAGAGGTCTCCACGGCACGTATGCACCGTTCGCTGGAGGAGTTGGCGGGGTATCTCGGGCGCGAGCTTTCGTTCCCCGGCGGAGCATTTCTCATGACAGGGACGGGGATCGTGCCGGACGAGGAGTTCACGCTCGAACCGGGGGATCTCACCGAGATATCGGTCGGAGACCTCGTTTTGGAGAACGAAGTGGCCCGGTGAAAACAGGAGCCGGGCCGGGTAAGTAAAGTCGTGCGGACAGGAAATAGTTTCAGGAGGTCGAACATAGTGATTGAGTCCCAGGTGGAATCCCAGAACTTTATTGGCGGCGAGTGGTTTCCGGCGGATTCGGGCGCGACGCTCGATGTCGTGAACCCCTCGAATCCGGCGGAGGTAATTGGCACCACGCCGGATTCCGGGGCCGGGGAGGCCGAGCGGGCCGTCGGTGCGGCGGCGGGGGCGTTCGAGGAGTGGAAGGCGACGTTGCCTTCCGGCCGTGGGGCGATCCTGACGAAGGCGGCGGACATCCTCGAGTCCCGGACGGACGAGTTGGCGGAGCTTATGGCCCGCGAGGTCGGCAAGCCGATGAAGGAGAGCCGGATGGAGGTGGGCCGGGCGGCGGCCATCTTCCGCTATTACGGCTCCGAAGGGTGGCGCATGCACGGCATGATGCCGCCTTCCACGCGGCCCGGCGTGCAGGTCAGCTCGGTGCGCGAGCCGCTGGGGGTGGTGACGCTCATAACCCCGTGGAACTTCCCGCTGGCGATACCGGCCTGGAAGCTCGCCCCGGCCCTCGTGTGCGGCAACACGGTGGTGATAAAGCCGGCCTCGCAGGCGGCGCTCAGCGCGGCGGCCATGATGCGGGCCCTCAAGGAAGCAGGGCTTCCGGACGGGGTCGTGAATATGGTGACCGGCCCCGGCGGAACGGTGGGGGACGCACTGGTGACCGACTCGCGCGTCAAGGCGCTTTCGTTCACGGGATCCACGAGCGTCGGACTCGGCATCCAGGAGCGAGCCGTGGGGAAGAAGGTTCAGCTAGAACTCGGCGGCAAGAATCCCTACGTCGTGATGGAGGACGCCGACCTCTCCGACGCCGCCGCCAAGATAGCCTTCGGGGCGTTCGGCTACTCCGGCGAGAAATGCACCGCCTCCAGCCGCGCCATAGTGGTCGAAGAGGTCTACGAACAGTTCATGGACGAGCTGGTGGAGGCCACGAAGGCCATGAAGGTCGGCGACCCGCTCGAAGAGGACACGGACATAGGGCCGGTGGTCAACTCCGACCAGTACGAGAAAATATTGAACGACCTCGAAAAGGCCCGCAACGCCGGGCGCGTCGTGCTCGAAGGCGGGGCGACCGGCTCGGCGGACGAAGGGTACTATCTGGCGCCGACCATCATCTCCGAGGTGGACAGCTCTTCGGAGACGGCGCAGGAAGAGATCTTCGGCCCCGTGCTGGCCGTGATGCCCGCCCGCGACTTCGACCACGCCGTGGAACTCGCCAACGACACCCGCTACGGGCTGACCGCCGGTATCTCCACCCGCTCCCTGCGATACGCCCACGAGTTCATCGCCCGCTCCCAGACGGGCCTCGTCAACGTCAACCTCCCGACCGCGGGCCTCGAGTTCCAGGTTCCCTTCGGCGGCAACAAGGAGAGCGGAGTCGGAGGCCGCGAACAAGGGCCGGCCGCGCTGGATTTCTACTCAGCCTGGAAGACCGTCTCGATACTCCCGCTGTAAAGCGGCTCGAAGTTCGAGCGGCGGACGGAAAACTTCCATCCGCCGCTTTTTCATTCGCTCGAACACACGTGCGCGTCGGGTCGTTTGTGGAAATCCGGGAGGAGTTCGACTCCGAGGCCCGGCCTTTCGGACGGATGTATGTGGCCGTCGGAGATCTCCGGCAGTCCGGTGACGAGTTCGTTGTACCAGCCGGTATGGAAGGAACGCACCGTCTCTTGCACGAGGGCGTTTGGGGCGTTGATGGAGAGGTGGGTGGAGGCGGCGAGGACAACGGGGCCGGTGCAGTCGTGGGGGGCGACGGGGAGGTGGTGGGATTCGGCCATCGTGGAGATCTTCTTCGCCTCCGAGAGGCCGCCGCACCAGCTTATGTCGAACATTATGATCTCCGCCGCCCGCCGCTCCATCAGATCCCGGAAGGCCCACCGGCCGGAGACGGTCTTGCTCGCGGTCACCGGGACGTGTGTGGAGCGGGCGAACTCGGCGAGGGCGTCGGGGCTGTCGGCCTTTACGGGGTCTTCGAACCAGAACGGCTCGAACTCTTCGAGGGCGCGGGCTATCCGCTTCGCCGTCGGAAGGTTCCAAAGAGAGTGGAACTCCACCATCACGTCCATCTCGCCCCCGACCGCCTCGCGTATTTTGCGGAATGGTTCGAGTCCGCTCCGGAGATCCGCGTCGGAGATATAGTGGCCGCCCGACGCTTCGGCGTATGGGTCGAAGGGCCATATCTTCATGCCCGTGATCCCCTGCGAGAGAAGGTCCTCCGCAAGCTCGTCGGCGCGGTTGAGGAAGGCGTCGAGGTCTTCGTACGGGCCTTCCGGCTCGTCGGCGAGTCCCCAGTTTCCCACCTCCTGGCGCGGGCGGCTGCGAATGTACCGGTATCCGGCGCATGTGTTGTATACCCGTATCCCCTCCCGGTTCGGCCCGCCGAGAAGCTGGTACACGGGCTGCCCGGCCACCTTGCCGAAGAGATCCCATAGCGCGATGTCCACAGCCGAGTTGCCCCGCGTCTCCGCGCCGCTGCTCCCGTAGCCGACGTACCCGTAAAGACCGCGGGAATGCTTGTCTATGTGGAGCGGGTTCTCCCCGAGCAAGTACGGAGCGACGGTCTCGTGGATGTACGCCTCCACCGCCCGAGCGCCGAAGAACGTCTCCCCGAGTCCGACGAGTCCCTCGTCGGTATGGACCTGGATGAAGAGAAGGTTCGAGAATTCGTCGAGCCGGAGTGTGTCTATCCGGGTTACTTTCATCTCACGGCGCTCCGTATCGTTTGACGGCGATGATTCTGCTTCATCGTCTGCCTCCTAAAGATCCGGGTGGTAGCTGGCTGGCCGCTGTCCGGGTGGGGTCGGCGGGCGGGCGGAATCCAGTCTCAGCCGTCGGTTATAGACTCGGGCCATGTTCTCGGCCCACTGGCGGGCGGGGAAGCCGCCGCTCTTGTCGAAGCGCGCCAGCCAGTCTTCGGGGTCTTCGGCCCGCGCGACGAGGAAAGCGTCCTTCTCTTCCACGACGGCGAGCTCGCCGTACGCTTGCGGGTGGTGGTTCTCCGGTGTCAGAGGAGGATCCTCGCCTCTCCGTCCTCGACTATTATCTCGTAGCTCCGGAGGGAGATGTTCGGGTGGGCTATGCATTGTCCGTCGGTCACGTTGTATTCCAGCCCGTGCCAGGGGCAGACGACGATCTCTCCGTCGTGCACCCACTCGAACTTCCAGTCGGCTTCCTTGCGGGAGGCGAGGGTTCCGAGCGGCGGCTTTCCTTCGCAGAGCGGGCCGGTCTGGTGTGGGCAGAGGTTCGGCAGGCCGTAGAGTTTGCCGCCGACGTTGAAGACCCCGATCTCCCGCCGCCCGACCCGGACGACCCGTCCTTCCCCCTCCGGGAAGTCCGCCACTTTTCCGATCGCGTGTTCCGTCTTCTCGGCCATCAGAGGTTCAGCCGCCTTCCGTTCGCGTCTATGTTGAAGAGCCGGAGTGCGTTCTCCCCGAAGACCTTGCGCCGGACTTCGTTCGTGAAGGGGATTTGATGCACCTTCGAGGGGTGGTCGAAATCGTGGTGGGGCCAGTCGGAGGCGAAGATGGTGTTGTCCTCGCCGTCGTAGAGTTCGATCATGGTTACGAGATCCCCGAGGTTCTCCGGCTCCTCGACGGGCTGGGTGGCGAAGTACATCTTCTTGAGGTACTCGCTCGGCTTGTCTTCGAGGAAAGGAACCTCCTTGCGGCGCTCGATGTACTCCTTGTCCATTTTGTGCATGAGGAATGGAACCCATGAGATCCCGGCCTCGGTGACGGCGACGCGCAGATCCGGGTACCGCACCGGCACGCCGGTGGTGATCATGTGTACGAGGTTCGCTATCATCGAGAAGGTGTGGCTGCATATGTGCCGCCCGAACTCCGTCTCGAAGCCGTGCGTATTGAACGGGAAGACCGGGTGCACGACCGTCACGCTGTGAAGGAGGACCGGAAGATTCGCCGCCTGCGCGGCCTCGTAAATGGGGTCGTATTGCCGATGGCCCCATAGCCGCTCCAGTCCGGCGCATGGGAGGAACACCCCGGCCATGCCGGGATGGTCGGCGTATTTCTCGATCTCCTTCGCCGCGTCCTCGGGGTCTTGCGGACAGGCGAGTACGCAGCCGAGGAGTCCGTTCTCCGGTCGGCACCACTTGTCCACGAGCCAGGCGTTGTAGGCTCGGGCGAGGGCGGAGGCGTAGTCCGTCTGGGAGATCACGGGCAGCTTCAGGAAGTGGTCGGGGAAGAGGACGCCGATGTCCACGTGGATCCCGTCAAGCTCCCGGCGCATCTGCTCGGCGTCGTGCACCATGCGCGTACCCTCCTGCCCCGAGGGGAACTTCGCCTCGTACGCCGTCGTGCCGGGCGAGAAGCCGGGGATGTCGAGGTAGAATTCCTGAACGTCCTTGATGTTCTCCAGCGCGACCTTCCACGGCATGTCGCAATATGGGATGAGCTCGGCGGGAGACTCGTGGACGTGCACGTCGCAGTCCACGACGAGTATGTCCTCCAGCTTCTCCCGGCGCTC
>JACCWD010000211.1 GCA_013697825.1 Rubrobacter sp.
CCTCCATCTCGACCCTCCCTTCAGTGATAGTCCGTTGTCTCCACTTCGAGAGCGTCCCCCAACTCGTCGTCGAACTCGAAGCACACCCGCCACTGCGCGTTGATTCGTATGGATCATTATTTCACTACTCACTATTCACCGCCTTTCCCTCGCAATCGCACCTCGTTCACGAGGAAGACGCTCGCGAGGATGATCGCGAGTCCCGCCAATGTCCCGCCACCGATTTGCTCCCCGAGAACGAGGGCGCCGAGAAAAACCCCGAAGACGGGGACGAGGAACGTGACGGTGAGCGTTTTCGTGGGGCCGACGCTGTTTATGAGGCGGAAATATATGAGGTACGCGACCGCCGTGGAGAGGAGCGCGAGCGCGAGGACGGACGCGACGACCGGAAGCGGCGGAACTTCGCCCGGAGCGTCGAGTGCGGCGGCGGGGAGGACGACGAGCGCGGCCCCGGAAAGCTGTCCGATGGCGAGGCCGAGCGGGGGTATTCCGGCGAAGTTCCGCTTCGCATATACGCTCCCGATGCCGTAGAAAAGCGAGGCGGTGAGGGAGGCGCATACGGCGAGGACGAGCGCGAGGGTGATGGGCATCGGACTCCATCCCACGAGGATGCCGACCCCGACGATGCCCATCACGAGGCCGATGGTTTTCCTCGTGGTGAACGGGTCGCCGATCCACACGGCGGCCACGATCGCCCCGAAGAGCGGCGTCGTCGAATTGAGGATCGCCCCGAAGGACGCGGTGAGTTCGAGCTGCGCCGCGGAGATGAGCGTGAACGGTATCGCCGCGTTCAATCCACCGAGGAGGATGAAGCCCTTCCATCTCTCGCGTATGCCGAGCGCCTTTCCGAGAAAGAGGGCGTACACGGCGAGCGCGGCGGCCGCCAAAAACACCCGGAATTCGACGAGGGCGAACGGCCCGAGAACCGGAGCGGCGACCCGGATGAAGATGAACGACGCTCCCCACAGCGCGCCGAGCGCGACGAGGAGGCCGAGATCCCGGACGCTCACGAAGATTCGCTTCGTTCGCCGGGAGTGGGGAGTGTGGAGGGGCGGTTCGCGAACCGCCCGTACGGAGTCGGGAAGGGAGCGAGTGTATCGCGCTCGAAGCCTCCCGCCGAATCCGTCGAAGCGCCGCCGGGCGCACGGATGGTCGCCATCGGGCGAAAGGTGGGCGAAGGCTTCCCCGGCTTCCGCTCCCCGATTTTCCACGATCGAAGGCTCTCGTCCGAAATCCGCATGACGAACTCCATTCTCACGCCGCCGCGACGGGTCGGCAAACTTTGCACGGACGGAACCCCGCGTCCACGGCGGCGGACATGCTCCGGAACGGCCTTCGGTTCTCGCGCTTTATCCGCCTCGCGTTCCGGCACGTCGCGTGGCACACGATTCCGGTCGTCGGCGTGGCGACGTATGGAGCCTTCGCGATCTCCTCCACCGGAACGCCTTCCCTTTCGAGGAGACGGACTTTCCTCTCCGGGTCGAAGCCGTAGTTTCCGGTCTTCCCGTCGTTTCGGATGACGCGGTGGCACGGAACGATGAGCGGCACCGGGTTCTTCGCCATGACGCTCCCGACGGCGCGGGAAGCGCGGGGCGCGCCCGCCTCCTCGGCGACCCATCCGTATGGGCGCACCTCGCCGCGAGGAATCCGGCTCACGACCTCCATCACCCGCCGCTGGAAGGGGGTTTTGTCCGAGAGATCCACGGCGACCTCGGCCTTCTCCCCCTCGAAGATGGCGGAGATTTTTTCCGACATCGCGTCGTCTTCGGATGGAACGACGAGCCTTCCGAACGTCTCGCCGTAATGGCGGACGAAATCCTCCTCGGAGGCGGGGTGTGGGGTCGCGTACTTCACGCCTCGCGGCCCGAAGACAACGTACATCGTCCCGAGCGGCGAGCCGGCGGTGAAGAAGGCGTCGGCTCCGTCGGCGAGGCTCCGCTCGACGAGCGGGCCGAAGTCTTTTTTGGCGGTGATGTCTTCTCCGGCTTCGCGAAGCATGGCGGCGATCCTTTCGTCCGAGACGTTCATTTCGTTTCCTCCTCGATGTTCATACGAACCCTCATGTTTTTGAGTCCCCGGCGCACGTGCGTCTTCACGGTGTTCTCGTTCCATCCGGTCGCGTCGGAGATCTCGGCGTACGGGAGATCGAGCATATACCGGAGCGCGAGCGCGACCCTTTGCTTCTCCGTCAAACCCCCGAGCGCGTCGAGCGCGTCCATGAACCTCTCACCGCCCCCCTCCTTCTCGACGACGACCGGAACCTCCTCGACCGCGACCTCCCGGTTCTTCTTCACCCGATTCCGCACGACATTCAAAGTGATGCGATAAAGCCAAGCCCGAAGCGACATCCCCCGCACCCGCTCCGAAGAATATCGCCCGAGCGCTTCGAGAGCCTTCACGAAAGCATCGTGGACGGCGTCCTCGGAAGCATGCACGTCGCGGAGCATCGCGAAAGCGTACCGATAAAGCTCGGCGTGATGCCGCTCGACGAGGTCGCGCGGAGCGAGCGGGTCGCCGTCAGCGAGGCGTTCGGCGAGCGAGTCGGTTTTTCGCGGGTCGGCTTTCGGCATCGTCTCCATGTTTGTATAACAAGCGGGGAGGGTGGAAAGTTTCATGGCTTCGCCGTTTTTAGTTCTTGGTTCTTCGTTTTTAGCCAAGAACCAAAAACTGAGAACTGAGAACCGGAGCGACCGAAGGGAGCGACCGAAGCGCGAGTATGCACGCGACCCCGACGACCATCGCGCCGAGGAGGCTCCCCGTCCGCCACGCGACGAGGGCGGCGGCCGCCGCGGCGAGCCACGCCGCCGGGCCGCCCGCGACGACGACGGGGGCGACGAGCGAGATGAGGATGGCTCCGGGGATGTGATCGAGGAACGCCTCCGCCCTCTCGGAGAGGTCGAGGCGGCTCGCAAGCCATAGTCCGCCCGCCCGCGTCGCGTACGTCACGATCGCCATGAGGACGATGGCGAAGAGTGTGATCGAGTCAACGTCCACGGAACACCACCCCCACGAGGCTCCCGGCGAGCCCGCCGAGGAGTATGTACCAATGACCCGGCAAAAACTCGTACCCGAGAACCGCGACGAACGCCGCCACCGCCCACGGCAAAATGCTCGACTTCCCGCGCCACATCCCGACGAGGAGCGCGATGAACACGGCGGTGAAGGCGAAATCCAAACCCCACCGCGCCGGGTCTTCGATGAAGCTCCCCGCCGCGCTCCCGACGAACGTGAACGTGCTCCACGAGACGAGCATCACAAGCCCGCCCCCAAGAAGAAACGCCGCGTCCTTCTTCCCTTTCTGAAACTCCCCCATCGTCATCGCCCAATTCTCGTCCGCCATGAAGAAGACGCTTCCGAAAGCCTTTCTCTTCGAGAGCTTCGAGAACCATGGACTCAAAGCCGCGCCCATGAGGAGGTGGCGGAGGCCGACGACGAGGGTGGCGAGGACGACGCCCGCGAGCGGGACGGGACTCGCCCATATACCGATAACGACGAATTGCGCCGCACCGGAGAAGACGAGGATGCTCATGAGCCACGCCTCGACCGGGGAGAGTCCCGCCTGCCGGGCGAGAACCCCGAAAACAAGGCCGATGGCGACGCCGCTCACGGCGATGGGGAGGCATCGTTTCGCCCCGGCGAGCATCCCGCGCGTCGTGAAGGTGACGACGCTTTCCTCTTCGGCGTTCCTTTTTTCGATGGTCTTCGGCATCCCGATTTACGCGCCGAAGATCCCGAAAAGGAAGCTCGGCGATGCCGGGTTCTTCGGCGGCGAGGCCGGTTCTTCGGCGAGTTTCCAGCCCCCGATCCTCCGCCGATACCCCGCTCCGAGAAGAGCGTCCCTCCGGCGGTCGTCGTCGGCCCACACTTCGGGGATTCCGAGTTCTTTCGCCAATGTCCACGCGCCCCGGTAAAGCTCCGACGCGGCCTCGCCCTCCCTCACGCGGGGGTCGGCGACGAAGCCCCACAAATCCATCCTTCCCGGAGTCGCCCGAACCCGAATCGTGGCGAGGAGCCTTCCGCCTTCCTCCGCCACGATGAAACGTTCTTCATCGGCGTCTCGCCTCGGAGAGCCGTCGAATTCGAGGAGGTTCCCGATCGCCTCCACGTCGTCCCCGCGACCCCACCGAACCTCGATCCTTCGCTCCATCACTCCTCCTTCCGGCAAATCCGCGACTGCGTTATAATTGCCACATACGATTATGACAATTGTAAACGGCAAAGTGTCATAGGGCAATGGGATAATTTATGGATTTGAAGATAAATCAGAAGAGCCACGTACCGGTTCACGTTCAGTTGCGCGAGCAGATAAAGCACCTCATTTTGACGGGGAACTTCGAGGTGGGGAGTCGGTTGCCGAGCATTCGGGCTTTGGCGGGGTTTTTGCGGGTGAACCGGAACACGGTGGCTCGGGTGGTGACCGACCTCGAACATGAGGGGTATGTGGAGAGTCGGAGGGGGAGCGGAGTTTACGTCATGGAGCCTCCGGTGAGCCGTGAGGATCGCCGTCGGCAGGAAGTTTTGGAGCGGGTTCTCGACCTCGCGGCGGCGCAGAATGTTTCGGTCGAGGATCTCGCGTATGAGCTTCTCGCTCGGGCGGGGACGAGGCCGCGGGAGAAGGTGAGCATCCTCTTCGTCGAGTGTACGCAAAACGAGATGGATCAATTCTCCGACGAACTCGAATCACAACTCCCGGTCGAGGTGGAAAGAGTGCTTCTCGAAAACCTCGAAGGGAGATTGGCGGAGGGCGGGGAGCTTCCGTGGCGGCTCGCGGTTACGACGTTCTTCCACGTCCACGAGGTCGAGGAGATGATGGAGCCGAGAGGCATCGAGACCGTGGCGCTCCTCGCGGAGGCGAACATCGAGAGTTTGCAAAAGCTCATGGAGCTTCCCGAGGGGGCGGTCGTGGGCATCGTGGGTTCGTCGCAGACGTGCATGGACAACCTCTCCCGTTCGCTCGAAGGCGCGGGTCTCGACCACCTCGATCTCCGCGAGGTGTACCTCGATCAGGAAGAGGCCGTCGGCGAGTTATTCGAAGAAGAGAACGCGAGAGCCATACTTTGCTCGACGTTCACGATGGAGCGGCTCGAAGCGATGGGAGCGCCCGAGAAGATCGAGATAATCGACGAGAACCGCACCCTCGACAAAGGCGGCGTCGAGATGCTCGGGCAAATAGTCCGGCAGCTTCCGAGGGAATAAGGAGGGTCGCCACGGGGCGGCTTTTTGCCGTAAAGCGGATGGTCGCCCGGAAAGGCCGTACGCCCGAATCAAAGCCGACAGCGAGGCTCCGGTCGGCGAGGGCGGCTTGTCCGGGGAAGTATTTTCTGAAGCCCGATGCCTGAAACCTGAAACCTGGATTGCGGACGGGACGAGCCTTCCGCAATCCGCTGCGGCACGCTGAAACGCCGATCGACTCGAATTACCGGGAGAGAGGTTTCCGCTTTCTCACCGCGTATTCGAGGAACTGCGAGTTCGGGAGGAGATGGACTTCGTCGTCGGTGGTTCGAATCGTGGTCATTGCGTGTCCGATGCGCTCGACGGTCCCCGAGACGCCGTTGACGGAGATTTCGTCGCCCTCCTCGATGCCTTCGGCGAGGTATCTTCCAGCGGCGACGTTTTGGGAGAGTTGGCGGAGTCCGAGACCGAGGGCGAGGGCCGCCGTGAGGACGACGCCGCCGAGGACGATGACGGTGATGGAGATGAGGATCGTCGCCTGTATGCCGAGGACGTTGGCGGCGAGGATGGCGGAGACGAAGATCACGGCTACGCGGGTGAGGGTGGCGAATGGGCCGGTCCGGTTCACGCCGAGTTCGGAGAGGCCGCGGCGGGCGAGTTCGGCGACGACGCCCGCGGCGGCGGTTCCGAGGAGGACTATGAGGACGGCGACGAGGATGCGCGGCGCATAGAGGATGACTTGATTGAAAGTATCCGCCAGCGATTCGAGGCCGAGCGGGCCGAGGGAGGCGAGGACGGCGAAGAGGATGATCGCCCAGAACGCGATGTTGCCGATAAAGCGCGAGGGGCTGCTTCCGATCCCGCTCTCGCGCATGAGGGTCGCGATGCCGACGCGGTCGCAGGCGCTGTCGAAGCGGAGTCGGTGGAGGACGAAGATCGCCGCCGGACGGACGAGGAACGAGAGCAAAACGCCCGCGGCAACGATTCCGAGCGCCCGCGACAGGTACGAGATGAAATCAGATAAAAGTTGCTCCACAATGTCCTCTCTTCTTTACGCCAGCCTCAAATAATAGATCAAAGCCCGACCGTAAGCTCCGAGGAGGCCTCCGGCAAGCTCCGCCGCCGAGTTGAGGTACGAGATCATGGCGATCCGCCACACCACCCTCGCCCGCAAATCCCTCGGCACCTTCACTTCCTCCTCGGCGGCGGCAACGAGGAGGACGAAGAGCCTCTCATAGCGGGCAAGCTCGTCGCGCAGGCGCGGCGAGGCGGCGATCGCTTCTTCGGCCCGCTCGGCCTCTTCGTCGGAGACGTCGCCGATGGCGTACGCCTGCAAAAGATCTTCTATGTTTCTCTGTTCCATACGCCTTTCTTTGTATTCATGTCAGCAGATCCTTCAATCGCTGCCGGCCCCGGTACGCCCAGCTTTTTGCCGTCTGCTCCGGGACATCGAGCGACTCCCCGACCTCGCGGAAATTCATGCCTTCGAGGTCGTGCAATACGACGGCGGCCCGGTGGTTCGGCTGGAGTGCCTGCAAAGCCTTGTGAAGCTTCGCCAGCGCCTCCGCCTTCACCGCCTCGGCTTCGGGGCCGTCCCCGAGTTCCGGCGGCGCCCAGTCTTCGATGTCGAGGTTCTCCTTGCGCTTGCCACGTTCGTTCAGGCTTACGTTCACCGTCAGGCGCGTCATCCACGTCTTGAAAGAGCTTCGCCCCTCGAAGCCATCCATTTTCTTGTACGCCCTTATAAACGCCTCCTGGGCGGCGTCTTTCGCATCCTCCCGATCTCCGAGGATGCGGAAGCAAACCCTGAAAACAAGCGTTTGATGGCGAACCACAAGCTCGGAGAAAGCCTTTCGTTCCCCGGCCCGGGCTCTCGCTACCAGCGCCTCATCATTTCTCGCTACCAGCGCCTCATCATTTGGTTCTATAACTTTAGACAGGGCGATCCCCGTTATCGTTGCTGCTTATTTCCATCGCAAGCAGTATATCCACCTCGCAACGGCAAATTATTTCCGGGACGCGAATCAAGTGCAACCTTCTCCGGGCAAGCCATGTCCAATATCGGTAAGAAGCAA